>CAZJMV010000200.1:0-8660 GCA_964547225.1 uncultured Anaerolineaceae bacterium | reverse complement strand
TATTGACCTTTGGAAAAAAACAAGAGATTGGTCTTTGGATGGATTTGATCAAATTTATTCAATTCTCGGCGTGAGATTTGATCGTATCTATCTTGAGAGCGAGGTCGAAGATTCAGGTAAGGAATTAGTCGAAGAGATGATTGAACGCCAAATCGCTGAAGATGAAAGACCTGAAGGACCTGTGATTGTACGATTGGATGATCTCCTAGGTTTGAAGAAAGAGAAATATCGCGTTCTGGTAGTCTTACGGTCTGACAGCACTTCACTTTACTCCACAAAGGACCTTTCCTTAGCTATAAAAAAGTTTGAAGAGTATGATCTAGATCGCTCGATCTATGTGATTGATGTACGTCAATCATTATATATGCAGCAAATCTACAAAACCTTAGAGATTTTAGGTTATCCTTGGGCAGAGAACTGTTACCACCTGGCGTATGAAATTGTCAATCTACCAGGAAATGTAACCATGTCTTCACGTGATGGAACGGTTGTATTATTAGAAGACCTTATTCGAGAAGCGAAATCACGCGCATATCAAATCGTTAATCAGAAAAATCCGAACCTGGAAGCGAATGAAAAAGAAAAAATCTCCGCTAGTGTTGCCTTAGGAGCGCTGAAGTACACCATGTTAGCCCGCGATAACGCCAAAGTAGTTACTTTCGACTGGGAAAGCGCTTTAAATTTCGAAGGACAAGCAGCGCCCTATATCCAATACGCCAATGTACGCGCCAATAGTATTCTGCGGCGTGCTGCAGCATCACCAAATTCTAAGCATATTCAACCCAATTATGACCTTCATCCTACAGAAATTCAATTAATTGATCTGATCTCACGACTACCAGGCGAAGTACAGCGTTCAGCAGAAGAATTAAAAACCCTACACCTAACAAATTTAGCTTATAATATTGCGCGTGCATTTAATGATTTTTATAATCAATGTCCTGTTTTAAGTACAGAAGCTGAGATTAAAGATTTTCGATTGCGATTAGTAGCTGCAACGCGTCAAACAATAACCAATATCTTATCCATGCTGGGTATTGAGGCGCCGGAATTAATGTAAAAGAATCGGCAATATCCTATTCATTCATGCGAACCCGATTAGAAAAAATTTATTCATAACAAAGGAGTATATTTAAAAACCATGTCGCCAGTTCGTACTCTTATCATGGGCGCCGCAGGGCGTGATTTTCATAATTTCAACGTGTTTTTTAAAGGAAATTCAGAATACAAAGTGGTCGCATTTACTGCCACACAAATACCGGATATCGAAGGTCGTATATATCCACCGCAACTCGCTGGTGATTTGTATCCTGAAGGAATTCCCATTTATCCCGAAGAGAACTTACTGCAATTGATCAAAGATGAAAAGATTGAGCAGGTTTTCTTTGCTTATAGTGATGTGCCGCATCTTTATGTAATGCATAAAGCATCCCAAATCCTGGCAGCGGGAGCAGATTTTCGCCTCATGGGCACAAAGAACACGCAACTGAAATCCTCAAAACCGGTTGTATCCGTGTGTGCAGTCCGAACGGGATCTGGAAAAAGTCAGACTACTCGCCGGGTATCTCTTATTTTGAGGGACATGGGTTATAAAGTGGCTGCGATCCGTCATCCCATGCCGTATGGGGATCTCGTGAAGCAAGCTGTTCAACGATATGCGGATTACAGTGATCTCGATAAATATGAATGTACCATTGAAGAACGCGAAGAATACGAACCCCATATTGATAATCATGTGATTGTTTATGCGGGTGTCGACTACGAGCGCATCCTACGCCAAGCAGAAGAAGAAGTGGATATCATCCTTTGGGATGGCGGAAACAATGACCTTCCATTCTATGTGTCTGATTTACAGATAGTAGTGGCAGACCCTCACCGTCCTGGTCATGAAATCAACTACCATCCAGGAGAAGCAAATGCGCGCGCAGCAGATGTATTTGTCATAAACAAGGTTGACACAGCCAAACCCGAAGATATCTTAGAGGTGCGCGAGAACTTGCGTGCCATCAACCCCAATGCAGTATTTATCGAAGGAGCTTCTCCCCTCTTTGTAGATGACCCATCCACTATTCAAGGTAAAAAAGTTTTAGTTGTTGAGGATGGACCCACCCTCACCCATGGCGAAATGGCGTATGGCGCTGGTTGGGTAGCTGCGCGAAGATTCGGCGCTGCGGAGATTATTGACCCAAGAGCTTACGCGGTTGGTTCGATCAAAAAGACCTATGAAAAATATCCTACCACTGGCAATGTCTTACCAGCGATGGGGTACGGGGATAACCAAATTCATGAACTAGAGCAAACGATCAATGCTGCCGATGTTGATCTGGTGATTATCGGCACTCCAATCAATCTTGAACGAATAATCAAGATCAATAAACCATCTCAACGTGTGCGTTATGAACTGCAGGAGATTGGACAACCGACTCTCGAAGATATTCTAAAAGAGAAATTTAGAAAATAGGAATTCGGTAAATAATTTGTTAACACTACTTTAGAACCTTACCAAAATTCAATTGGTAAGGTTCTTTTTCTACTTCTAATTGGGGGTCAAATCCAACCCATTCAATCCCTTGATAAGGTGAAAAACGGCGTGCCATGATTTTCATCGCTTGAAGATTATTGTCAATAAGAATAAATTTTCTATCCAGCTCCAAACAGCTTACCCCCGTTGTTCCACTGCCAGCGAAAAAGTCCAAAACGATATCACCAGGGTTAGATGATGCTCGAACAATGCGATTTAATACCCCTAGTGGTTTTTGTGTTGGATAACCCGTCTTTTCCTTACTATTCGTACCAACTATTGTATGCCACCATGTGTCGGTAGGTAATTTTCCTCGCGCTGCTTTTTCTGCACCCACCAAACCTGGCGCCATATACGGTATCCGATCAATATCCTTCACGTTAAAAGTATAGTGATCAGGGTCTTTAACATAAACAAGGACGTTGTCATGCTTGGGTGGCCATCGTTTCTTTGTTCTAGCGCCATAATCATAAGCCCAAATGATCTCATTTAAAAAACTTTCCCGCCCAAAGATTTTATCTAAAAGCACTTTAGCATAATGAACTTCACGAAAGTCAATGTGAAAATATAAAGTTCCATTTGGCGATAATACTCGATAAGCCTCTTGCAGTCTCGGGTATAGAAAGGAAAGATAATCATCAAAAATATCTACATACTCATTACTACCAATTTCAACCGTTTGATAACTTTTCCCGCTAAAGCCCTTTCGAGCCCCGGAAGCTGATTGCTTGGTTTTTATCGAGGTGCGTTTTTGTTTCTTGCCAGTATTAAAAGGAGGATCAATATATATTAGATCAATACTCGTATCTGGAATTTCTTGTAGAATTGGTAAATTATCACCAAAGATAATTTTATGCTTCATAGAGATTACGATTCCTGAAAAGAAAAAGCTATCTAGGCATCATCGCTGTAAGGCAAACCAAAAAATTTCTGCCGCAAGATTCGAACAGCAAATAATGGAATGTCATGTAAATAGCGAACAGCATATCTTCCTGGAGAAATCAAAACACGAGCAAGCCATTCGAGATAATTTTGTGTCATCCAATCAGGTCCGCGTTTAAGTTCACCAGCAATATATTCAAAAACCGCTCCTACTGCAATAGCGACATTTACATTTAGACTAGACCAATTTTCATATAACCAATATTCTTGTAAGGGCATTCCAAAACCAACCAACAAGATATTTGTTTTTGAGGCATTAATTAACTGTATAAGTTCTTGATTTTCAGGATGGTCTTTTGTCTTATCAAAATACCCATGATATGTACCAGCAATTTTCAACTTCGGATAAGAGCGTTTTAATTGAGCTGCTGCCTCATCACTAACGCCAGGTAAACTTCCCAAGAAAAAAAGAGAGAAATCTCTCTTCGCAGAATATTCAGCTAATTGATAAAGCCAATCAGCTCCAGTAAATCGTTCCGTTAATTGATTACCTAATAATCGAGCCCCCAATAGTAAACCCATCCCATCACAAAAAACAAAGTCGGCGCTATTCAAAACCCTTCGATAATCCTGGTTTTCATATGCAAGATTCACGGCTCGAATATTTGCATGCATAATAAGAACATGATTATCTTGATGAATTGCTGATTCAATTACATTTAAAAAACGTTTCCAGGGTAATTTGTCAATAAAAACGCCTAATAGATTGACTTTATTCATTAAACATCCAGCCGATATCCCACACCGCGAATTGTCTTCAAATATTTAGGTTTCCTTGGTTCTTCTTCAATCGCTTGACGAAGCCAACTGATATGAACATCCAATGTGCGTGTATCAACTGTATATTCCGTTTCCCATACCTCCTGAAATAACGCCTCTCTTTCTAAAACATTACCAGGATTGCGCATGAAAAAAAGTAATAGATCAACAAGACGGGGCGTTAATATCGCTTTACGTTCATCACACACCACGTGTTTCCGATCCATATCTAAGCGTATGTTTCCAACTTCCACAGTATTATTACTCTCCATAGGGATAAGTGGCATTATTCGATTTAATAACTTTCGTACTGTGAAAGGTAATACCAGCACTTCATTAGCATTCAGTTTATCTGAGGTAATTAGACTGGGATCAGTAATGACAATAATTGGCGTATTCTTTGACTTTTTTCGCAGGGATTTACAAACCCTTATACCCGTAGTTCGCATGGATGATGCATTCAGAATCACCAAGTCAGGATGCAGCAAAGGCAACAAACGACATGCTTCACTACCTGTTTTCACGATTTCTACAACGAACTCTTTATTGCGAATTTTTGGGATGAAAGACAAGCCTTCCGCTCTATTGCCTTGAATCCATAATATTTTGGTTTTTTTTTTCATTGATTTGCTTTCGGTGTAAATATGACCGAGAACCTTATTTGGATTCCCGCAAAAGTACTGCGAAATGAATACTCAACAAATTATAACCTTTTTTCAAAAAAAAAGCAATTGGCTTTTCTCGGAATTCTTTAACATTGAAGCTTGAAAGTATAAAGGAATGCCCGAGTTTCCGGAAGTATTTTATAAAGTCTGTTGCGATTATTCCAGCCCCATGTTAGAATACTATTTGATAGCCTTAAGGCTCTCGTCATTCATGGAGGCATTTATGGCGGATATGGTAGAAGTTGTGATAGACAGTATACGCGTTAGTCTAATGTCACAACAACGGATAGTGATTTTACGCGAAAGTAATGCGGACCGGTATTTACCAATTTGGATTGGTGTATATGAAGCTGAGTCAATTACAATTGCTTTACAAGAAGTTGAAGTAGCACGTCCACTTACACATGATTTACTTAAAAATGTATTCCAGAAATTGAATGCTCACATCCTTCGAGTTGAAGTTGTTTCGCTAAGAAATGACACGTTTTATGGAAATATTGTCACTGAAGTAAATGGACAGATTATAAATATCGATTCACGACCATCAGACGCGCTTGCAATCGCAGTTAGGTTGAATGCCCCAATATTTATTGCCCGTTCAGTCATGGATGCAGCTGGGATCATCCCTGAAGAAGATATCACCGAAGAAGAAACAACGAAAGAATCCATCGAAACTGTTTCATCCGAGGTTGAAGATGAACGATTATCCATTTTTAAAGATTTCTTGGAAGGGCTCAATGAAGAGGAAAAAGATGATGACGAGGATGAGGCTTCTAAAGATAAAGAATAATTCATAATATCACTAATCTCACCGGGGATAACCTCAAAATAGGAGCGATTCTCCCCGGTTTTCTATTTCTCGAACGGAAAATTAATCAATGGATTCAAATCCAAACGATCAAAGCACTACAACTACAAACGTTCAAATCGTACCTAACTCGCGTGAGGCGGAAGAAGCATTAATTGGGTCAGTGCTAATCAACCCGGATGCATATTTCGATGTTTCCGATTTTCTTAAAAGTAATGATTTTTACATCCAACGCCATGCTTGGATTTGGGACACTTTCAGTCGCCTACATGAAAAACGTTCCCCGATTGATTTTCTCACAGTATCTGAGGACCTAGAACAACAAGGTTTATTAGCTGAGGTGGGTGGTCCTGTCTTTCTCTCATCTCTGATCAATAATGTGCCAACCTCATTACACGCTGAAGCGTATGGTCATATCATCGAAGAGACATCCATTCGACGCCGTATGCTCAATGCTGCTAATGAGATAGCAAAATTAGCTTACAAAGAAGAAATCAATATTGACACCGTTATGGATGAGGCGGAAAAATCCGTTTTTGGTGTCAGCGAAGAGCGAACCACACGTGATATTCAACCGATTAAGGATGTAATAAGGGATTACTATAAGCGGATTGACCAAATATCAAATCGTGATGAAGAAATCTATGGGGTGCCAACTGGTTTTATTGATTTGGATCGTTTACTTGGAGGCTTACAACCTTCAGATTTATTGATCGTCGCTGGACGTCCTGGCTCAGGTAAAACAGCATTCATGCTTTCGGCAGCGAAAAACGCAGCCCAAACCTACAAGAAGCATGTAGCTATCTTTTCGTTGGAAATGTCAAACGAGCAATTGATACAAAGGATCATCTCTCAAGAAACGGGGATCAACTCACAAAAACTACGCAGCGGAAGGCTGCAAGACGATGATTGGTCTTTATTCGCTCATGCAATCGAAGTGCTCAGTGATACAGTCATTTTTCTCGACGACACACCGGCGCTGACTCCCCTACAATTGCGTACAAAATGTCGCCGCTTACATATGGAATATAAATTGGATCTGGTTATCGTGGATTATTTACAATTGATGTCCAGTGGATCACGCTCTGAAAACCGTGTTCAAGAAGTATCGTTTATCTCGCGAAATATGAAAGTTCTGGCGCGTGAATTGAACGTGCCCGTTTTAGCAGCCGCCCAACTTTCAAGAGCCATTGAACAACGCGCCGATAAAGAACCAATATTATCCGATTTACGAGAATCTGGCAGCCTAGAACAGGATGCGGATATCGTCATGTTTATTCACCGCCCGGAGCTTAACGACAAAGGTACCATTCATAAGAATTTAGCCCAAATAAAAGTAGCGAAACACAGAAATGGTCCAACTGGCGTAGTTGAATTGGTATTCATGGAAAAAATCGCTAAATTTGAGAACGCAGCCACCCGCCATATCGATCTCTCTCAAATTACATAGAATTCTCTGTTATGATTAAAACAATGATGATTTATTTTGGAATTGAATGGAAAAAATGAAAGCATATAAAGGTTTTAAAGATGATAATAACCCATTAATTTCTATTCCAGAGGATTTCTTTAAAGAGTTTCTTCCCAAAATCGACACACTTGAAGAAATGAAATTCATTTTATATCTCTTCTGGAGACTTGAGAAAAAAGAAGGCGCAATTCGATTCCTTTTAGAAAGCGAATTACTCGAAGATCGTGAGATCATCGAAAGCTTTATTGAAAGCAAGCAGACGTTCGATCAATTCTCTCGTCATCTGATCGATCAAGCGCTATTGAGAGGCGTTATTCTAGAAGCCAAATTTGAATCAAATGATCGAAGCGATAGGATTTACTTCTTGAATTCTGCCAAGGGTAGAGCTGCTGTTGAAGCAATACAATTAGGACGCTGGAAGCCAACCATCGATCAATCCATCCCGACAGAAATCTTTGAAAAACCAAAAAATATATTTCAACTCTATGAAAGTAATATCGGCGCTCTAACACCAATGATCGCTGAAGCGTTAGGTGAAGCAGAAGAAACTTATCCTCTACACTGGATTGAAGATGCTATCCGTATCGCCGTAGAAAGGAATAAAAGGAATTGGCGTTATGCAGAAGCTATCCTCAAAAGATGGCAAACAGAAGGACGCGATGTCAAAAAAGAAAAATCCAATCATCAGCGAGACTCTGAGAAAGATCGCCGGCGGTATGTCGAAGGAGAATTCTCAGACTCCATCGAGCATTAACCAAATCTCTAATTACGATTCCGATTTTCTTGGAGATCCGAAGTGCCCATATTGTCATGGGCTTGGTTATGTGCGTCAAGATTTACCTATTAACCATCCAGATTTCGGAAAACTGCAAATCTGTTCATGTCGTGAAAATCAAATCACCACTCAGGTAAAAGAGCATCTCTATAAGCTCAGCCACCTTGAAGAGTTAAGCCACCTTACATTCGATAATTTTAATGCCCGAGGTAGGTTTGGAATACTTCCAAGGCAAGCAGATTCTCTCGAACAGGCATATAATCAAGCTCAACATTTTTCGCGAACATTAAATGGATGGCTGGTTTTACAAGGGAATTATGGTTGTGGAAAAACACACTTAGCAGCTGCGGTCGCAAACTTCGCAGTCAGCATCGGGATCCCCACCCTGTTCATCACCGTCCCCGATTTACTGGATATGCTACGTTTTGCATTCAACGATCCAGATGCTACTTTCGAGCGCCGCTTTGAAGAAATTCGGAGCAGCGAGCTATTGATTATTGATGATTTTGGTACACAAAACGCGACTGCTTGGGCGCAAGAAAAATTATTTCAGATTATAAATTACCGCTATATTAACCATCTCCCCCTTCTGGTTACCACCAACTTATCAGATCAAGATATTGACGAGCGGATTCGTTCACGTTTACGTGACCCAGATATTGTTACCCATGTAATCATTACAGCCCCAGATTATCGCAATCCGACAGGCGATATGGGTT
>CAZJMV010000199.1:0-45133 GCA_964547225.1 uncultured Anaerolineaceae bacterium | reverse complement strand
AGAAAGAAATCATGTTGGTCTAAATACGATTGGGTCTCCAGTTATCGGAATACAAGTATTCTTAGCGTGGTTAGCTGGTTTGGGAATATTGATCTATTCATCTTATCTTCAAAGAACTACAGAAACAGAAATCAAAGCGAAAAGACAAAAGATATTGGATATTTTGCTTTTTCTGATTTTGTGGATATTTACAATAATATTATGGCAAAGCAAACCTATCCAACCGAGTTGGTTCATAAGCCAAATTAGAGCCCCAAATTTCGAGTATTATCCCACTTCGGATGCACGCGTATATGATCTCACTTCCCAAACCGCACTAGTTGGAGAAGGTTTTATTTTTGAAAATTCCCCTTATATCCGTCGACCAACGCACGCTGTTTATATGACCATCTTACATTTACTCGCCGGTCAGGATTATGAAAAGTTAGCTTTCCTGCAAGTGATCATCTTAGCTCTATTACCACCTTTTATTTATTTGCTCACAAAGACCATATTCAATCGAAGCGCCGCTATCATAGCAGCGGTATTGATTCTATTTAGAGAAGCGAATGCAATCTCTATCGGTGGAAATATCACAACTTCTCACGCGAAGCAATTCATGGTAGATCTACCCATGGCTTTGGTTGTCGTAATTTTTACTTATATAGTTACCTTATGGATGAAAAGTAAAAATCGGGTAAACCAATTTGCCCTAGTAAGTGGTGGATTTTTGGGATTTATATTGCTTATTCGTTTGGAGTCATTTGTTTTTATATTGCCCTTATTATTTATCTTGGCAATTTTTCTCATATCAAAAAGACAATATTCCATATTCCTAAAACAAAGCCTTATCTTCTTCCTTGGCATCATTTTAGTGATATCACCCTGGGTTTTTCGAAATTGGTATAAGACCGGAGAATTTTTCCTAAATTCACCCTTCTTTCATTATCAAGTCATTCAGCTTCGTTATCATCCCCCAGAAGAATCATCTCCGACTCAAACGATAAACAACACTAACACTCCAGTAGCAATCACTCCAACACCTTCAAGCACAGATCAACAACAAGCTAAAATTAGTCCTGTAATATCGACTCCGATAACAGTTACCCCAATCATACCAACAACAGTACCTTCTCCACCAGATTCTGTAAAAAAGGAACCCGAAATCTCAAATGATCCATTAATAATTGCTGCAAATAATGCTCTTTCTTATATTAAGAGTCAGTACCGAGAGATTCCTAGTTTAATTTTGACACATTTTCTGCACAGCCAAATTCAGACTTTTTTAGTATTACCGACAAGGTTACAAGGCGTTGAAGCAATTTCGGGTTTCATGGCACATCACTCATCAGAAAAGCTTCTTGAAGAGTGCTGCTCGATCCGATATTATGTACGTAGCTTACCTTATTGGAAAGAGTGGGATGGTTCATTCCCACTACACACCATTCTTCCAATATTTGGCATTATTCTGATAATTGCTTTTGGAGTTAATGAAGGTTGGAAAAAGAATAAACTGATTAGCATTATTCCAATTCTATTTTGGATTTCATATATCCTATTCAATGCGCTTTTTCGCAATTCTGGAGGAAGGTATATTTTGCCTGTAGATTGGACAGGGATAGTCTACTTTAGCATTGGACTGGCATATATATCAGGTTCTTTCATACAAGCCACCTTTCAACTAAATCACACAACAAGCGATTTGCATACACAAAATTCAAAAGAAAAACTAGGCTCCCAATTAAAAAATCAACAATTTTTCATATCGATAGCACTTTTGCTCTTTTTATTGGGATTCATGCTTCCAATCATCGAATCTAACTTTCCCCAAAGGTATACCCAATCGAAGAAAAATCTGATGTTTTCTAATCTCTTTAAAGAAAACTACCTATCAACAGAAGAAAAAAATAATTTAGATACATTCTTAGAAAATGGTGGGATAATGATTGCTGGAAGAGGTATCTATCCAAGATATTTTCCAGCAAACTCAGGAGAAATGGGAAGAGATAAAGGTCCATTAGGATTAGCGCCATATCCTCGTTTAGTATTTCATATGGTAGGACCATATAACTCAATATTCACTTTGCCATTAGATAAAAAATCTATTGTCTTTCCAAGCGGAGTAGATATTCTCGTTTTCACTTGTCCTAACGACGATCCATTAGCCGTTGCCGTTTTTGATTCAAACAACACTCCAGTCGATATTTATTTTCGTTCACCGATAGTTCAATCTTACTCTTGCCCTCTCGAAAAAGTTAAATAAGAAGAAATAAGGTCTTTCAGATTCTTTTTACATGAAATCAATAGCTATTTTTATCAGTATTTTTATCATAATAATAACCATCATAATGGTGTGCGTTTGTGTAATAATCGGTTTAAGAAGCACTTATAATTTTTTTTATGCTAATCAATCAGCGTATTTGGAGGCTTTACTTCCTATAGAATCTGCTACTTCAAATCAAATCTCAACAGATACGAACACTCCTGAATCAACGGGTAGCTATGAACAATCACCCACATCAATAATAAAAAGGACTGAAAATAATAAAACCACCCCCGAGTCCCTAAAGCCAATAATCATACCGACACAAAAATCATCATCAACCCTTCCTAATATTACAGAAGAGACTTTCAAGCAAACAATCATCCCAATAAATGATCCTTTGGATTTAGCTTATCGATTTGAAGGAAAACAAAATCTACCCAAAAAATTAGAATATCCAGTTGTTATTTATCAATTAGGCAGCCAAGAATCATTTTGGGTGATTGATACAGACAAAAATGAGAATTTCCAAGTAAACGCAACTTTGCAGTATATAACCGATCATGTATATTTCTGGATCGAGAATAGCATCAATTTTGATGAAAATCATCTGAGCAATTTAGTAGAGACATTCGAGAATGAAATCTATCCCACAAATCGCAACTTCTTTGGTGAGGAGTGGATTCCTGGCGTTGATGCTGATCCACATCTTTTTATTCTTTACACAGGAAATTTAGGAGCTTCAGTCGCAGGATATTTTTCGACAATTGACGAATATCTTCCTATTGTTCAAGAATATTCTAATGGTCACGAAATGTTCTTTCTAAATGCAGATCATTTAGATCTGAATGAAGAATATACCTATAGCGTCCTGGCACACGAATTTCAACATATGATTCACTGGAAACAAGATCGCAACGAAGATACTTGGATAAATGAAGGTTTTTCAAATTTAGCGGTTCTGTTAAATGGGTATCATGTGGGTGGAGCTGATCGTTCTTACGCAAATGATCCTGATATTCAATTAAATCATTGGCCTAATGGTTCAAGCGCGAGCCCATATTATGGGGCCTCTTTTCTATTCATGACCTATTTTCTTGATCGCTTCGGCGATGATGCAACCAAAGCGCTTGTTATTGAACCAACCAACGGTCTGAGAAGTATCGACAAGGTCTTATCCGATTTTGGGATAATTGATGAAATAACAAACCATATTATTAGTGCAGACGATGTTTTTAGTGATTGGGTAATTGCATCTTATTTGCAAGATCCGGACATTGGCGATGGTAGATATACCTACAACAACTATAAAGAAGCGCCTAAACCATCCATCACAGAAAATATTCGAGTATGTCCTCACAAACCTATTCAAAATGAAGTGAGTCAATACGGAGTAGATTATTATCGGATCACTTGTCAAGGTGATTATTGGATCAACTTTGAAGGCAATACAGAGATCAACGTGTTACCAGCCGATCCATACTCAGGATATTATGCTTTCTATTCCAACCAAGGGGATGAAGCAGATATGACCCTCACAAAAAAATTCGATTTTTCGAAGCAAGAAGTTCCATTAACCCTTTCCTACTGGATTTGGTATGATATTGAGAAAGATTATGATTACCTTTATTTGTCTGCATCGACAGATGGTGATACTTGGCAGATTCTCACAACCCCTTCAGGAACTCCAGACGATCCAACCGGAAACAGTTATGGCTGGGCGTATAATGGATTGAGTGGTAATTCACCCAAATGGATTCACGAATCAGTGGATATATCACAATTCGCTGGCAAAGAAGTCCAATTTCGTTTCGAATATATTACTGACGCTGCAGTGAACGGAGAAGGTTTCTTAGTCGATGATATTAGTATTCCCGAAATTGATTATTTCGCGGGTTTTGAAAATGATGATGATGGTTGGAACGCTGAAGGCTTCGTACGAATTCAAAATAGTCTTCCTCAACACTTCAGTTTATCGATAATAAGAATTGGAAAAGATACAATTATAGAAAAAATCAGCATGCCCATAGATAATAATATCTCTATTCCCCTTCATATTAGTGAAACCGAAGATGAAGTAATTCTAGTTATAAGTGGTTTGACGCGCTATACTCGGCAGAAAGCTCAATACTCGATCAGCATCACCCAATAATCTAAATCGACGACCATGATTTTTTTTACTAATCCATCTACAATTATTGCAACAGATACAAAATTAGTAGGGACTTTTATACTTGTGGTTTTCGTAATTGCGCAAGCTGCTCTTCTAATTCAACCCGTCTTTCTTCACCAGCCTGTTTTACTTCCGCAATCATTCGATTTACTTTTTCATTGATTTGTAAACGAAGGTTTTTACCGGAATCGGGTGCAAATATCAGCGCTAAAGATGCACCGATCAGACTACCCAATAAAAAACTTGTAAGAAATTTAAATGCTTTATCCATCATTCATCTCCATAAGGTATAAGAATATTAATCCATTATAGTATGAAATTTCTTCCTTTACAAAAGTATGATATCAAAATTTTCCAAATAATAATACGATGATTATTTTATCTGTCGGTATGCCGCGCGCAGGATCTGGCTGGTATTATAACCTAACAAATAGCATCATGTTAGCAAGTGGTGCAAGAGATGCTAGACAGATTAGACAGAGGTATCATTTACAGTCAATTCTTACTGAAGTAAACTGTAATATTGGTACTTTAACTTTCAAAAGACTTCTGCCCGTGCTCATTCCATCACTCATAGGGAACACTTTTGTAATCAAAGCTCATGCATCTCCTACTCCAATGGCATCATTCTTGATCCAAAATGGTTGGATGAAAACAACCTATATATATCGCGATCCTAGAGATGCATTGCTTTCTGCTCTAGAAAACGGAGAACGTGCTCGCACTGCGAAGAGACGGAATGCATTTTCAAGTCTTGAAAATCTAGATGATGGAATAAGTTTTATGCTGACCTATTTAGATATCTGGGATAAATGGATGCAACACAAACAAGTCTTGCATGTCCGTTATGAAGATTTACTCACCAATTATGATCTTGAGGCAAAGAAATTAATAGATTTCCTTAAAATAGACCAATTCGATCATCATATACAGACTGAAATCTCAAAATTCAATCCAGAAAATACATTCCCCGAACAAAAAGGGATCCATTTTAGTCAAGGCAAAATCGGTCGATATCGAAGAAAAATGAACCAAGCTGATCAAGAAAAAATGAATATCTCTTTTATGCCATACCTAAAACAAATGGGGTATGAGTAAAAATCGGGTATCACATTAAATTACTTTTCTTTTCGAAGAAGATCATAAAAATCGCAAATTACTTGCGATTTTTTTGTTTATCAGGCATAATTATTATAATTGATCGGATCACTCATGACCGATACATTTTTATAAATAAAAACAACTATCTAATTTGGCCTCTACCAAATAAAAGGAGAGTACCATGACAACACAAGAATTCCACAAATCAACTACCGTCCAAAGAATAAATAAAACCAGTATTCAGACTCTGCTTAAAAAGAAACAGCAAAATTTACCCATCACAATGTTAACCGCATATGATTACTCGACTGCACATGCAGTGGATCAAGTTGGAATTGACATGATCTTAGTTGGCGATTCTCTTGGTATGGTGGTTTTAGGATACTCCAACACACTCGCTGTCACGATGGATGACATGATACATCATTGTAAAGCAGTCAGCCATGGCGCTCATCACGCAATGTTAATTGGGGATATGCCTTTCATGTCTTATCAAATATCCATCAATGAAGCAGTGAAAAACGCGGGGCGCTTTTTACAGGAAGTGAATATGGATGGAGTCAAATTAGAGGGTGGACGAGAGAGAATTGAGACAATCAGAGCAATTCGCGATGCTGGGATTCCTGTTATGGGACATATCGGATTTACTCCACAAAGCATCAATCAACTAGGTGGATTTCGACGACAAGGTAGGAGCGCAAATGCCGCCAAGAGAATGCTTGAAGATGCAATCTTGCTCCAAGAAGCTGGTTGTTTTAGTATCGTTCTCGAATTAATCCCAGCGAGATTAGCTCAGTGGATCAGCAATAAACTTGAAATTCCTACTATTGGAATAGGATCTGGGTCTGGATGTGATGGTCAGGTGTTAGTCATTAATGATATGTTAGGCTTATATGACCGACTTTCTCCTAAGTTTGTAAAAAAATACTTGAATATCAATCAAGAGATAAAAGATGCTCTCAAGGAATACAAAGAAGATGTAGAAAATCACCATTTCCCATCTGTTGAACATAGTTTTGAGATGAGCGATGAAGAATGGGAGTTATTCATAAAGGATGAAGTCAATCACTCATAGATCAAATCATAATCAAATCCTGATTCGAGGCACTGGCGCATTGGCATGCCTATTTGCTGCACGGTTTGCTGCCAAAGGTATTACCGTTAATATGCTTGGGACTTGGGCAGAAGGAATTGAAGCATTGTCAAAACGAGGTGTTACTATCATTGATACAAAAGGAAATGAAAGTAACTATCCTGTCTTTGCTAGTAATAATCCAAAAGATTTCCCAGACAAAAAAACAACCCTTGTTTTAGTCAAATCTTACCAAACAAGCATAGCTGCAAACCAATTGAAAGATTGTCTTTCAGAAGAAGGTATAGCATTAACCTTACAAAACGGGTTAGGTAATCGAGAAAAATTAGCACGGATATTGGGTGGAGACCGTGTAGCAATCGGAGTAACTTCAATCGGTGCAACATTATTGAAACCAGGATATGTCAAAGAAGGAGGGAAGGGTATTATTATTATTCCACAAATGAAAAAGCTCCAAAATATAACAATTTTGTTTAATGAAGCTGGATTTGAAGTTAAGCATGATGAAAATACAAATTCGATAATTTGGAGAAAGTTGATCATTAATTCAGCGATAAATCCAATCACAGCAATATTGAAAGTAAAGAATGGAGAATTACTAAAGCTAGATACTATCAGAGAACTCCTCATTTCAACTATTCAAGAGGGGAATACAGTCTCAAAATCCTTAAACATTGATTTAAGCTACGCTGATCTAATTGATACATTAATGACAACTCTTGAACTAACAGCAAACAATCGTTCTTCTATGTTGCAAGACTTGGATCGAGGGACCCAAACAGAAATCGATGCGATTAGTGGAGAAATCGCAAAAATCGGAGATCAATATAATATTCCGACGCCAATCAATCAGACTCTATGGCATTTAATCAAAGCCGAAGAAAGTAAATTGCATAATCAATAATCACAAAAAGGTTTAAAGTATGAAAATAGTCACAAGCTTGAACGATCTGTTTGATGAAAGAGCAAAGCTCACTGAACCAGTTGGTCTTGTACCAACGATGGGATATTTACATGAAGGTCATCTATCCTTGGTAAGGGAAGCCAAAAAGGAATGCGAAAGTGTTGTGGTTACAATTTATGTAAATCCAACCCAATTCGGACCCAATGAAGATCTTGAATCCTATCCACGTGATCTTGAAAGAGATACAAATCTTTTAAGGTCAGAAGGCGTTGACCTACTTTGGATTCCCACATCAGAAATCATGTACCCACCAGGTTACCAAACATGGATCGAGGTAACAGAATTAACTGGGTTCTTGGAAGGTCAACAAAGACCAGGACATTTTAAAGGTGTTACTACCATCGTAACAAAGTTGTTCAATGCTATCCATCCCCAAAAAGCATTTTTTGGACAAAAAGACGCTCAACAAGCAATTGTTATACAGCGCATGATTAAAGATCTTAACTACAATCTAGAGATAAAAATATGTCCAATCATTCGCGAACCAGATGGCTTAGCCCTATCCAGCCGGAATGTGTATCTAAATCCTGCGGAAAGGCAAGCTGCAACTATACTCAACAAATCTTTAAATATAGCAAAACAAGCTTACAAGAATGGAGAGAGATCAAGCCAAAAAATCATTGGATTAATTGAAAATATTATCAATAAAGAACCTCTAGCGAAAATTCAATATGTATCATGTGCCAATCTACAAACCCTAGAAGAAGTTGAAGGTGACATAACCAAGCCCGTCTTAATTTCAATGGCTGTATTTTTTCAAAAAACAAGATTGATCGATAATATAGTCTTAGGAGGTTAGTATATGCTTCTTACCATTGATATTGGAAATACAAACATCACCATGGGATTATATGAGGAAGAAATGCTCGGTCCCCGATGGAGATTTGCAACCAATCACGAAAAAATGCCGGATGAGTATGGTATTCAAATGCTTGAATTCTTGTCCCACGCGAGTATCCAGACAAGCGATATTACGGGGATTTCTATGGCATCTGTTGTTCCCCCATTAACGGGGAGATTTGTAGAAGCTTGTAAAAATTACCTTCACGTTGAACCATTGGTCATTGATGCAGGAGTAAAAACCGGCGTCCGAATAAAATATGAAGATCCACGTTCAGTTGGTGCTGACAGAATCGTAGACGCAGCCGCTGTTCAAAGGTTGTATGGGGGTCCCGCTTGTGTTGTCGACTTTGGCACTGCTACTACTTTTGATGCTATTTCAACGAAAGGAGATTATCTCGGTGGAGCAATCACTCCAGGTATCAGCATCGCAGCAGAAGCATTATTTATGCGTGCAGCCAAACTTCCTAGAGTTGAATTAAACCATCCCCCATCAGTTATTGGACGAAATACAACACATGCAATTCAATCAGGGTTATTATTTGGCTACGTAGCTTTAGTTGAGGGGATGGTTACACGTTTCCACGAAGAACTGGGAGAGAATATGAAAGTGATCTTTACAGGAGGATTAGCGGAAATAATTGCTAAAGAAACGGATTGTGTGGATATTATCGCACCATGGTTAACGATGGATGGTTTAAAAATCATATGGGATTTAAATAAATCGTAAAAATTCTCTTAAAAACCAAATCTGAATAATAAATTTTTCAAATGGAGGAACCCGCTATCAAAACAGAAATACTCCCCGCTAATATTGATGAATCAATGGATAAAGCAATTAGTATATTAAAAAAAGGGGATGTAGTTTCCTTTCCTACTGATACAGTATATGGTTTAGGAGCTGATGCATTTAATTCAAAAGCCGTTGATTTATTATTCGAAAAAAAAGATCGAGATAGCTCAAAAGCAATTCCAATATTAATTGGAGATATTAATGACTTAGCGAAAGTCACATTAGAAATTAACCCAACTGCTAAGCTGTTAGCAAAATCATTTTGGCCTGGAGCATTGACTATCATTGTCGTAAGACATCCCGAGCTTCCAAAAAATTTATCACCTCTTCCAACTATTGGAATAAGGATGCCCAATCATCCAGTTGCACTTAGATTATTAAGCCAATATGGACCAATAGCCACAACTTCCGCCAATATTTCAGGTGGAGCTAATCCAAATACTGCGCAAGATGTTTTCTCTCAATTAGGTAACCATATCCCGCTCATCATCGATGGTGGAAAAACTCCAGGTGGGATACCATCCACAGTTGTGGATTGTACAAAAGAAGAACCCAAGATTCTTCGAGAAGGTCCGATATCCCAACAACAAATCCTTGATTGTATTTGAGGGAATAAAATTTTTCAAAAAAAACTCTCATTGTTCATTTAAATCTCTTTCATAATCTTATTAAAGAGATATGGATAATAAAGATTGCATTCTCCTCAATCAATCATCTAACATAAGAACCACTTTTTTCTCAACAAGTGGTTTTTGTGTTTTTAATAATCAAATAACACACACCTAGATATTGTCCAGCTTTTCGATAAAAATCCCTCCAATAGATCAAAAAACCTCTGATCCTTCTCCTGCTAATGCCGCACCAATGATACCAGCTTCATTAAGTAACTGTGCTGGTATTACCTTTGCATCGATCGTCAAATGATCCTTAAACTTATCAAATTTTTTACTAGTCCCTCCTCCAAGGATTATTAGATCCGGATAAAGCAGGTTCTCAAGTGTACATAAATACTCATTAAAATATTTTGCCCATTTCTTCCATGTTAGTTTTTCTCTTTTTCTTGCTGCATCTGAAGCTCGCCACTCAGCATCTATTCCATTAAGCTCAATATGACCTAATTCCGTATTTGGCAATAAATTTCCGTTAACAAAAACCGAAGTCCCCAATCCCGTTCCAATTGTTACGACAACAATGACACCTCCCTTTCCTTTTCCCCTACCAAAAGTAACCTCCGCCAAGCCTGCTGCATCCGCATCATTCACCACACGAACCGGACAACTTGTTGTCTCTGAAAACAATTCTGCTGCATTTACTCCAATCCATTTTTTATGAATATTAGCAGCAGTAAGAACAACCCCTTTTCGTAAAGCAGCTGGAAAACCCACTCCTATAGAACCATTCCAATTAAAATGATGAGAAATTTCTGATACAACTTTTGTAACAGCGTTCGGCTTCGCTGGTATAGGAGTCGGGATTCGATGACGTTCCATGGTTAACTTGCCTGTATTTAGATCTACAGGCGCACCTTTGATACCCGAACCACCTACATCAATACCTAATATTTCCATGATCATCCTCCATGAATTATGACAAATATATTTTAAACGATTTCCTAAGAAGTCATGATTAAAGTGTTGATAAAATTCCAGTATATGGGATTAACATTTGACGTTGACCTGATAAAAAAATTATGGCATAATCCCGACGTATAATACTATAGAATAAAAAGCTTTGATGGAAACGAGTAAGTTGAAATGGTTCTTTTAGCGACTTTGGATAAGGTGAAAGCCAAGGATGAATATTCAACAGAAAATCCTTCCGGAGCTGTAATCCGAACAATAGATCGAATCAATAATTATTTACATTTATTTTAATAATTCGATCACATTAATTAAGTACGCCGGGATCGTCACCCGTTATCCTGAACGCAGATATTGTTTACTGAAACTGTATTTGGCTGAGGCGCTTGTTTTATTACAAGAACATGGGTGGTACCGCGGGAGTACTAATTTTTCTCTCGTCCCTTACTGGGATGAGATTTTTTTTATTAATGACAGGTATAACAGAAATGTTCAATAGGAAAATCTACGGAATTAAACCTGTTTTGATGAGGAGACATGATGAAATTTCAAGAAGTACCAAACAAAATTGATTTTCCAAAACAAGAATTAGAACTATTGAGATTTTGGAAAGAAGTAAATGCTTTAAAAAATTTGAAGAAACTGCATGAGAATGACCCGCACTGGTCATTTATTGACGGACCTATTACCGCGAATAACCCTATGGGCGTCCACCATGGGTGGGGTCGCACTTATAAGGATCTCTTTAACCGTTTCTGGACAATGCAAGGTCATAAACTTCGTTACCAGAATGGTTTCGATTGCCAAGGTTTATGGGTAGAGGTTGAAGTTGAGAAAGAAATGGGTTTCCAGACCAAAAAAGATATCGAAGATTTTGGCTTGGAGAAATTTGTAAGGAAATGTAAAGCTCGAGTATTACGCTATGCTGCCATTCAAACTGAACAATCCATTCGATTAGGATATTGGATGGATTGGAATGATCCCGATCAGTTACGTTGGTTAGCAGATATGATTGAAGAGTCGCCAGAAGAAATAATTACCGTTGATGGTGTCGAAGGTTCAGTAACTGGAACTGTTGATCAAATCGTGGGGAAATTAGGCTTAGAAGAATTAGGAGGTAGTTATTTTACCTTCTCGAATGAAAACAATTATATGATCTGGACTTTCTTGAAAAAATGTCAAGAGAAAGGCTGGCTTTATCGTGGCGCGGATGTAATGCCTTGGTGTCCCCGCTGTGCTACGGGAATCAGCCAACACGAAATTGTAACGGATGGATATGCAGAATTAACCCATGATTCCGTCATACTCCGTTTTCCTCTTCGTCAGGAGAATGGTGAACCGCGCAAATCTGATGGATTACAAGAATCTTTACTAGTTTGGACTACGACACCATGGACATTAACAAGTAATGTCGCAGCAGCCGTAGGACCAGAGCTAACTTACGCGAAAGTTCGCCAAGGAAATGAAATTCTTTACCTTTCCAAAGAGACAAAACACCTATTGAAAGGTGATTATGAGATACTCGACGAGTTAAAAGGTTTAGAAATGGAGGGGTGGAGATACAATGGTCCCTTCGATGAACTACCTGCTGCCCAGAAACCTGGTGGATTAACCGAATTAAAGGAACTTATCCGTGAGATTGAAACCAACACAGCAGATATTCACCAAGTTATTCTATGGGCAGAAGTTGGTGAAACAGAAGGTACGGGAATAGTCCATATAGCACCCGGTTGTGGCGCTGAAGACTTCCAATTAGGACTTGAACATCATTTTCCAATGATAGCTCCACTTGATGAAGAAGGTGTTTTTATAAAAGGCTTTGATTGGCTCACAGGGATGGAAGTCTCTGATGTCGCTAAGCCAATCTTCGAAAACCTAAAGGAAAAAGGTCTTTTATATCAGGTGGAACCCTACACACACCGCTATCCTACCTGTTGGCGTTGTAAAACTGAGTTGGTTTTCCGATTGGTAGATGAATGGTTCATTAGTATGGGTGAAAAATATAATAAACCAAGAGAGGAAGTAACTCCAGAAGAAAAGGAGCGCAGCCTGCGCTATCAGATCATGGATGTCGTAGACCAAATCCGTTGGATTCCAGAATTTGGGTTTTCACGTGAAATGGATTGGCTAAACAATATGCACGATTGGATGATCAGTAAAAAACGCTTTTGGGGACTAGCACTCCCAATCTGGGAATGCGAAGACTGCGAGGAATTCAATGTCATTGGCGATGAGAAAGAATTAAAATCACGAGCTATATCCGGTTGGGAAAATTTTGAGGGTCACTCTCCTCATAGACCTCAGATTGATGCAATAAAACTTAAGTGCCCTAAATGTAGTGGTACGATGCATCGTATTCCTGATGTCGGAAATCCATGGCTAGATGCAGGAATTGTTCCCTTTAGCACATTACGTTATCGAACTGATAACGATTATTGGAAATCATGGTATCCGGCTCAATGGATCAGTGAATCATTCCCTGGTCAATTTAGAAATTGGTTCTATAGTTTATTAGCGATGGCAACCGTGATAGATAATAGCCCACCTTTTCTTGAAAACTTCGGATACGGAACACTATTAGCAGAAGATGGGCGACCTATGCATAAGAGTTGGGGAAACTCTATAGAATTTAATGAGGCAGCAGATAAAATGGGTGTAGATGTAATGCGGTGGTTATATCTCTCCCAAAAACCAGAAAATGATCTGTTATTCGGTTTTACACGCGGTGATGAAACCCGGCGTCAATATCTGATCCCATTATGGAATGTGTATAGTTTCTTTATCACCTATGCCAATTTAGATGGATGGAACCCATCTTTAGATGATTTCGACCCAGATTATCCCGAAGGAGACACTCCACAAAGTGAAAACCTTTTAGATAGGTGGATTTTAGCTCGCTTAAATAATATCATTCCCAGAATAACGGATGTACTCAAAAATTCCGATTCGATGAGCGCCACGATAGAATTGAATAATTTTTTGGATGATCTCAGCAACTGGTATGTACGTCGAAGTAGAAGGCGCTTCTGGAAGAGTGAGCATGACACAGATAAGAATTCTGCCTATGCAACTCTATACCATATATTAGTAAAACTCATCAGGATATTGGCGCCATTTACACCCTTTGTTACTGAAGCTATGTACCAAAATCTCATCAGATCTGTTCACAAAAATGCTCGTGAAAGCGTTCATCAAACTTTGTGGCTACAAGCAGACCATACAGCAGTAGACAATAGCCTGCTCGAACAAATGGGATTAGTGCGTCAAATTGCCGGTTTGGGTTTATCAGCTCGAAATGGTGCTGGTCTAAAAGTGCGGCAACCACTCAATAAAGCATTGGCTTACGCCGGAAAAAACCGCTCACTAGATCAGGAATTCATTGATATTATTAAGGATGAACTCAATGTTAAACAATTTGAATTGGTTGATAAAGCCAGCGATTTAGTCACATATATTATCCTACCTGATAATAAGACATTAGGACCTCGCTTTGGTTCGGATTTTCCAAAAATTCGGGCTGCCTTATCAGAAGCAGATCCGATAGAAATAGCATCAGCAAAACAGAGCGGTGCTTCAATCAAGCTATTTATAGACGAAAAAGCGATATTATTAGATTCGAATGAAGTCTTAGTACAGACGGAACCTCTCGAAGGATTAGTTGAGGCACATGATAAATTAGTAACCGTTGCGATAGATACGAAAATTACACCTGAACTGCATGCGGAAGGATTAGCGAGGGAAATTGTTCGTCGAGTCCAAGCAATGCGAAAGGATGCTGATTTTGATATCGCGGATCGAATTATCACTTACTATCAAACTGAAGAACAACTGAGCGCAGCCATCCAGAAATGGAAAGATTATATTAGTTTAGAAACTCTCTCTATTGAACTACTAAACAAAGAACCACCCAGTGATTCCTTCGTAAAATCTCATAATATTGATGGTAAAAATATTACCATCGGTGTTGAGAAATCATTTTAATCTCAGCACATCAGATGATAATTACTAAAAGAGTATATAACCATTTCCTGGTATATGCTCTTTTTTTATTTTAATATGTTGTTAATAAGAAGAAAACGGGACAATTATTTCACCTTCTCTCCCCATTGAGCGATGATTTTAAATAGCTTTTGGGGAACAATTGGTTTCTCGATATAATCATTCATACCCGCTTCTATACATCGTTCACGGTCACCTTTCATCGCATGAGCAGTCAACGCAATAATGGGGATACTTCGAATTTCACTATCTAAAGATCGAATTCGTTGAGTCGCTTCGAAACCATCCATAACGGGCATCTGAACATCCATCAATACTAAATTATAATCCTCCTTCTCAACCGCTTCCACAGCCAGACTTCCATTCTCTACAGCGTCCACTTTTATTCCAGCTTTTTGCAATAAAGTTAATGCTAATTTCTTATTAACTGGATTATCTTCTGCTAGTAAGACTTTTAAGCGTCCTGTGATATCTTCTGAAATTGTATGTCTTGTGATTATCTTCTTTGGTTTCTCTTTCGATTTTCCATGTTCCCCCACGACTGCTAGGATGGTGTTTTGCAGATCCAATTGTTTAACAGGTTTCAACAAATAAGCAGAACAACCAATCGATTCGAAAAGATTTGCGTCTCCTCGTTGTCCTAATGAGGTTAAAATAATAATCGGAATTTCTTTGTTTCGATTGTCATTTTTTATAGCCCGAGCGGTTTCCTCGCCATCCATTTCTGGCATCTGCATATCTAATAGTATCAAATCAAAAGCTGGTTTATCATCTCCAGTAGTTTGTAGTACTTCCAATGCCTTTTTCCCACTTTCAACAGTTTCTACTTGACAGGAAAAGTTGGTCATCATTTTACTTAATACAATTCGATTAGTATGATTATCATCAACAATAAGTACACGAAGATCTTTCAGCCTCTCATAGTTTCCAGTAGTTAGCGAATGATATTCAGTTTGTTTCTCAAATACAGCGGTAAACCAAAAAATACTACCTTCTCCTAGTGTACTATCAACTCCGATTTCTCCGCCCATCATCTCAGATAGTTTTTTCGAAATAGCAAGACCTAAACCAGTGCCACCATATTTCCGCGTGGTTGAACCATCTGCTTGAGTAAACCGCCTGAAAATATTGCTCTGTTGCTCATCAGAGATTCCAATGCCAGAATCTTCAATAATAAATTCTACTTTGATGACTGCGTCGTTTTCTTCTTGAAGTTCTGCAAATATGGATACTTCGCCTTCATCAGTAAATTTGATCGCATTTCCAGCTAGATTTACCAATATCTGTCTCAATCTTCCAGGATCACCTTTGACAAGCACAGGGATTTCATGGCTGACAAAACAGGTCAATTCCAAACCTTTGTTTTGAGCTCGCAACGCTAAAGTGCTTCCTACCTTCTCTACTACATTGCGTAAGTTAAAATCGATTCTCTCTAAATCTAAACTTTGTGCCTCGATTTTTGAATAATCCAAGATATCATTTAATATCCCTAATAGTGACTCAGAACTTTCATATGCAGCCATTAAAAATTCGCGTTGTTCTTTGGTCAAATCTGTATCAAGTACCAATTCAATCATCCCCATGACACCATTCATAGGAGTCCGAATTTCGTGGCTCATATTTGCTAGGAATTCGCTTTTTAACCGGCTTGCCTCTTCTGCGCGTGACTTCGCCTCCAATAGTTCAGTGATATCATGATATAAACCTATTGCACCTACCTGTTCCTCACGAACAAAAACGGGAACACCAAAAATCTCCATGTCCAAAGCAGCTCCGTCTTTACGATATCGCCGCCCTACACCTCGAACTGGTTCAACCAAAGCAGACTGTGATAATCTTTCAGCTTCCTCTTTTACTTCATCTTTAGTGATCAAATTATCTATATCTTTACCGATTACTTCCTCTCTTGAAAAGCCGAACAAATTTTCAAATTCAGGGTTACATGTTATTATTCTTTTCTGAATATCCATCAGAATAATAGCAACCGGGCTATATTGAACAAGTGCTTCGAATATTTGTTTTTGTTGAATAACTTCTAATTCTTTTTTTCTCTGCTCTGTAATATCCCATATGATATAGATCAAGCTTTCAGTCTGATGCTCAAAAACCACTGGATAGCTTGACATTCTAAAATTCCCCTTTATTGCCGGAAATTTTATTTCAAGGGAATTCACTTGTTGAATCGGTAGCTGACTCTCTCGATTACCAAAAAAAAGAAGATCAACATTTCGATTTATTAACTGTTGATAATCTAACTCAAAAAATACTCTTGTCGCTTGATTGCAACGCAGGATTTTTCTCTCATTATCAACCACTAGGATCATTTCTGTGAGGGCATCAAATGTGATCTCCCACTGTTTTTTCGCATGACTAATAATTTCTTGAATTTTTGATTTTTCACTAATTTCAATTTGCAACTTATTGTTTAATTCTATTAATTCTCGCGTTCTAAGATCGACATTATGTTTAAGAGAATCAATGGAGATCTGCAATTTATAACGATAAACACCCGCGATGAACAATGTTAATCCTAGAAAAAAAGGAGCAGTATCGATGATCTTAAGTAAAGGTAGTGTCGAATGCAAGTATTGTATTGTATAGAAAGTGATATCAACCTTTTTATCAAACGCTGCAACAAAAGTGGATATTATTGGAAACATACACCCAAAAAGAATCCCAATAATTGTATAAACAAGAATGATTGATATTGGCTTTCCGGTTCTCGTATTCATTCTTTTGAGCTCCTTAGCCGAAAATCTGGAAATTTCACGATAATTCGCATTGTTAAAAACAACACACAAAATATTATATATTATATTATAATGAATGCAACGTACTTTTACAAAGAAATTTCTATAGGTCAATAATTAGATTTTACATTATTAAGGAATGAATTACTAATTTCAATACGATGTTCTATTTATCATTAGAATAATAATAAAAAACTTTTCTAACCAAATATTAGCATTATCATAGCCATAAAAGAAATTGCTGTCCCATTAAATACTCATCGA
Source organism: uncultured Anaerolineaceae bacterium (assembly GCA_964547225.1). Classification (GTDB taxonomy): domain Bacteria; phylum Chloroflexota; class Anaerolineae; order Anaerolineales; family UBA4823; genus CAZJMV01. The sequence continues at coordinate 27,334 of CAZJMV010000199.1, read as the reverse complement.
TAAACGACTGCAATAGTTTTACAGAATAATATTGTAGAAATTTTACACTTCTAAAGGAAGCAGGAAATGTCAAAAAGAACTATTTTGGGTCAATTCGGACAAGGATTGATTGAATATGGCTTGATTGTTAGTCTCATCGCCACTACATCAATTCTCGCATTACATGCTAGTGGTATAAACCTCGAATCCGTATATTGTAGGGTAATTGAAGGTTTGGGTGGAGAAGGATGCGGTTATACACCTGAAAACTGGAACATAGAAAGAGGGGATTGGACTATTGACGATCAAATTTGTGGTGGAGTGGGAGAAGGTCGAATCTTTGCTGAAGATTTTACCGGAGATGATTATATTTTGAACATCGACAGCGCCAGATTATTCCAAGGAATGGGATACGGCGTTTACTTTAGAGCATCAGAGCCAAATCTAGTTAATGGCTATACATTCCAGTATGATCCTGGATATCAAGGATTAATCTTAAGAAAATGGATGGGGGGTCACGAATTACACCCACCTTTTGCTGTCGAAATTATGCCAGAGGATTACGATTGGTATAGTAACGCCCATCAGATCCAGTTATCCGTGATCGGAAACAACTTTACTGTTAACATCGATGGACAAGAAATGATGACGGCAACCGATGACACATACACAGAAGGTGGTATTGGATTACGAACATGGGATGATACAGAAGCTTGCTTTGAAGGAATAAAAATTAGAAATCCATAAGGAATTGATTATTATGCCTCTGGAAGAATCACCTTCACTCAACAAATATAAACAAGGTTTACCGCTTGAAATAAGCAAACCTAAAAACCGACGTGTAGTCACTTGGATAATTATTGCGGTATTATTTTTCATTACTATCGCTTTAGCACTATTCTTATATTTCAAAAATCATACGATCGTTAACTATACTGGTGATGGTATAGTTACAGGACAAGTAGTTGGAGAAAGAAATCAACCAATTGAAGCCCAAATTCTCATCCTGGGTACAGATATAGAAGGAGTATCTGATATAGATGGATACTTTGAAATTTCCGAAGTCCCTGTGGGTGACCATTCCATTGTGATTCTCTACCAAGGAAGTGGTTGGGAATATCCTACAACAATTAGTACTGGACAAGTTACTAATATTGGTAAGATTAAGATTGTACCAACATCTGAACCAATCAATTAAATTTTAGGAATTAGAGAAAAAGGTTGTTTTTCTTCAATAGCAAAAAAAAAACAATTGTTGCTAATTAAAAGTCAAAATTATAACCAATATTTCTCTTCAACAATCGATCTCTTAATTATTTTTTATCGAAAGTAATTAATTCATAGTCACAATAATAATGATTTTAAAAATGGATATACAAATACTAGCTGTTGATGATGATCCGGTAAACCGAAGAATAGTCTCAAAAGTCTTAACCAATAGTGGATATAAAGTAACAACCGCCAACAACGCAAAGGAGGCTTTTAATCTTGTCGAAGAAAATCGGTTTGATTTGATTATTCTCGATGTAATGATGCCAGAAATTGATGGATATGAAGCCTGCCGCCATCTTCGTGAGAATCCACAGACCTCTCACATTCCTATCATTTTACTTACAGCCTTAGATAGTCTTGAAAATAAAATTAAAGGCTTTGAAGCTGGAGCTGATGACTACCTACCAAAACCTTGCGAACCTGAAGAATTAGTAGCTAGAGTAAAAGTCTGGCTTAGGCGATCAGCTATCGTAAAAAAAGAAAGAAAGCCCACTCAACTTGGAAAAGTGATCGCTGTCTTTTCGTTGAGAGGAGGTGTAGGTGTTTCAACCATATCTGCGAATATCTCTGTAGGACTCGCACAACTATGGGGTATCCAAACAGCGCTCGTTGATCTTGTATTTGATGCGGGAAACGCGGCACTATTATTAAATTTACCTTTAAGAAACACATGGTCTGACATAGCAAATATCCCTACCGAGGAAATTGACCTCGAAATGGTAAACATGTTATTACGAGTTCATAGTAGTGGCACTTGTGTTCTCCCTGCCCCACGCAAAATTCAAGATGGAGAACTAATTGATTCAAAGAAGGTAACTCACATTCTGGAGATCATAAGAAGTGAATATGAGTATGTTATCCTGGATTTACCGCATAATTTTTCCGACACCACCTTAGCAGCACTAGATATCGCTGATTTGATTTTTGTGGTTTTCGCGCCGGAACTTGCTTCAGTAAGGGCAACATCTTTGGCGATGGATATTTTTAAAGAATTACAATACAAACAAGAGATTATTCACCTGATATTAAATTGGACTTTTAGCAAATTCGGATTAAGTAAAGAAGATATACAACAATCTTTAAACAGGGAAGTTAATATTGTCATTCCAAATGCGACGGAGCAATTTATTAAAGCAATTAATTTCGGTACTCCTCCAGTGTATGGTGAACCCAATTCTCCCTTAGCCGCGTTATTCGAAGACTTATCCTTTGCTATCAGTAAAACTAACCAACGGAGAAATCGACCTGAAGAACCCACCGAATCTTGGCTTAGATTGGCTAAACGAATGCGACAAAGAAGAAAATAATCGAAAAATAAAAATAAGTATACGTAAAGTCAATTACGATAAATTTGCCTCTACTTATAATCACCGCTTCGAAACAGAAAAAGAGAGTGATATCTTTCAAAATCTCAGAAATATCATTGAGCAAAGCAATTCCAAATCGATTCTCGAAGTGGGATGCGGTACAGGACATTGGTTATCATTACTTAAAAAAAGAAACAATAAAGAATACAAGGAAGGATTAGAGAGAATCTACAATGCAATAAAGCAATCAGAAGACAAATCAGAAACGATAATCTTCCACAGTATCATCCCTATTAAAGCTATGATTGCAAAAAAAAAGTAATTCTTATACGCTTTAAACAATTGGAGAGATTTCAGATCATCGGACATTATCATGAAGAGCATCAACCATGGATTACCTCCTTTTCCAGGAGCTTACGGGATACATTTTATCCTTAAGAAGGATCATACAATACAAATAGGGCATTTAGGGAGAAACCTATTCCCCGCAGGAGATTATATTTACCTTGGCAGTGCAAAAGGTCCTGGAGGCATTAGAGCGCGTGTCGGAAGATATTTATTTTCTACCTCAAACACAAAAAAACACTGGCATTTAGATTATTTAAGGGATTTCAGCATGCCAATATCTATTTACATATATCAGTGGGATATTGGAAATAACCCTTCCATCCCAGTTGAATGTGCCTGGAGCCAGGCATTACTAAATTTACCATCCGCATACACGCCTATGGAAAAATTCGGCTCCAGTGATTGCCGATACTCTTGCCCCTCACATCTTGTAGCGTTTTCAAATCCAATCCCTTCAAGCAGATATTTGTCCAAAATTTTTCAACAATCTCTCGTCCAGATATTTAAAAAGCCTGTGGAAAGAATTGGGATCATTCGGGTCTAAAAAAACCAACAGAAAATGCGGTAAAATGTTAGCCAGATTTAAAATAACTTGGAGCATTATGTTAAAAAAATACATTTCAATATATAGCTTATTGGTTTCAATTGCTGGATTAGTGATATTTTTAGATCAAATCACAAAGCAGATCATCCGAACATATCTTTCCTTAGGACAAGTATATCGACCAGACCTTTGGTTATCAGAATACGCACGGATTGTCCATTGGAAAAACACTGGCGCTGCTTTCGGTCTTTTTCAAAACATGGGGGGTGTCTTTACAATTTTATCATTTGTAGTGGCGGCAGTGATTATTGCCTATTATCCCCAAGTACCCTTTAAAGACTGGACTGTGAGAATAGCTATGGGCTTGTTACTCGGAGGGGCTATTGGGAACTTGATCGATCGTCTGAACCAAGGACATGTAACTGATTTTATCTCTGTGGGATCATTCCCTGTATTCAATATTGCGGATGCATCAATATCTACCGGCGTTGTCATTCTTTTTTTTGGTATGTGGATGCAAGAACGAGAAGCAAAGTCTCAAGAGCAACTAGCTAATCTCACAGAAGACATTACCATCCGAGAAAACACCTCAACGAGGCTTCCTGAGGAAATAAAGGGTGAATGAGATTATTTCAGGACAAACATCTTATATTTATCATGATCAAGAAGCCAAACGCCTAGACTTATTTCTTGTAGATTGTCTCCCCGAATATTCAAGATCTCGGATACAAAAATTTATCAAAGGTGGTCATGTATCTGTTGACCAACAAATTTGTAGGAAAACCGGTTATCTTCTCGATAATAATTCGATGGTCTCAGTTAAAATACCAAAACCTGAACCGAGTAAATTGGTTCCAGAAGATATTCCTTTGAATATTATATATGAAGATAGTAACCTCCTGGTAATCAATAAACCAGCGGGTATGGTTGTTCATCCATCAGCAGGTCATTTGACTGGTACATTAGTCCATGCTGTGTTAGCCCATGCCCCTGAAATGGAGGGTGTGGGCGGTATACAAAGACCAGGTGTGGTTCATCGATTAGACAAAAACACTTCTGGAATTATTCTCTTAGCCAAGAATGATCAGGCTCACCGATGGCTACAGGATCAATTCAGGAATCGAAAAGTTGAGAAAAAATACCTTGCACTCGTAGACGGTCACCCACCAACGCCAACCGGACGTATCGAAGCGCCAATCAGTAGAGACATCAGAGATCGTAAAAAAATGGCAATCGTTCAGGAAAATAAAGGACGCCAAGCGATTAGTGAATATCGGACGATTCAAAAATTTGAAAAACATTCGCTTATAGAAGTACACCTGATTACCGGACGCACACATCAAATTCGCCTGCATATGGCTTTCATACATTGCCCTGTTGTAGGAGACACAATTTACGGAAAACGACATTCAAGTATTTTACTAAAACGCCACTTTTTACATGCTGGGCATTTGCGAATTTGCCTTTATAAAGAAGATACAGCGCATACTTTCTCCGTTTCCCTCCCAGAAGAACTTGAAAAAATACTAGATAGTCTCCCACCGCTTAGTAATCAATAAAAACACGCTATATAGTGTTAGAATAATATCCAAAGGATAATTTCCCTTCAGGAGAAAATAATGGACTATATCGATCTACGTTCTGACACAGTAACCCAACCCACACCTGAAATGCGAGAAGCGATGGCAAATGCACAAGTGGGTGACGATGTTTACGGTGAAGATACTACCATGAATGAACTAGAGAGATTATCTGCTAGTGTTCTTGGCAAAGAGGCAGGACTATTCATTCCTTCGGGTACGATGGGAAATTTAATCGCAATTTTAGCTCACTGTGGACGTGGTGACGAAGTGATCCTAGGAGATAAAGCTCATACCGTCCTCTATGAAGCTGGTGGAATTGCAGCCTTAGGTGGAGTCCATCCAAGACAAATACCGAATCAATTTGATGGCACTTTGAAATTAGATGATATTCAAAATGCAATTCGAACAAATGATATTCACTTTCCAACAACCAAGCTTATAACACTTGAAAACACACATAATCGCTGTGGCGGAGTGTCTCTTAGCGCTGAATACACAGACCTAGTTGGTAAAATAGCCCAAGAAAATAATATTAAATTACATCTAGACGGCGCTCGTATTTTTAATGCAAGTATTGCTGAAAGCGTTTCCCCAAAAAGACTGGTGTCATCAGCGGATTCGGTTACATTTTGTTTAAGTAAAGGTCTTAGCGCTCCAGTCGGTTCAGTACTTTGTGGATCAAATGAATTTATCGACAAAGCACGTCGTATAAGGAAACAACTAGGAGGAGGAATGCGACAGGCAGGCATTTTAGCTGCTGCTGGTATTGTTGCAATAGAAAAAATGATAGATCGGCTCGCAGAAGATCATCGACGCGCCAAATTATTAGCAAAGGAATTATCAAAAATTAGTGCAATAAAACTCGACCCAGGAAGCCCCTACACCAATATGATTTTTCTTACCGTTGATAAAGAAAAAACACCCTATTCAGCATCTCAAATTTCAAAACGACTATTAGAATATGGTATCAAAACTAGTGCATCCGGTTCTGACCGCTTTCGCTTAGTAACACATTACTGGATCAGTGACCAAGATATCGAAAAAATCGCGTCAGCTTTTAATGCCGTAATTTAGAAATGATTTTTATAAACACTTAATAAAAACTGGGATGAATAAAATGGAAAAGTATTTTACACTTAACGAAATTGATGAAACCACGAATATGATACGAGCAAGGATCAAAGAGACTCCTAAAATTTCAATGATCTTAGGCTCAGGATTGGGTAGTCTTGCGGATTCTGTAGAAGACCCAACATTTATTGATTATCCTGGACTTCCATATTGGCCTGTATCTACGGTCATAGGACATAAAGGTAGATTAGTAATTGGTCGCCTGGAAAACCAAAATGTCATGATCATGCAAGGACGAAGCCATTACTACGAAGGTTATAGCATGACTGAAATAGGTTTTCCTGTAAGAGTAATGCATCGATTGGGTATTGAAACCATGATTGTAACAAACGCAGCCGGCGCTGTGAACCCAGATTTTTATCCTGGTGAAATCATGCTGATCACTGATCATTTGAATTTAATTGGGATGGCGGGTTTGAATCCCTTACGAGGATCTAATATTGAGGAAATAGGTCCCCGTTTTCCAGATATGTCTCAAGCTTATGATCTTAGATTGCGTCAATTAGCCTGTGACATCGCAAAAAAGAAAAATATTATATTGCGTGAGGGAGTCTATGCTTGTTTAGCCGGTCCATCATTTGAAACTCCAGCAGATTTACGCTTTTTAGAAAAAATTGGTGTAGATGCGGTTGGCATGTCAACTGTCCCCGAAGTGATCACAGCACGTCATGGTGGTATGCGTGTTCTGGGTGTTTCTGGTATAAGCAATAAAGCAAATCTAGATGGTAGTACAATCACTACTCATGAGGAAGTATTAGAGGCTGGCAACAAAATTGTACCACAGCTTCTAAGCTTGGTCCAAAATTTGATAAAGCAACTATAACAAATAGATATCGATTTGCGCATGGAAAATAGTTGCTTCTCAAAATCTCTAATTTAAGTGCTGCATGGAAGAAGCATTACGCTTTTTTCGCGCTGCAGAAGTTTGGGTGTACTTAATTCTCGGATTAGGTGGACTTATCTATATTCGGAAATTCGCAGATGCATGGCGAGAGTTGCGCATCGCTACATTCGGATTGGAGAAGGAAAGCGCCCAAAATCGACTTAATCAATCCGCAAGCATGTTGGTTTTACTTTTAACGATGGCTGTTACAGAATTTATCTTAGTTTCTTTTATTGCACCATCCATACCTAATGCCATTCCCCTTCCAACATCTACAGTTGATTTGGTTACAACAGATGAAGCATTAACACCTCAAACAAATGAAAATGGAAATGTCACTGAGGTTCCAACACCAATATTAGCATTCGAAAGCGCTTGCCTTCCCGGCCAGGTCGAAATTACCTCACCACAAAACGGCGAAGAAGTGGGTGGAATTGTTGAAGTGATTGGTTCAGCTTCTATTCCAAATTTTGGTTTTTATAAATTTGAAATTAAACGACCAGAAGATAGCGTTTGGTTAACAATCCAGGCTGGAAACGCACCCATACAAAATAGCACCTTAGGGGATTGGGATACAACCCAATTGATCCCTGGTGTATATCAACTTGGATTAGTCGTCGTCGATAATCAAGCTCAGGCAACTGACCCTTGCGTTGTACAAATACGTGTGCTAGCCCCCCCTGACGAATAACTCAACCATTATTAAAAGGTATAATAAGATGCCTGAAATAGAAATCCGTCCTACACTTGCAGAAGATATTCCTTTCCTGATAAAAATTGATCACAACTATATTAGTGATCATGTTTGGCAGATAGAACTAGAAAATACATCCCGGGAAATTAAAGCGCTCATGAACTTCCGACAAGTACGACTCCCTAGACCCACCAAAGTTGAATACCCAAAATCTCCGAAGGCTTTATTAGAAGATTGGGATTCAAGATCTGATATTCTGGTGGCTAGATATCAACAAAAGTGTGTCGGTTATATCAGCTTATCATTAGAAAAATTACCTAATACCACTTGGGTAACGGATCTTGTCGTTGACGAATTCTTCCGAAGAAAAGGTATCGGTACAGCTTTAGTTTTATCAGCGCTAGATTGGGCATACCAATTTGAGACTTCGTCTTTAGTTTTGGAGATGCAACCTAAAAATTTTCCAGCAATTCAATTTGCCATAAAATTAGGATTTGAATTGAATGGGTTTTATAATAATTATTATGCAAACAATGATATTGGATTGTTCTTTCGAAAAGCGCTTTGATAAGAATAGCAGACTTTCAAGATGGATAATCTATTTATTTTAACCCTTGAATCATTAAACAGTTTATTGACCGCTGGAATTGCTATTACAGCGTTTTCCTTACTCATTTACGCGCTATCCTTCAATCTTCGTGAACGCGTCGCGATCACTTTTACAGTGATTATGTTTGGAGTAATGGTTGTTTTTGTTGGTGAAGCCATCGGTAGTGTTGCGAAGACGACAAGACAACTCGAATTTTGGTTGCATCTACAATGGGTTGGAATCATTATTCTCCCTGCTGCTTATTTGCATTTTTCAGATGCCATATTAGCCACTACTGGAAGACCTTCCACAATGCAAAATGCAGGCGGTAGGTTTCTACTCCGATCGATATATTTGTTCTCCATTTTTTTCTTGCTTCTGCTACCCACTCCTCTCTTTTTTGGTTCCATGATATTAGATGCGGAACCAGTCCCTTATTTACAAAAATCTACACTGTCGATTATTTTTTCTCTGATATATATCTTCACCATGATCCTTTCTTGGATCAACTTTTTGCATGCCTATCAAAGAACTGTAACCAGGACTAGTCGAAGACGGATCTCATACTTAATCGCTGGAGCTTTAGCGCCTGCGTTAGGATCATACCCCTATTTACTTTTCGGATCAGGTTTCGCAAACCGCCATCAATTAATCTTCTGGATTACGCTTACACTTGGAAACTTGCTGGTCTCAATTTTATTAGTTCTTATGGCGTATGCTGTCGCTTTTTTTGGAGTATCCTGGCCTGATCGAGTTGTAAAACGAAGACTCTTGAAATGGATTATGCGTGGTCCTGTAACAGCATCTACTGTCTTAGCATTAACAACATTGATAAGAAGAATAGGAAACAAGATCAATATAGACTACTCAGCAATTGTTCCTATTGCGATGGTTTTCTCAATTCTTATGATGGAACATCTGATGACATTTATCGCCCCTATTTGGGAGCGAATTCTATTCCATAGCAAAGATCGGAAAGAAATGGAATTACTACAGAATTTAGACGAACGTCTTCTGACGAGTAGCGATATCCAACAATTTTTAGAATCGGTTTTAGCAGCTGTGTGCGATCGTTTACAATCATCGCATGCATTTATCGCAATACTAGGACCGCTAGGTATTGAAATGATGATTACTATCGGTGGTGAAAGCCCGATAAAAAATGGTGACTTATCAATAAATCTGGTTGAAAGCGTCCCTCATAATAGTGAATTATTTTCTTGGGGAGATTATTGGGTTATTCCAATCTCAGATGAACAAATCGATGAAAGTGAATTATTAGGTATTTTAGGTGTTTATCATCAACCCAATCAATTAATTGATGAAGATCAAATGAGTGATCTTTCAATTCTTACTGAACGCGTTTCCCTCGCGATAAGAGACTGGAGAATCCAACAGCAAGCCTTTAATTCATTAGAAGAACTAAGCCCACAAATGGATCAATTTCAACGTCTTCGTGCTGCATCCCGGTATGATGGAACAGAATTATTATCGGAATCTGAAGTTGGTTTCCAAAAACAGGATTTCTCTCCTTGGGTTAAAGATGCCCTTTCACATTACTGGGGTGGCCCAAAATTAACCAAAAGTCCGTTATTAAATTTAGAGATAGTCAAGAAAATCGTAAGTGAAAATAATGAAAGCCCAATCAATGCTTTAAGAACAATATTAAAGAATGCAATGGATCAAGTTCGTCCGGAAGGAGATAGAAGGTTTACAGCAGATTGGATATTATATAATATACTTGAGATGAAATTTATGGAAGGATATAAAGTGCGTGATATTGCAAAACGTTTAGCTGTCTCTGAAGCCGACCTTTATCGTAAACAACGAGTTGCGATTGAAGCAATCGCAAATGCAATTATTGAGATGGAAAAACAAGCAAGACATGAGAATTTGGATTATAATTAGACGAAAGATGGAAATTTTGAATTAATTAGTGAGTAACAGGGAGGCTGACTTAATGGTAACACACCAAGATAATTATGAGAATCAAAACCATCCACCCCCTATGGATGAGGCCTGGTGGGAGGCAGTTTTGGCTGAGGATGAAGCATTAAATTCCAACCAAGTAGAAAAAAACTTTCACGAATACAATCAAGATAAAAAAATCCATCATAAACGTATTGCTGAAACTAATTCAAAAGATTGGAATGATGCGGTTAACTATTATAATGAAGATCAGGTATTAAAATTTCAAGTCAATGGTTTTAACCGTGGAGGTCTTCTTGTATCAAAAGATAGCTTACAAGGTTTTGTACCCATCTCTCATTTGATTGATGCACCCTGTAAAGGTCAAACCGATGAAGAATGGTTAGATAGTTATCAGGATCGTACACTCAAACTAAAAGTGATTGAATGTGATAAGGAGCGTGGACGCATTGTACTCTCTGAACGTGCTGCACAAACAGCTCCAGGGAGTCGAAAGAAAATTCTAAATACACTAATGGCAGGAAAATGTACGAAAGGTATTGTTACCAATATCACGAATTTTGGTGTATTCGTCGATTTGGGTGGTGTGGAAGGTCTGGTTCATCTATCTGAATTATCTTGGGGAAGGGTACAACACCCAGCAGATGTTGTTTCGATAGGACAATTAATTAATGTCTTTATAATCCATGTGGAAAAGAAACGTGCTCGCGTCGCTCTTAGTATAAAAAGACTAAACAATAATCCTTGGGAAACTGCAGAGGATCGTTATTTCCCTGGTCAGATCACCGAAGCGAGAATAACAAGTATTGTCCCTTTTGGTATTTTTGCGAGAGTTGAAGAAGGCTTAGACGGGCTCATTCATATGTCAAAAATAGGCAAAGTTGATCGAAATAAAAGACCAACCAACCCCTTAAAAGAAGGTCAAACCATTCGAGTAAGAGTTATAAATGTGGATGCAGATGAGCAGCGGCTCGGGTTAAGTTTAATCATATAGGAAGACAATTTGAAAGCATAATTTGACACAGCTTATATTATTCTAGAGTGGAGTCCGTTTGCTTCACTTGCTTTTTTAGCTTAACTTAAGAAACGCGATAACCTATTCAAATAATGCAAAAGATGCTAAAGGAAAGCACGATCAATTTAGCGATTGGTATTGTCTTAGGTTTACTTGGGGCAGGAATTTTATTCTTGATCAGTCATAAACCGTATGGTGATCCTATTAGCTTATTACCTCCTCCAACACCCGAACCTATACTGGTGCATATCGTTGGCGCTGTCAATCAACCAGGGGTATACGAATTAGACCAGAAAAGTCGCGTTCAAGATATTATCAGAGAAGCTGGAGGATTATGCACAAATGCAGATACCCAAAAACTCAACTTAGCTGCAATCCTAAAAGATGGGCAACAAATTATTGTCCCTACACTATTTTCAGCATGGGAAAGCCATAATGAACCACAAATCCTTTCTCCAGACTCAACCCCTTCAAATGTAACAATCAAAATTAATATTAACCAGGCTACACTTGAAAATTTGGATAGCTTACCTTATATTAACCTTGAGTATGCACAAAGAATCATAGCCTATCGAGAAGAAAATGGTCCTTTTACAAATATTGAGGAAATTCAAGAAGTTTTCGGTATAGGTCTATATACCTATGAAAGAATAAAAGACCTAATCACCGTTGATGATATCCCTTAGTTCAAAAAATAAGATCAACATTGAAACGCTTTTACTAACCCAGAAAAGCTAATCAGATAATTTAAAAAAAATCATGTTATTATTTCTTGATATCTCAAAACAATAGGAGTCTCTGATGACATACAATGGTGTTATTCAACGATACAAAGAATTACTCGATCTACCCGAATACTCAAAAACAATTACCCTATTAGAAGGAAATACACCATTAATACCAGTCCCGGGGTTATCGAAAGAAATGGGTGGTGGCTTTGAATTATTTATCAAGTTCGAAGGCATTAACCCAAGCGGGTCTTTTAAGGATCGTGGTATGACCGCAGCAATCAGTGAAGCGATTGGTCGAAATTCAAAAGCTGTGATCTGTGCTTCAACGGGAAATACAGCAGCTTCAGCAGCCGCTTATGCTGCTCGAGCAAGTGTCAAAGCGATTGTGTTAATCCCTCAAGGGAAAGTCGCGGCTGGAAAATTGGCGGGCGCGATCGCTTACGGAGCCCAAGTCGTACAAATCGAGGGTTCTTTCGACGATGCTTTGTCATTAGTGGTTCAAGTTACCCAAAAATATCCGATTGCATTAGTTAATTCCCTCAATCCTTACCGGCTTGAGGGTCAAAAAACCGCAGCCTTTGAGATCATTGATGTACTCGAAAAATCTCCCGATCTATTATGCCTACCAGTCGGTAATGCGGGAAATATCAGTGCCTATTGGATGGGTTTCAAACAATATCACTCCATTCACCAATGTGGACTTCCACAGTTGCTTGGAGTTCAGGCTCGAGGTGCGTCCCCATTAGTCCAAGGACATCCAGTCGACAAACCAGAAACAGTAGCCACCGCCATTCGAATAGGAAAACCAGCTCGTGGCGAACAAGCTTTGATAGCTGCCAAAGAATCAAATGGAAAGATCATTGCGGTGACAGATGATGAAATCTTATCCATGCAGAAACGTCTCGCCAGAGAGGGAATTTGGGTTGAACCCGCATCTGCTGCAGGATTAGCGGGTTTAGATGCAGAAATTAAGTCAGGCAACTATCAACCAAAAGGGAAAAAGATCGTAGCAGTTTGCACAGGACATGGGTTAAAAGATCCGGATATCATCAACAGTCAAATGAAACCTCCAACAGTATTGGCGCCAGAATTAGAAGCTCTTGAGGCTGTCATTCTTGACTAGGATCGGATTTTTTTTAACATTGATGCAACTTTTATTAGATCGAATCGTAGATTATTTTAGTACATCTATAAAGGAGAAAAATTATGACCAAAGAAATCAAACGACTTTATCGCTCAAAAAGTGAGCGGATGATCGCTGGAGTCTGTGGCGGATTAGGAGAATACTTGAACATCGACTCAACGATTATTCGAATCATTTTTATCGCGGCAGCCTTATTTGGCGGTCCAGGTTTAATTGTCTATCTTGTAATGTGGCTATTAGTACCAGAAGAACCTTTAGCCAAAGATACGATCATCAACTCAACAACCGCAAATAGTGAAGACGTTTGATTCGGCAAATTCTATATTTAGTTTATCGAAACACTACCAATCAAGTGTGTCTCAGTGCGATGTATAGGTTGGAATCCTTGAGCTGACTGTGCTTGCGTAGGGATGGATGCTTCATCCGGTTTATCAGAAAGTCCAAATATTAAAGCACCCTTATCTCGCCAATTTAGGACGCTCTCATTGACTTCATTCGTGATGACGATTTCATTTTTCAGCAATTCTTCAACTGGCTGATCATCGCTCATCTTTCCCATCAAATCCACTGTGATTAAATACTCATTTCGACGAAAAGATTTGAATGGAGTGGGATCTCCAGATTGGACAGCTACATAAATATCATCGTGAATGTTTCTTAAACCTGAAGTCAATTCATTACGATGTTCATTTACATAAGTGATAAATTGATCAAAGGATACCATCTGTCCTAAATGTATCTTATCAATAAGAGAGGACAATTTGATCAAACCACCCCCTAAAATTAAGCAGATATAAGCTAGGTAGTCTTGATTATCTTTTGTGAAAGGATGATATTCTTGTTGATTAATTAAATCATAAGCATCACGAAATACAACCGGATTGTAGTTCTCGCCTAATACATCAGAGACAGTATGTTCCACCGCTTGAACGCGTGCGCGATCAATCACATAAGCATTACGACCTCGTGCCCCAACTGCAGTTTTATCCAAATCAACGATAACTACGGTAGATTCATCAATAGGGAAATCTTTCTCGCGTAAATATCGATCAAAATCCGTAAGCGCTGCCCATCTATTTGTATAGAAGACCGTTCTGTCAGCAGAGGATGAAAGGATATCATTTTGATAAGATTCTCGGTTTTCAGAAGCTATAAATGCCACGCCAGACCATCCCCCAGCCTCACATAAATTATTAAAAGCTGTACTATCATTCAATCGTGTATCCCCAACAAATACTAAACGATTAATCGGCTTATTCGGTTGATCAATCTCTCGAGTAATTTTTAATAGATATACTATCACTTTAGCATAATCTAAATCGCTTTTACGCGGGATTACCCTCTCAGGTAGATCTACTTTATTACGAATTTCATCTAGGGTTGGCAAACGTGGATCAACGGGAACTAGGTTTCGATAAACGATAAAATCACCTAAAAATTCGCTGACTTTTGAACGACCAAACAACTTCATCATTGATACTCCTATTTACATCATTAAAAATACAATTTTTTAACTGTGTATATACACCAATATCGATACAACTTATTTCTTTAACACTTGGTACAATAATGGACCTATTTTTCCCTTGAAAGTACGAGCTCGTAACGCTTGATCCAAATCTTCAATTAAGTCATTTGGATCCTCCAAGCCAATACTAGCTCGCATGATACCTTCACCCACTCTATTACGAATATTCCTTTTTTGTGCAACGGTTAAATATGAGGCTGCATCAATATAAAGATCCGTTGGATAGTAAAAAAGCAGGCTATGGGCATGCCCAAGGGAGGTAGCATAGGAAAATAATTTCACTTTTTCAGCTAAATCTATCGCTGCACCTAAACCATTTTTTAGCTGAAACGTAATCATACCACCTGAAGCAGACATTTGCCTTGAAGCTAATTCAAATTGGGGGTGACTTTGCAGACCAGGATAGATGACATGCATTACTTTGGGATTTCCTTCTAAATATTCAGCCACCTGCGAAGCATTCCGAGAATGTCTCTTCATTCTCAAAGGTAAAGTTGTGATACTTCTCAGGATCAACCAGGCATTAAATGGGCTCATTACACCACCAAGGTGGATCAACATTTCTTTACGGATGCGATGGATTCCTTCTTCCGGTCCAATAATCGCTCCCCCAAGAGAATCCCCATGACCATTGATAAATTTCGTAAGGGAGTGAATGACATAATCAGCTCCAAGTGCAAGTGGCTTTTGCAATATCGGTCCAGCCCAAGTGGAATCAACAGCTAGGATCGCGCCTGATTGATGTGCAAGTTGAGACAATTGGGTTATATCGGCTATTCGCAGGATCGGGTTCGAAGGGGTTTCAATAAAGATCACACGCGTATTTGGTTTGATTGCAGATTTTACTTTGTCCAGATCACTTGTATCCACCAAACTAGTTTCGATTCCTAAACGAGGTAAATGGTTCCCAAAAAGTTCAACTGATCCAGCATAACAGACATCATTGGCAATCAGATGGTCACCTGCACTCAAAAAAGTCAATATGAAGGCTGATACGGCTGCCATCCCTGATGCAGTCACAACAGCATCATACTTATTAGAACCTAATTGAATATCCAAAGTTTCTAGCGAAATTAACTTATTTTCAAGTGCTTTCAACGTTGGATTACCCCAACGTGTATATGCATATGGTGAATCCTTTGAATCCAATTGTAATGCACTAAACAACTTGATTCCAAAAGGAGGTAACTTAAATGAAGTCGACATATGTAATGGTAGACGCAACGCCCCTGTTTCTACATCTATTTCTTCGCCAGCATGAACAACCATCGTGTCTAATCTGGTCATTGTAGATACCTCCTTATGGACGATTTTCCTTTTCAAAATTAAATCACAAATCACTTAGCATGATTTTTTAACTTTTCTCTCAGCGCCATATGTTCTTGACGTGAAATGGGATAGAACCAAGCAAAAATAATCGCAATCACTAACAGAATCGCTGGAATTGGACCTGCAAAAAAACGTATCGCTTGAATTGCTTGTTGTGGTTGGACTGGAAAGGGATCACTAGCAGTTGGAGTAATATACTTTGCGAATGCTAATGCCTGCCCCATACCCCAAATAGAAATACCAGTTGCAATTTTCTGAAAAAAAGACGCAAAAGCGTAATAAGAACCTTCTCGACGTTGTCCTGTTTTTACTTCATCAAACTCAATAATATCTGGTACCATTGACCAAGGAATTACATAAGCAGTAGCAATCCCAGCGCCCGAGAGAAACGCCAATAGATATGCTAGTGAGACCTGTTCTGAACCGACGCTAAATATTCCTAAAAGTACAAAAATCCAGGTAATACTTCCCCAAATAAAAGCTTTTCTCTTGTCTAATTTATGGGTAAACCAAACTACTAAAGGGATAAATATGATCGCTGAGCCCTGTGCTATCAAAACAAAGTAATTCGCTTGATCAGGCACTCGTAAATAGTATGTTGCAAAATAAACCAAAATAGCCGCTAATATGCTAGCGGTAGTCCAACTCAATAAGTAAAGACCCATCACAAGACGAAAGGGATGATTCCCTAGGGTTTCTTTGATCGCCTGTTTCATTGGCAAAGGTTTTGGAAGTTCGCTTGCTGCTTTCTCTTTGGTTACACTAAATACGATGATCGGTGGAATGATTGAGATTAATCCTAGAATTAAACCTACTAACCCGAAAAGCAAACGTTTGTCGGTAATATACCATCCCAAAACGGTCGCCAAGATAATTGCACCAAGTGTTCCAGAAATCGAAAACACCATGCGAAAACCATTTAATGAACTTCGTTCATCATAATCAGGTGTCATCTCTGGGGTTAATGCGTTATAACCAACATGAACCATCGTAAATATCGTATCAAATAGAATGAAGGTCAATGCATAATAAATTGCTAAACCAAATTCACCAAAGGGTGGCACTAACCACATGAAAATAAAACTCAATCCCAGTGGTACTGCTCCAAAAAGCAATAAAACACGTCTACGTCCCCAACGCGATCGAATGCGATCAGAAAATAATCCGAATAAGGGATCATTGATTGCATCCCATATACGACTAATCCCAACCGACCAACCTGCATAATCAGGACGTAATCCTGCCACATCGGTCAGGAAATATAGTTGAAAAAACATAATAATGGCTAAAGGGACGCTTGTACTTAAATCGCCGGTACTGAAAAGTAATTTTATTTTCAGGGGTAATATTCCCTTCTCTAACAACCTATTCGTGTTCATCTAGTACTCCTAATGCCTCTTCGAAATCAAAAAACTGGAGTAGAAAAACTCTACCTCTTTTACGGCAAATTTATAATATTTTGATTCTCTTCCAATTCGCCTTCATAAAAATCATCAATCGAACGTTGAGAAACCATTTTTCGGAACTCATTCAATTCATTCTCAATCTTAGGGTCAAGTTCCTTCGGCTCATGCTTCTCAAGAATATCCAAAACGCGAGCCTTCGCTTTCGAAATAGCAGTGGGGCTTCCATTTTTGAGCCATGTCTCGTACGGCTCACGAACCATCAATTCAGGGATGAAATGTTCTTTTCGAAAATATTTTACCGTATGTTCTTCGGCTAAATAATGCCCGTTATAGTTCACCGACCGAATAAGGTCCATAGCAAGCGTATTCGAATTAACATTTATTCCTTCCGCCATGCGTAATAAAGATCCACATATTTCATCATCTAAAATTA
The DNA here is from genome assembly GCA_964547225.1 of uncultured Anaerolineaceae bacterium. Classification (GTDB taxonomy): domain Bacteria; phylum Chloroflexota; class Anaerolineae; order Anaerolineales; family UBA4823; genus CAZJMV01. The sequence goes on along the minus strand of CAZJMV010000199.1, from coordinate 9,489 downwards.
GCATCGCTTCACTCTCAAGCATTGTGCTGTCCAAAGTTCCTGCACAGGTAATAAAATCTACCCCTGATAAAACCGCGGGCAGTAAAGTCTGAACTCGTTCTATCCCCGCTTGTACATCTTCTATTTTTGATTCTGTTGCACCTCCTACACTTCGGATAGGGATTCCATAATATCGAGCCAATTGAGCGCTGGCTGAGGTAATTAAACCAGTTTCTACGGATCCCAATGCTACATTCCCTAAGCGCATATTCGCGATCGTTGACACCGTACCATAAAGAACGGGAGTACCGGGTCGGAAAATTTGGGCGAGGGTGATATGTGCCAATATATTGGCATTTTGCTGCACGATCAATCCAGCCAATGTAACTGGAGCAGTAGCTCCAGCAATCGCTTCGGGTGCCATGGTGATTGGCTGACCATAATCAGCAGAGATTAACATTCCCTCCAACTGCATCTGACTCATCTGTAGTGGGCTAGTTACAGAACAAATTGAAAAGAAACGTGGATGTCTACGTAACTCTTTTTTTCCTCCAACCACAAGCGCCATCATCTCCATCATATCCAAGGTCGGTAAATAACCATAACAACCCATCCCGAATGACTTACGACTATGATGAGCCCATGCCCAAATCGCTTCAACATGGATCGTGGTCATAGGAATATCATTAGGCCAGACATCCATTTGAGAATTATGAATATGCTCACAGGCGTTAATGATTTGGATATGACGAACCAAATCATTTAGAGAAACTTCACGATGCTCTCCAGTTTTTGTATCTAATATCGAAGTTGGTGTCCCCAATCCAGCAAATACAATTTCCCCACTGCCGATCTTCAACTCGAAATCAAGATTATTGCCAAATAATGAGAATTGGGAAGGGGTTTTTGCTAAAGCAGAGTGCACTAATTCTTCAGATAGACGCACCGCTTGTGTGTTTTCATCAACTTCTGCGCCCGCGCTACGAAAAATATCACGTGCTGTTTTATAATCTACCTTTACACCGACATCCCTCAACAGTTCTAGAGATAATCCATGGATCCGCTCAACTTCATCTTGACTTAACACTTCAAACCTTGAAGTTCTCATATTTTTTTCCTTATCGAACAAAAAGAATTCCCAAATTTTTAAGCGAGCTATTAAGAAAACATCTTAAAGAAAAGACTTTCGGAGCCAATCAAAACAAAACTCCGAAAGTCCATTTCCTATACATTTTCAATTTAAGCTAATAAATCGCGGATAACGCGGGTCGCAATGGAAGCATCTGGCGCAAAGGCATCCGCTCCAATTTGCTTTGCATAATTATCTGTAACAGGAGCTCCACCAATCACTACCTTGACATTATCACGGAGTCCGGCTTCCTTTAGAGCATCCACTGTTTTCTGCATATTACTCATCGTTGTCGTCAAAAGGGCAGACATACCAATGACTTGCGCTCCATCACTAGCAGCCTTAACAAATTCCTGTGGATCAACATCCGTGCCCAGATCATTGATCTCAAAACCCGCACCCTCTAACATCATGGCAACGAGATTTTTCCCAATATCATGTAAGTCACCTTTCACTGTACCAATGGCAACCCTTCCAGCTGCTTCAATCCCTCCTTCCACTAAATAAGGCTTTAGAATACCTAGCCCTTTCTGCATAGCACGAGCAGCAATTAACATTTCCGGAACAAAAAAATCACCTTCCTCGAAACGTTTGCCAACTTCATCCATCGCAGCAATCAAAGCTTTTTTAAGAATTGTGTCTGCATCCATCCCTTCCGCTAAAGAAGCTTTAACACCCGCTTCGACCGCAGGCGCTTGACCGATTATCACGTTCTCATAAATTTCTTCTAAGCTCATGGTTTTGACCTCATCTCAATACATTATGGTTAATAAATTTCCGACATTTTATCACGATAAAATGGTCATCGTAAAGTATTTTTTAAATTTTCCAAGAATCTGCCTCATCAGTAAACACAAAATTAAGGATCGCATCACGTGAAGTCTCGATATCTTCTAACAAAAATTGACGAGATAAATTAACATCATGCAGAGAAAGCGCCTCAATAATACGTGCATGAGTAACCTCTTGAGATTCACCTGCATGTCTATACACCATAAAACGTGCTAAACGATCATGCAAACGCGCAATCATTCCCGCTAACTCTTGATTACCTGAAGCGTTAGCCATTAAGTAATGAAATTGACGATTCTCGTCTGTATATCGATCATAGGAGACATCATCATCTCCAGTATATCCCGCATGTACTGCTTGTAATGCCTTAAGTTCATCGTCAGTGATCCGCTTAGCTGCCATTTCGATCCCAGCTAGCTCTAATATTTTGCGTACCTCTAACAAATCACGTAATTTTTTAAAGGTCATATGTGCTACGAAATAACCCGAACGAGGTTTGATGGTTATTAAATCATCCTGACTTAGTAATTGAAGTGCATCACGTACGGGTGTAACACTCGTATGGTATTGATTTGCCAGTTGGGAAATATCTAATCGTGTACCAGGCGAAATATTCCCCATAATGATTGATCTTCGTATTTCACGATATATCTGTTCTTTGGAAGTATTTGCTTTAAAGTAATCCATATAATAAAAACATCATATCACAAGATATAGTTTACCGCAATATTGATATATCAATATTACGAATTCTTGACATCTAATATATTAGATGCTAACATAAACATAAATATTTATGTTTATTCAGAAAGGTAAAAAATGATAACTACTCATGGAAAAAGTACAACTAGCGTTTACCATGGTCGCTTAGGAAAACAAGAATGTGAACAGATCCATTTAGCCAGTCTTGAGATCTTAGAAAAGGTTGGAGTTGACGTTCATGATCAAAAAGCTCGAGAAATTCTGGTCAGCCACGGGGCAAAAATGGATGGGATCCGCATTTGTATCCCCGAATTCTTGGTAACACGCGCCTTAGCGAGTGCTCCGAAACGAATTACATTACACAATCGCAATGGAAAAGTTGCCATGCGAGCTGGGGGATACAATTCATATTTTGGTGGAGGCTCGGACTGTCTCAATATTCTCGATCATCGAACTGGCATTCGTCGAAAACCAACTCAAAAGGATGTCAAAGAAGCAGCCACTTTAATCGATGCACTACCAGAAATTGATTTTGTTATGTCACTCTTTCTTCCTGAAGATGTTGATCAAAATATCTACGATCGCTACCAAGCAGAGATCATGTTGAACAACACCACAAAACCAATTGTATTTGTTTCTCCAGATTTTGAAGGCTGCAAAGCTGCCATAGAGATGAGTGAAATCATTGCGGGTGGAGAAAAAGAATTCCAGCAAAAACCATTCGCGACTTGTTATATCAATGTGACTTCTGGTTTAGTAGCCAATCAAGAGGCGCTTCAAAAATGTATTTATCTGGCAGAAAAAGGGCTTCCACAATTATGGATTCCCTTGAACGCCGGTGGGGTAAATGCTCCGGTTACAACCGCGGGCTGTATGGCAAATATGAACGCAGGAACCCTACTAGGCGTTGTACTCTCGCAATTGGTTCGAGAAGGCACACCGATTGGTATCCCCGGATGGAATGGCGGACCTTATAACCTTAAGACTATGGTTGGGAATTATGTCCTCGCCGATGAACAAGGGGTTCCTACCTCTATGGGGAAATATTATGATCTACCCGTTTTTGGCTTAGGAGGATCAACTGATTCAAAAGTGCTCGACCAGCAAGCTGGTTTTGAAGTCACCCTAAGTTTAATGACCTCATTACTTCATGGCGCAAATATCATCCATGATGTCGGTTTTATGGAATCTGGATTACAGGGCTCGCTACAAATCATCGCCCTATCGAATGATTATTTAGGTTTCTTGCGTGCTGCGACCAGCGGTGTTGTGGTTAACGATGATACTCTAGCCCTTGATGTGATTGAAGAGCTAGGACCTACAGGGAATTTCTTGGATCATGAACACACACTTCGGCATTACCGCGAACCATTCTATTCCAAATTGGCAGATAAAGCTGGTCACGCCTCTTGGGTAAATCGAGGATCCACAACAATGGAAGAGCGTGCCGCAAAAATGATCGATGAAATTCAAGCCAACCACAAACCAGAACCACTCCCTGAAGATATTCAAAAAGCGATCCACGAGATTGTTGTCAGAGAGCAAAACTGGATAGATAGTAGAAAATAATTTAATTGTTTAATCAAATAAGGAATTTTCACCATGAATCAAGAGCAACCTTTTTTTTTGAGAGATCCTTGGGTATACGATCCATCTAAGGAATCTCATCTAAAACCAACCAGCAATCTCGGATTTGATACATTAGCATTACATGCTGGATTTCAGCCACTAAAAAATGTAGAACAATTCCGGTCATTTGTCCCACCAATCATCCAATCAATGACTTATCCCTATCAGCAATTTGATCAATTTCCAAATTTTATCTATGGACGAAGTAAGACCCCTACCGTCAGCATTCTTGAAGAGCGACTAGCTGCGCTAGAGGGAGGCGAGGGTGCCGTGACAGCAGGTTCAGGATCTCAAGCTTTATTCAACTTAATATTCACCATCGCACGCCCGGGTGACAATATTGTCACAACCTTGAACACATTTGGTGAAGGTTATAAACAAGCAGCTAGCATTTTCCCCGAACGATGTGGGGTTGAATTCCGCTTTGTAAAAGAATTTCAAGATCCAAAAGCTTGGGATAAAGTCATCGATAATAAAACTCGACTGGTTTGGGTAGAAACACCTAGCAACCCATGTCTACAAGTCACCGATATCAAAGCAGTGGCAGATGTCGCTCACTCGCACAAGATTCCCATTCTAGTCGATAACACAACGGCTACAGCTGCACTTCAAAAGCCGATCGACCTTGGCGCAGACATCATCTTACTCTCGCTTACAAAATTCTTATCGGGGAATGCAACCGTCTTAGGTGGAGCTATCGTTGGTCCAGAAGAGTTAGTAGAAGATATCCGTTGGAACACAACCGAATTTGTGGGTGCAATTCTGCAACCATTTGAAGCCTGGTTGATGCTGCAATTTCTTGAGACACTCTCATTAAGGATGGAACGCCACAGCAGCAATGCCCAAAAGGTCGCCGAGTTCTTGATCAATCATCCCAAAATAACCCACGTAAATTATACCGGACTGCCTCAACATCCACAATATGAGCTTGCCCAACGCCAAATGAAAGCGAACGGTGGTCTCCTATCGTTTGTGGTTGCTGGTGGAATGTCTTCCGCTGCCAAGGTTATGGATAATCTAAAGTTGATCGTTCATGCTGTGACTTTCGGAACCAGCCGTACGATTTGCATGCATCCACGCACCATCACCCATGAGCATATGACGCAACAAGAACGCGATGAAGCTGGTATTGATGATGGCTTGGTTCGTTTATCGGTTGGATTAGAAAACCCTGACGATTTAATTAATGATCTCGGTCAGGCATTTGCACTCTTATAAACAAGTATAGCGGTTTTGATGATGGATCTGTTTGATGGTTTTTTATCCGCAAGCAGATCCATCATATTTAATCACCTAATGGTAAAATTATTCAAATATTAACGTAATAGAAACGTTTCAACTTATTACTAATTATCGAGTTCTTATACGAATATGAAATGTGACCTGTCACCTGACCACACCTAATTCCTGAGAAAACGATTGGATCCAGGAAGTAAAGCGAAATGAGTGTCTATGTACCGAAACAGAGATACCGGAATTAAGAAAATTCGTGCACGAAAAGAACATCGTTGCTATGGAATGGGTTTAGGCATTATGATCCTTGATGACGTATATCCAGGATTTCCGGGAGATGTAAGAAATGCAAGCGCCTATCCCTTTCCGATCCAATATGAAATCGTCGAAGGGGTTGATATATATAAACTAGTTGTCGAAGAAGACAAATCCCCTTGTTTAAAGCCAATTCTTAGAGCTGCCAAAAAATTAGAAAAAATGGGTTGTCGTGCCATCGCTGCAGAATGCGGTTACTTTGCCTATTTCCAACGCGAAGTGGCGAATGCGGTTGATATCCCCGTCTTTATGTCCAGTTTATTGCAAGTGCCACTCGCACAAAGGATCATTAGAGAGGATCAAGTTGTTGGAATCCTCGCTGCTCATAAGAAGTATCTCCAAAGACATCACTTAGATGCAGTCGGGATCAACCCCGATTCCAATTATATGATTGGTGGCGCGATGGATGATTTCGAATGTCCAGAGTTCGATCACTTATGGACAAAAACGCTCAGAACAGACCCACCCAAAGCAGATTACTTAAAAGCAGAAGAGGATTTCATATCAGTGGCGAAAGCTTTTTATGAAAAATATCCCAATATGGGAGCGATGACTTTGGAGTGTACTGGCTTTCAACCTTTTGCGCGTGCACTGCAAAGAGAAATCGATATCCCAATCTTCAGTTGGGGAACGTTACTAGATTATGCCTATTCAATCGTTGTTCATCGAGATTATTATGGGCATGTATAAAGGAACCTTTTTTGAAGTAAAATTCGATCCATCAATTAAGATCAAGGCATCATTGAAGAAGGAGATTTTCCATGCAATTTACAGATCGAGTAAATAATCTCTCAGAGGAGGGAGCATATAAAATGCTCGCGCGCGCTCAAGAATTGGAGGTACAGGGACGCGAGATCATCCACATGGAAATTGGACAACCCTATGAACCAACCTATAAGAATATCGTCAACGCTGGTGTTGAAGCGCTCAAAAGTGGCTACACTCGTTATACCCCCTCAGCAGGTATAAAATCCTTAAGAGCCTTGATCGCAAAAGATGCTGGCGAACGCCGCGGAACAACTTATCTACCCGAACAAGTGATCGTCAGTCCTGGCGCAAAACCGATCTTATTCTATCCAACACTCGTTGTTGTGAGTGAAGGCGATGAGGTCATTTATCCTGATCCTGGTTTCCCTTCCTATGAAGCAGTAATCGAGATTGCGGGAGGAAAACCTGTTCCGGTTCCTTTATCCGAAGAAGAGAATTTTTCCTTCGATTTAGATGAATTTGATCGATTGATCACCGATAAGACACGTATGATCATCCTTAACTCACCCAGCAATCCCACCGGGGGAGTGATGCCATTATCCGCTTTGGAGCATATCGCTGAGGTAGCAATTAGACACGATATCTGGGTGCTCTCCGACGAAATATATACTAGAATGGTATTCGATGGAAGTGCCCCCACTATAGCTACCCTTCCAGGAATGGCTGAACGAACAATCATATGTGATGGTTTCTCAAAAACCTATGCCATGACAGGTTGGCGTTTGGGATACGGGATCATGCCACTAGAATTGGCTGAAAAAGTGGGACTATTATTAAACCATACGCTTGGTTGCACAGCCAACTTCACTCAACTGGCAGGTATCGAAGCGCTAACAGGAGATCAAGAACAGGTCGAACAAGTCGTTGCAGAATATCAAAAAAGAAGAGATGTCCTTGTGTCGGGTTTAAATAAGATCCCTGGAATGCATTGTCTGGAACCACAAGCGACATTCTATGTTTTCCCCAATATTAAATCATTTGGACATACATCGGATTGGGTTGCTGAGTACTTAATCGAAGAAGCTGGTGTTGCAGTGCTTCCCGGAAGCGCGTTCGGAAAAAATGGCGAAGGCTATTTACGGCTCTGTTATGCTAATTCAATGGAGAATATTCAAGCTGCCATAGAGATGCTTTCGTACGCCTTCTTAAAAATATCTTAAATAAAAGAAAAGTGAAACGTGATCACATCAAATTACTCCGATCGTCAAACCCCACAATTTAAAGTGTTAACAGAAAGGCAATGTAAAGAGCTCTATCTGACCAGTCTAGAAACCCTTCAACGCATTGGTGTCCTCGTTCAAAACGCTGAAGCAAGAGAGCTGTTAGAAGCAGCTGGAGCGCGTGTCGATGGGAAAATGGTCTATATACCTGCTCATATTATCCAAGATGCCATCCATATCACACCTAGGACTTTTACATTATGGGGTAGAGAAAAAGGAAAAGAAATCCGGGTGGCGCCAGACCATGTTCATTTTGGTACCGGTCCGACTTGCAGCTATTTTTACGATCCTAGAACCTTGGAACGCAGACGGGCACAGCGTGGGGATGCCGCTTCAACTGCTAAAGTTTGTGACTACCTAGAGAATATTGATTATTTAATGAGTCTCAGTCTATTTGATGATGTCACGCCTGATCTATCGCCGGTCTATGAATTTGCTGAAATGATCACCAATACCAGCAAACCGATCGTCGCTTGGGCGACCGATCCAGAGACTCTTGAAGATATCTACAAGATAGCCGTTAGCGTAGCAGGCAGCGAAAGCGCATTTCAAGCGCGTCCGTCTTTTGCTTTGTTCGCCAACTATCAATCCCCAATGCAGCATCCTGATCTACCAATGGCAAACATGCTTTGGGCAGCTGAGCGTCATATCCCGGTGGTTTATCTTGGTGGTCCTACAGTTGGCTTAGAATCACCGGTTACTGGCGCCAGCGCCTTAGTCATTCACCTGGCATCAGCTTTAAGTGGACTTGCCATTGTACAGTTAAAACAACGCGGCAACCCAGTGATCATTGGTGGACTTCCCGATCCAATGGATTTACGCACCGCGCGCCCCTCTTATGGCGCGCCAGAAACAAGCCTGCATGTCGCCGCGGCAAATGACATTGCGCGCTACCTTGAAATCCCATTCATGGGAACCGCAGGCGCTTCCGAAAGCAAGATCATGGATGCGCAAGCAGCGATTGAAATCAGCTTTCAAATTTTGATCAGCGCGCTGAGCGGACCAAGCCTGGTTCATGATGTCGGTTTCCTAGATTGCGCTGACATCGGTTCCTTGCCCCTCGTGATCATGTCGAACGAGGTCATTTCGATGGCGAAACGGATCATGCGCGGCTTAGAGGTCAATCAAAACACGATCATGTTTGATCTGCTCGAGAAGGTAGGTCCGGCAGGGCACTTCCTAGCTGAGCCTGAGTCAGCCGCCATCTGCCGCAGGGAAATATGGATCTCCGATCTAATCGATCGAAATGCCTATATCACCTGGGATGAAAAAGGGCGCCTAAGCATGGAGGACAGAATACAAGCTAAATTAAACAAGATACTAGCAACCCATCAACCAAGCCCTCTCTCCCAAGAATCTTTGGATCAGATCACAGCCATCCTAGAAGCCGCCGAAGAGAGAGAAAGGTCTCAGTAGAATAATTCCAAGAGAAAAATATCTCATGATTGAATCGATTAACATTGATCTCGACACGCTCTTCTATATCTTGCTAACCATATTCGGTTCAAGTTTATTCTTGACAATCGTATTCTTGGTTTGGGTAATCTGGCGTGTTAAGCGCATTCAAATCCCGCAAAACACAGATTTCTTCACCACCATGCGCGCCACGCCTCTCTCAGTTGCGATCTTACTCGATCTTTTAGATTTCACCTTTGATATTTTCTCGATCCCCTTCACCTGGGTACTGCTAGGTTATTTGGGGTTACAACCCTTACGAACCGT
>CAZJMV010000198.1:0-6179 GCA_964547225.1 uncultured Anaerolineaceae bacterium | reverse complement strand
CACTTACAAATGAATTTCAAATGAATTATAATCTACACTATCCAGATTCTGTCGGAGGCGTACTATGGCAATTCGAAAATGGCTATCTATAAAAACTTGTTACTGCCACCACGTAGAACAAGAAGTTGATCTTGAAGCGGATATTGTTCTACCAGCAACTTGGTTGCCTGAACAAAAACCTCGCATTCTCGCACATCGTTGTTCGCATGCCCTACAATGTAACCTTGACAACCGTTCCAGTTGTATTTGGTCTGGTACAAACCCAGTCATCGATCCTTTTCTTGAAAATTTTTAATGTCCAAAGCAAAACCTTAGATAACGCCTAAAGATTTTCCAACTGCCTCGAAAGCAATCATACCTTTTTCCAAGTCTTCTCTTTCATGCGTAGCTGAAATCATTACACGGATACGAGCTTTCCCTTGAGGGACAGTCGGATACCCAAGCGCCATCGCAAAAACGCCTCGCTCAAATAATTCTCTTGAAAACTGCTGCGCCAATGAAGCTTCGCCAAGCATAATGGGTGTGATCGGTGTTGCGCTTTCGCCAATATCAAATCCCAGTTCCTTCATCTCGTCTTTAAAAACGTGCGTATTTTCCCATAATCGATCTACCAATTCAGTTGATTCTTCCAAGATATCAACTGCGGCAATACACGCGGCTGTATCCGGGACTGTCATCGCTGACGAAAATAAGAAGGGACGACCACGCTGATTCAACCACTCGACAACTAAAGAATTTCCAGCCACCACGCCACCCACAACTCCAAAGGCTTTCGATAGGGTACCCAATTCGATATCAACTTTTCCATGCAAATGAAAATGATCGACAATCCCGCGTCCTCCCCTCCCTAACACGCCTTCACCATGAGCGTCATCAACCATCAAGATCGTATCGTATTGTTCACTCACTTCATAAATTTTATCCAAAGGCGCGATATCCCCATCCATTGAAAAAACGCCATCTGTAATGACCATGGCTTTGGGATATAACGAGCGGTTCTCTTTGAGTTTATCATCAAGATCGTTTGGGTCACAATGCCGATAACGGATTATTTTCGCCCCAGAAAGTCGGCATCCATCAATAATACTAGCATGATTTAACTCATCCGAGAAAATGACATCTTCTTTACCAACCAGCGCGGGGATAGTGGCAATATTTGCGTTAAACCCGGACTGGAAAGTAATCGCTGAATCGACCCCCTTGAACGCAGCCAGCTTCTTCTCAAGCTGAATATGGAGATCCATCGTACCAGCAATAGTCCGCACCGCGGCAGGTCCAACACCATATTCTTGAGTAGCCTTTATCGCAGCCTGGACGATCTTTGGGTGATTCGCTAAACCAAGATAATTATTTGAGCAAAAATTGAGAACTTTTTTTTCATCCACAATCAACCAAGCTCCTTGCGGAGAACTGATCGTTCTAATACGGTTATACAAACCCGACTCTTTTAGATTTCCAAGTTCTTGATTAATCCAATCCAATTTGTTTGACATTTTTTCCTCTCAAATCATCATGATCTTCATCGTTTTTTTTAGATATAAACAATTTATTGCCTACTCTTTTTACTGTGAATTCCTAAAAGCCGTTCAAGAATTCCTGGCTTTTCAGGTATTTGTGCTACACCCAAATCCTCAGCTAACCACTCTCCTCGTTGGCGATCAATCCACCACTTTTGCCTGCCCTCTCTAGCTTTTTGTAAATACTCTTGCAATGCTTCTTCATCCTTTTGTTCAATATCAGTTCGGATTACCATCAGAGAGGCAATCACATCATTAATGACGCGAATGATATTGTCTGATGTATAAAAAGCAGCCGATTTCAAAGCGCCTGCATCCCCTAAATGGTCGATCGGACCTGTTGCTTCCGCATATGCCCTGCCAGCGATCTTACGCCCTTCCAACCATCCGGGTTGATCAATCGTGGCATGAACCAATGCTGCAGCCAAGAATTGAGGCAACCAATGTGTGGCTGCCATAAGCCCATCCATTTCCTCTGGATCCACAAAGAAAGGCATTGCGCCTAATAAACGAGTCAAATCAGCCGCCAATTTAACCGCTTCCGCTCTAGTACTTGGAGGCGCCGCGATCGCCATTAAACCACCTTTGAACAAATCTTTCTGTGCTGCATCGATACCTGATTGCGCATCATGCAGATAAGCTGGATTAATGACTGGCGTGAGACCAACATAAAAACACTCTTCCGGCAAGATTTCTTCTGCCCATTGCGCAATAACCTTTTTTACAGCCCCTGTATCGAGAACAACTGCATTTTCTTTTAAGTCTTGTGCAATAATCGATAATGTTTCTTTGATCTCATCTATGGGTAATGCTAACAATACTAAGTCTGAATCACGAATAGCATTAGGAAGGTTGAATTCAATTTTATCGATTGCACCTAATTGCTGAGCTTTTCGGGCAATAGACAAATCTTTATCGTGTCCAGTTCGCCTAATCGTATCGGTCTGATCAGCTAATGCCAAACCAATTGATGTTCCTATCTGCCCTAGTCCAACAATTGATATTTGTACTGTCATTTTTGCCTCAACTTTCATTGTCAGTTTTTTGTAATCGGTAAAGTAAATCTTCTTCATAATAGGAACGTTCCTCTCGATCTTCATTTTCATTTCGCAATTTGTTGATTCCGTCTTGATGTCTTCTAATCAGATAAACCGTAAGAGGAGATGCTCCTGCTGATTTCGCCAAATCAGCCCCCCATTGTGCATGTTGACAGGCTATAACAAATGGTCTTTCCCAACCATCTACATTCCCCTGTCCCCATTCACTTACCACATTAGGAAATAGCGCTTGTCCTAAAACGATCATAACTCGTTCCCACAGCCTCAAAGGAAAAAGACACTTCCCGACATCATGTAACAAAGCTGCCAAAAAAAGATCGGGGTCTTTTTCACCTTGAGCTTTTAGTTTTTTAAATATTTCTATACTATGTTTCTGGTCACTCGATTTTAATTGATAAAAAATTTTTTGTAATTCTGGAGATAGCGTTTGATTGACAATTTCTATCTCCTCTTTGGAAGGTTTTGCTGCCAAAGCAAAAAAGAATTGACGAAATCGATAAGTCAGCCTCAATTTAATCAGCCTACCAATAATCCAAGTAGTGCATTAATAGGAGGAAAAATGATCATTCCTAATAGATCAAAACCAACCAATGGTCCAGCAAATACAATTAAGATCAAAATTAATGGACCATAAGGGCGAATTTGATTTAAAAATCCCGACCAACTTGATGGAGCGAAATAATCTAAGATTTTCTCGCCATCCAAAGGCGCAAGTGGAATTAGGTTGAACATCATGAGGATAAGATTGATCCAAACAAATTCAAGTAGAATTTGAGACAGATTCGGAAGGATAGTATTTGAAGATCCAAAAGCATTTTGGATAGAAACAAGCCCTAAGCGAAAAGGAATAGCCGCGATTATTGCCATAAAAAAGTTAGATAAAGGTCCAGCGAGAGAAACCCACATCAATGCCGATCGAGAATGTCGCTGTAATGTGTATGGATTTACAGGGACTGGTTTCGCCCACCCAAAACCCGCAAAAAGGAGCATCAATGATCCCATTGGATCTAAATGAACGATGGGATTCAATGTTAAACGACCATGATACGCAGGTGTACTATCCCCAAATTGATTAGCCGTCCATGCATGAGCAAATTCATGAACGGTAAAGGCAATGATCAATACGATTATCCGCGATATTAACGTGGCTGGATCCAAATCAAAAAACATAATTTCTTTTTTATCCTCTCAAGATCAAATTATACCATTGGAAAATTTAACAATTTGATAATATTCACCATGTTATAATATCCGTTGTGTTACCAGAATTACAGATTGATGACATCGTAAGATTACGGAAGCCGCACCCTTGCGGTAATTATGAATGGAGGGTATATCGCTTAGGCGCTGATATAGGTTTAGAATGTACGCTTTGTAAACGACGCGTAATGCTATCTCGTCGTACCCTAGCACGAAGGTTGAAAACAGTTCTTTCAAACTTAGAAAATGAACCAGACAATCCATAAAAAGCCAAAAATATTGATCCTTTTTTCCGACACGGGTGGTGGTCATCGCTCAGCTGCAGAAGCGATAATTGAAGCGCTTGAGATCATGTACCCAGAAGAGATTGACATCGAATTGATCGACTTCTTTAAGCAGTATTCTCCTCCCCCTTTCAATTATTTACCCAATCTATATCCTGCTATGGTACGAATACCTCAAGCTTGGGGGATGGGTTATCGATTGAGTAATGGGGGACGACAATCAAGATTACTTGTTAAAAGCACTTGGCTATATGTACGCCGGTCAGTTCAACAATTGATAAACCAACATCCATCAGATTTAGTTATCTCTGTCCATCCAGTTTCAACTGCTGCATACCCATCCGCATTCAAATCCCGTAAGATACCTTTTATCACCGTAGTTACCGATTTAGTAACTACGCATGCCTTTTGGTATAACCACAATACAGATCTCTGCCTTGTCCCGACTCGGGAAGCTGCTGAAAGAGCTTTTCGATTTGGTTTACAAGAGGATCAAGTAAAAGTGGTAGGGCTTCCTGTTGCAGAACGTTTCTGTGTACCTAAACCAGACAAGGTAGCTTTAAAACGAAAACTGCAAATTCCAGAAGACCGACCGCACATTCTTCTTGTCGGAGGAGGTGAAGGAATGGGACCCTTAGCGAGCACAGCACAGGCAATCGCCAGAGATTGTCCAACCGTCTCTCTATCGATCATTACTGGAAGAAATAAAAAGTTAGAAAGAGAATTGAAACAAAGGACTTGGGAAATCCCAACGATGATCCATGGTTTTGTTCAAGAAATGCCAGATTATATGAGAGCATCTGATATTTTAGTAACTAAAGCAGGCCCGGGGACAATAAGCGAAGCTCTGATTGCTGGCTTACCGATGATCCTTTATAGTCGCCTTCCTGGACAAGAAGATGGTAATGTTTCCTATGTGGTTTCTAAAGGGGCTGGATTCTGGGAAAACAAACCCGAAAAAATTGCATCGATCATAAACCAGATCCTAAAATCACCAGAAGAATACAATAAAGCCATAACAGCATGCAAAAAATCAGCTCGACCTGAAGCAGCACGAGAAATTGCTCAAATCATTGCTGAAAAATTAGGCGTTTTCACAACCTCAAGAGCATAAACCCGCTCTTAAACGGTTTTTTCAATTCTATTATATAATCAAACCATAATCTTGAATAATTATTTAGCGTTCTATAATGAATCTCTGTATTGCCCAATCATTGATACTTTATAGAACTTCAGAAAAATGGTTGAAAAAAAATGAACAAACAAACCTTAAATTACTTAATCACCATAATCCTTGTTACTTCGTCCATTTTAACAGGATGTAATCGCCCTGCCACAGAGAATGGTGAAGTGACGCTCGATATTACACAGGCATACCAAACCGTTCAAGCACGCCTCACCGAATCTTCGCTAACGACTCCTTCTGTGGTAAATACCGACACACCAACAACACCCCCAAACGAGACATCTACGCCTGTCCCTGCTCAACCAACCTCAACAAATCCACCAACTTCACCCCCAACCACGCAACCTCCTGCAAAGAAATGCGATCAAGCTGCAGCCGGTGTGCCTATTGATGTCACCATTCCTGATGATACAGAACTAACCCCTGGTCAATCTTTTACCAAAACTTGGCGCTTACAAAACTCTGGTACATGTACATGGACAAGCGCTTATCGTATTAGCCTTTTCTCTGGAGACTCCATGAGTGCGCCTGACGAGGTAGCGCTACCGTCTAATGTGGCGCCTGGCGAAAGTGTTGATGTCGCGGTTGACCTTGTTGCCCCACTCGAAGCAGGCACTTATCAAGGGAACTGGAAGTTAAAGAATGAAAATGGGGATTGGTTCGGGATTGGACCAAGCGGTGACTCTGCATTTTGGGTCAAAATCGTAATCAAACAATCCATTACCGGCACACTCACTCCTTCGGTTAGTGTGACCCCCACAATCACAACAACTCTTTCACCCGAGACACAGACTCCAAATATTATTGTGAGTGGTTCTGCAAACTTATCTCCAAATGACACCATCAACTTAGATAATTTACTCATCAACTCAGGGAATGGCGATGACATAAGTTATACACTAGAAGAAGAAAATCAAAAATTGTATCTCTCCCC
>CAZJMV010000197.1:0-4068 GCA_964547225.1 uncultured Anaerolineaceae bacterium | reverse complement strand
GGGCATGATCGTCACTCGCTCACGTAATGTTCTGCGGATAGGTTCGAGAAGAGGCTCACCGATTTGGGATACACCTCCGGCAATTACAATCTTTCTTGGTCCAATCGTTGCGCACACATTCGCAGCCGCGATACCTATATAAAAACCAGCTTCATCAATAATACCCTTAGCAATCTCATCCCCTTGATCAGCCGCTTCAGCGATAACTTCCGGTGTGATTTTATTAAGGTCAAATTCAACCATTTTTCCAATAATGGTTGTCAAGCCCTGTTTGACCGCCTTAATCCCCATGCTTGCAATGGCAGGTCCGGAGGCATATACTTCCAAACACCCCCGGTTTCCACAACCACATATAGGACCATTGTAATCAATAGACTGATGACCTAGTTCTCCACCAGTGCCTCCAATGCCAAGATGCAGATGACCGTTGATTACCAAACCACCCCCAACACCTGTTCCGATCGCAAAACAAGCCATGGTATCAACACCCTTTCCAGCGCCAAAACGCCACTCTCCATAGGTGATCGCTCGGACATCATTTAAGATCAAGGTTGGAAGACCCGTCTTTTCCGCAATCGTCTCTTGCAAGGGGACATTTGGCCAGGTTCCCGGCAAGTTAGGCAAGAATAGGGTTAAACCTTTCTCCAAATCCAACACACCTGGAACACCTATCCCTATTCCGCCTATATCAGCCTTCGAGAAATCGCTTTTCACGATGGTATCATTGATCAATGCTGCGATGCGATCCATAACAGCATCATGTCCTTCCCACGCTTTAGCAGATGTCGAATTTAGATTAAATACCTTACCATTCTGTGGATTTACAATACCCGCACGTAAATTCGTACCACCTAGGTCACACCCTATAAACAACTTATTCATTTCAGATAAGGGCGTAGAACATCCCGTGATAATAAGAAACCACGTTTGATCAAATCTTCTGTCTTCTCGAAAGCTCTATCCTCATGCTCGATACTAACTACATAATCGTAACCCACACGATAAAGCGCAGAGATAAACCGTCCCCAGTCCATGTCTCCTAAACCAGGTAATCTCGGAATCTGCCATCCCATACCTTGAGAAAGAACCCCATTTTCAAAAAGTCCTTGACGATCTATCTCCAAGTCTTTGGCATGTACATGGAAGATTTTTTCTGCAAATTCATAGACCACACGTTGATAATCAATCATTTGCAAAACGAGATGTGATGGATCTAAATTTAGACCAAAGTTGTCATCGGGGATGATCTCCCACATCTTCTTCCAAATCGCGGGCGTGCTTGCCAAATTGTTTCCGCCAGGCCACTCATCATAAGAAAAAATCATCGGACAATTTTCAATTGCAATTTTCACACCATGTTCGGCAGCAAATTTTACAATCGGCGGCCAAATCTTGGCATACATCTCAAGATTATATGGTACGGTTTTATCTTTATCCTTACCAACAAAAGTACCCACGATAGGTACTTCTAATAATTCCGCTGCCTGGATCACCTTCTTAAGATGCTCAATCACTACTTCTCGGTGTTCGGGATCGGGATGCAAGGGATTTGGATAATAACCAAGCGAGGAAATTTCTAATCCAAAATTCTTTAGTATCGCCTGTGCTTCTTTTGCCTTTGCTTTATCAAATCCATCCACATCAACCGTGGTAACACCCGCATAACGACGAGTCGCCTTTCCAACTGGCCAACATGCAATTTCTAAAGTGTCAAATCCATTCTCCGCTGTCCAAACAGCCACTTCCTCAAGTGATTTTCCTGGAAATGCTGCTGTAAAAAGACCTAGTTTCATCTATTTATTCCTCCAATTACAATAAAAATATTTTATATTTGCACCCATTTTTTCTCTTTAGCGCTGCGTTCAATGGCTTCACAAAGCACTTGTTCATAATGTCCATCCGCGAAGGTCGGGAAATCAGGTTGAACAGAATAGTCTTCAGTTAAAATATAATCATACACCTTTCGATATAGTTGTTTAAATGTATCTGGAAAGCCTTCATTATGTCCACCTGGGTAGGATACTGTGCTTCGTGCCTGCTCTGATAACAAAGAAGGGTCTTTCAATAAAATTTGATTTGGCTCAGTGCGATGCCCAATCCAAAGTTCATTTGGACGCTCTGAATTCCAGACCAAAGAGGATTTTGAGCCATTGATCTCAAAGAATAAACGATTCTTTCTTCCTGAACTCACTTGCGAGACTGTTAATATTCCACGTGCATCATTTTCATAGTGCAGCAAAACACTAGCATAATCTTCGGTATGAATTGGCTTATCTTCATAATCTTCTGGGGTAAGCATCTTACCTGTAAAAGTCTCTAACTCTTTGAGAGGTTTCTTGCGAATTGGGTGAATGGTTTTAAAATCCGCAAACACTTCTTTCACTTTCAAACCAGTGACAAATGTCAATAAATCTAACCAATGTGACCCGATATCACCAACTGCTCTTAGCGTACCTCCTAGTCCAGGTTCCAATCGCCAATTCCAATCCGTCTGTAATAGCAACCAATCTTGCAAATAAGATCCTTGTAATACAAATAGATCTCCTAAATCACCATTCTTAACCATCTGACGAGCTTGCTGCGCCATCGGATAAAAGCGAATATTAAAATTGATCACGTTGACTAAACCGGTTTCCTTAGCAATTCTTACCAAATCAGCCGATTCTTCGCTATTCATCGCAAGAGGTTTTTCACAGATGACATGCTTTCCAGCCCCAAGAGCAGCCTTCGCTTGCGAATAATGTAAGTAGTTTGGAGTTGCTAAGTGCACAACTTGAATTTCAGGATCAGCGATCATTTCTTCAAACGATGCATAAGCCTTCATGATCCCTAAATCCAGTGCTTTTTCTCGTGCTAGTTCAGGATTTGCTTCAGCAAGTCCAATAACATTAATATTATTCCTGCGCAAAGCTTCCAAGTGTGCCGGTCCAATAAATCCTGTTCCAGCAATTCCAACATGTAGGGAGGTTTTGTCTTTCATAAGGGAACTCCTTTCCAAGTCTAATTATTAATATCCTGTCGTGTCATCAGAGATTTGTTTAGATTTTGTTTGATCTCCAGATGCACGATGATCAAATTCATCCAGAATGACGGCTGTTGCCGTCGCTCCAATTCGGGTGACCCCTAGATCAATCACAGCCAGTGCGGCATCCAGTGTTCGCACTCCCCCAGCTGCTTTCACTTGGATATCATCACTGACAGTCGCGCGCATCAATTTCAGATCCTCATGCTTTGCTCCACTAGGAGCAAAACCAGTTGAGGTCTTTACAAAATCTGCGCCTGCTTTTTCTGCCAACTCACAACCTATTTTTATCTCTTCCGGAGATAGGTAGGCATTTTCTAAGATCACCTTTATCAAGGCTTTCCCTTTCACCGAATCAACAACTGCCTTGATGTCCTCATAAACATAATCATATTCACCAGAGCGAAGCTTTCCGATATTGAGAACCAAATCTAACTCAACAGCGCCATTTGCAACCGCATCCTTTGCCTCTGCCACTTTTATTGCAGTAGTATGACTACCATGAGGAAAGCCAATCACCGTAGATACAGCTACGTCTGTTCCTTGAAGTTTCTCAGCGGCTAGGTGAACATGACAGGGTTTGACACAAACCGTGGCAGTATCATACATTTTCGCTAATTCTAATCCAGCAATTACTTCTTCATCTGTTAATTCGGGTTTTAGTAAGGAATGATCGATCGTTTTCGCAAGTTGGTGGTGTGTGATTGTTTTACTATCTAACCATTTTGACATTTTTATTTACCCTTTCTCCATAGATCAATAGGTTTTTTGACTGTTGGTGGATCATAAGGGAAGCTGATCTTGCGACCCTCGCCAGCAGATTGGTAAGCAGCATAAATAATCTTTAATACTTCACGACCATCTTCACCCGTTTCAATACAAGTTTCTTTTCCCTGTACACATTTGATGAAATGCTGCATCTCCTGAGGAAATCCATAATTCCAAATCTCTTCGAACATCGTAAAAGTGTAACCTTTGGTCGCTCCAGCCTTTTCAACCGCGTAGCCATATCCTTCTTCGGAATAAGTCAGCAGCGAACTACCTCG
>CAZJMV010000196.1:0-11655 GCA_964547225.1 uncultured Anaerolineaceae bacterium | reverse complement strand
GGAGTGCCAGTTATTGTTCACACGGGACTTGGAGCTCCCTGGGCCTTACCTTCACTCTCTATTCCCCAAGCCAGGAGGCACCCTGATTTACCGATTATTTTAGCCCACGCGGGTTTTGCTGTTTACACATCCGAAGCTTATGTGACTGCTGTTGAATGTGACAATATTTACCTGGAACCATCCTGGTATACCATATTTGAGTTAAAATGGCTGATTAACGAGCTTGGCGCTGATCGCATCCTTTTCGGTTCTGATTTGCCCGAAAACTTACCGGTAGAACTTGTCAAATATCAATCTCTCAATCTAACCCCCGAAGAACTGACAGCATGCCTGGGAGGTACAGCAGCCCGCCTGTTTCAGATTAATTAAAGGAGTAGTATCATGGAAAAAATTGTATGGGTAAAGAAATATAAAGTTGAAGAATTAAGCCCTGCTCCGGGTATTGCCGGACGATTTAAGCGCTACGTTGACAACCGTGACACAGGTGAGCGCCTGATTCACGGAATGGGATATCTTGAACCAGGTGAGGACATGGGTTGGCACAGCCATCCGGAAGAAGAAGCTTTTTTTGTCATCTCTGGGCGGGGTGTCGTACGCTGGAAAGTGAACGATGAGGTCCATGAAATGGAGGTCGAGCCTTACTGCACATTCTATAAAGTTGGCGGCGTACCGCACCAAATGGTCAACACAGGCACAGAACCTCTCATTGGAGTTGTGGCTAAAGTCAGTGTTGATTAAATCGTCCAGGGGCATTAAGAAATAGAATAGGCGACAGGAGCTTTAATAACATCACAAAGGATGGCTGGGAAGATAAGTGAACCATCTCTGATATTCAATGGAACTAGAAGCTGCTTTGGTTCTTTAAGATTTTCCAAGAAATCGATTTCTACAAGCCATTTTTTAGGGAACCTTTCTAATTGCGGAAAGAATCAACAACTCTTCTCCACTAAATTATCCAATTGGTTCATGAGTTAGCTCATTGAATCAATTGGATATTATCACGAAAATGATTGAGGAGTACGTCAATGAGTCTTGAGTACCAAGCAGAGCGGATTGCCCGTCTACAAGAAAAAGCAAAAGATATTCGTTTATTAATGTTAGATATGATCCAGAAAGCGGGGGGAGGACATTATGGAGGATCTTTGTCCGTCGTTGAAATTCTAATTACACTATACTTTGACATCCTTAAAATTGACCCCAAACAACCAGACTGGCCTAGACGAGACCGTTTCATCCTCAGTAAAGGTCATGCGGCTGCCGCTTGGGTTCCTGTACTAGCCGAAATTGGTTTTTTTGAAAAAGAGTTAATTTATACATTCAATAAATTTGGTAGTTCATTCGGGATGCACACCGATCGATTGTTGATACCAGGTTGTGAGATGAGTTGTGGCTCATTAGGACATGGCCTTTCAGTTGCTGGTGGTATGGCTCTTGCTGCAAAACATAAAGGGGAAAAATACCGTGTATTTACACTGATTGGTGATGGTGAAAATATGGAAGGTACAATTTGGGAAGCAGCAATGGTTTCAGCACATTACAAATTGGATAATCTGGTCTGTATTGTTGATAGAAACTATTTAATAATGGATGGTTTCACCGAAGATGTGATGGCAATTGAACCATTAGCTGATAAATGGCGCGCTTTCGGCTGGGCTTGCCAGACGATAGATGGTCATAGTATTCCTGCTCTGCTAAATGCTCTAGAAAGTATTCCCTGGGAGAAGGGACGCCCAAATGTGTTAATTGCTTCAACGATTAAAGGAAAAGGTATTCCCTTAATGGAACACGACCTGTTATGGCACTATGGCAAGCTAAGTGATACACAATACAAACAAGCGATCGCGGCAATTAACAGCACAGGAGGAAACAGATGAAGTACTCACTAGAAATAAGTGAGAAATCCCAGTGTGAAACTGCCTGTGAAGCAATGATAGACCTAGCAGAACGTGATCCCCGTGTCGTTGTATTGACCGCTGATTTGAAATATTCCAGCAAAACACTAGAGTTTTCAAAGAAATACCCTGATCGTTTCTTTGAGATGGGCATTGCAGAACAGAATATGATCAGTTTTGCTGCAGGTATGGCGCTTTCGGGACTAATTCCTTTTGTTTCTACATTTGTTACCTTTGCAATTTTGCGATCTTGTGAACAAATTCGGACTGACTTAGCTCATGCCAAGACCAATGTAAAAATCATCCCTACACACGCTGGGGTTACTTCAGGAGTTGGTGGACCAACTCACCACGGCAATGAGGATTTAGGTGTGGCAAGAACTATTCCCGATCTTACTATTATTGTCCCAGCAGGCCCAATTGAAGCTTATAAAGCTACCATTGCTGCAGCAAAAATGGACGGACCTATTTATATACGTCTAGGACGTAATCCCGAACCGCTAGTTTATACCGATGATTACGAGTTCTCGATTGGAAAGGCATTAACTTTACGCGATGGAACTGATGCAACCATTATCGCTATCGGTCGTATGGTTGCTCAGGCACTCATGGCTGCTGATGAGTTAGCTGAATCAGGTATTCAAGCCCGCGTAGTGAATATGCATACGCTCAAGCCACTGGATGAAGAGATGATTCTTAATGTCGCCACAGAAAGTCCAGCAATCATCACGGTTGAGGAACATAACATTATAGGGGGTCTAGGTTCAGCGGTAGCTGAAGTTCTGGCTGAGACAACTTCAGCCAAAGTCCTTTTCCGTCGTTTAGGGATTCCCGATGTTTACTGTAAGATAGGCAATGAAACTGAGTTAACGAGATCATACGGTCTCGATGGACCTAGCATCGCTTTGGCAGTGCGGGAATTGCTTGAGAAAGCAAGGTAATATCGTGTTGATGAAATGCATTCAAATCAATTATTTAACAAATTTCACCTCTTGTGATCAGCATACTAAGGAGTGACTTGAATGACGAAACCAAATATCATTTTTATTATTACCGACCAACAACGCTTTGACACAATCAATGCCGCTGGCTATGAGCATGTGATTACCCCCAACCTTGACAAGCTCTATAAAGGTAGCCTGGCTTTTAAGCAAGCCTACTGCCCTGCAGCGACATGCGTGGCAACCCGTGCGGCGGTCTTCACTGGTATGTACCCACATAACACCGGAGTATATGGATTCAAGAATTGGTCCCACCATAGCAGTTGGGTGCAAGACCTGGCAGATCATGGCTATCATTGCGTCAACCTGGGTAAAATGCACATCATGCCAATCTATGAAAATATCGGATTTCATGAGCGGCGAGTTGTCGAGAACAAAACGCTTCCATTTTTAAAAAACCATCGCGCCGATGATGAATGGGGAAATTTCTTGCATCATCACGGCCTAGCCAGACCGATGGACAGACATATCACCGATGAAGGATGGTTGGATAAATACCAAGCTGTGGACTGGGAATACGACGAACGTTTCCATAGCGATTCTTTCGTGGGAGATTTAACCTTAAGCTGGCTTGAAAAATGGGATCAATACAAACCTCTTTTCTTAGAAATTGGATTCCCTGGACCTCACGACCCCTATGATCCCCCCAGCAGGTTTCTTGACCTTTACAAAAATATTGAAATGCCAGATCCGATTTATAAAGAGGGGGAACTGGACCAAAAACCACCTCAACAGAAAGGGCATCGCGAGGCTTTTAAATCAAGAACAACCCATGAATCAAAAATAGATATTGAAAAGGCAACCGACTCCGACATCAAAAGGATGCGAAAATACTACTGTGCCAACATCACCCTGATTGATGAAAAAATTGGGGAAATCATCAACATGCTTAAAAACAAAGGGATGCTTGAAAACACCGTGTTTATCTTCACATCAGATCACGGCGACAACCTAGGTGACCACAAACTACCCTACAAATGGCTGATGTACGATACGGTAACGCGTGTACCACTGTTAATAAAGGATTTCAGAAAAGATGATCGTTTTACTCCTATACATGACCTAGTTTCACTCATTGATATTGGCCCAACCATTTTGGATATAGCTGGTTGTCAAAGTCCCGTCTATATAGAAGGAAGATCATTAGTCGATTATTTAGAAAGTGGAAAAACTGACAACCCGTATCAATACATTTTCACTGAAGACAATTACCTAATGATGATTCGCTCCAAAGACTACAAGCTAGTTTATTATATTGATCAACCGTATGGCGAATTGTATGACCTACACCAAGACCCTTGGGAGTTGAACAATTTATGGGATATCGGAAAATTCCAGGCGGTGAAACTCCAGCTAAAGGAAAATTTATTATCCTGGCTAAGTAAAAGCAATTATTTCAATGCTGGTTATAAACAGACCCACTCAAAAGATTACGAAATGATTTGGCCACGGGATAATAATTATAGTTTGATCGCACAATACAGTCATTTGTCCATATCTCAGAAGACTTTACCGAAATGGTAATTAGGGAAAATCAGAGTGATAATTTCTCATCACGTACTGCAAATGTGAAAAGCAGGTTTATTCAAGTTATGGAATGTAATGTATCACAAAAAGTATAAGTGACCACAGAGACTTAAAGATCAAAGGAACGGGTGTTAGCTATCCTAATGGGAGATTATGTCGATTGAACGCTAATATTCGACATGCTGCGCAACGACCATGCCATCGAATACTACGCTAGCGAGCGTTTTAGGCAGTATAAAGCTGAGCAGATCGTTTACCGGGTAATCTTCGCCGCCTTGGATACCACCAAGAAGCTCGACTTCTTCCCAGGCATGTTTGGCTTTCACGAAGTGTGGCATATCTTTGTGATCCTGGGAGCGCTGGCGCATTATATCAGCATCGCTTGGTTCATCGCGCCGATGGGGTGAAATCAATAGAATCTTTGGTTATTTTTAACGCTCAAAGTAAATCGATTCAACTTGTTCAGGTCAACTGAAACAAGCCTTTAAAAAAAAAGTGGAATTATGACGACCCAGTCATTGACCTTCAATAACTGCGGCAGCGTAAAATTCCCACTCGTGCATCAAGATAACCATTGCCAATGGCGCCAGCAATGACGCCTGGACAGCCTGGGTAAATTGGAGAAAATTATTAATCACAATTTAGGTAGATTGCAATCAATCACTCTCTTGGAGTTCTGGTCGCATACGTAGATTCAATAACAGGATATACATACTGATCACAAATACCCAGACTGGAAATACCAAGATGATCCAAAGGCTCAGGCTGATAACCAATAACAAAATGGTGGCTGATATATAAGTAAGGTATGCAAGGTAGCGATTGACAATTCCAGTACGGATCCATATGGTAGCTAATGAAAACATGAATACGCCTGCCATTCGAATACCGAAGATATTTAGCACCTGATGCATCACTTGGCGAGCATAGGTATAGAGCCCACTTTCAATCATTGTGCTGGGCTCAATGGCGTAGCTGCTCAGAATTGCGCCTGCTAGAGCAGCAGATATGAACGTCATCGCCAAGAATAAAATGCCGCTGCCATAGAAGACGGTCGAGAAGAATTGGTCCTCCAGGTATCCCAGGCGATCACGGATCACACCCATGAACCATAAAAAAGCAATTCCTGCAAAGGGAACCAACGAGAGCGCAAAGGACGCGCTGCCAGCCCTTTCTTCCAACCAGATTCCACCGTCTACTGGGTTAGATGGGATCGCAAGACGAATTAGGATGTAGCTTGTGCTGAGTAATAATGCAAAAATAATCCCTGCTAAGGCAGCTGCACGTGGTGTTCGTAAGCGTTTTCCAGATAAATGTACTCCTGTCTCTGACATTTTTTTTCCTCTGAGAACTGGATAATTTGCGATTAATGTAAAGGGTAATAACTATATACTATTAATTATACACAATAAGTCTAATTTATACTTATAGAAAGTTGCGATTTGTAGCCAATGCAAGTATTTTTTACGATCTACCAAATCATAAATAGACAAAGGTATTTAATAGAATGATATAATCCTTTATAGAATCTTTATCATTGGTCATATACACTGGTTTAGGAATTGAATACTTACAAGCTGACAAAGTAGATTGTATGAAAAAACTTTTCCAAGCAGTACCATTAGCCTTCATTATATTAACTTTCATATTGATATTACCGCGACAAGTCATATTCGCGCAGGATAGCGTTCCACCTATTCCTTCATTTCAACATGACCAAAATCTTTACTTCGAAAGCCTCACAATCGAGGATGGTTTACCAGAGGGTAGAGTTTGGGGGATTACGCAGGATAATAAAGGGTTTATGTGGTTTACAACCTGGGAAGGTGTAACCCGCTACGATGGATTTGAATTCATTGTTTACAAAGAGGAAAATAATAACCCCAACAGCCCTGGAGGGACTGCCTTCTGGCCTATCATTACCGATAGCCAAGGAATGATCTGGGTTGGCTCTCATGCTGGAGGTGGGTTAAGCCGTTATGATCCACTTTCAGAACAGTGGACTCGTTTTCAGCATGACCCAAGTGACCCAGAAAGCCTGAGCAGTAATAATATTTATGCAATATTTGAAGATAGTGCTGGCAACCTTTGGATTGGTACCGAAACTGGTGGGCTTAATCTTTATAAAGGTCAAACTCCAGAAGGTCGTCATCGGTTCAAGCGATACCAACCAAATCCGAATGATCCAAACAGCCTATCCGCAATATTTGCAGCCTCGATATATGAAGATCGCTCCGGCACATTATGGATCGGGACTTACGGCGGCGGACTCAACAAGTTTAACCGCCAAAATGGAACTTTCACCCATTTCCAAAACGATCCCAATGACCCTACAAGCTTAGGCTACAATCATATATACCAAATTTTTGAAGATCGTTATGGGATTCTATGGGTAGGTACTTATGGCGGGGGACTTGATAGCTTCAAACCAAAGACTGAGATATTTACCCATTATAATATTATCAATAGTGGTTTAAACAACCTAAGTGCTGTAACAATCACTGGTATCGCTGAGGACAAAGCAGGTGAATTATGGATTGCTACATTCGATGGAGGGCTCAAACACTACAATCGCAACACAGATAGTTTTACATCCTTTCAAAATGAACCTAGCAATCCACACAGTATAATCAGCAACTCCCTGACTTCCCTTTTTGTGGATAAACATGGAACAATATGGTTGGGAGCGGGGGGAAAAGGGATCAGTAAGTTAGATCCTTGGGCGCAGGGTTTTGAGCTGTTTATCAATAATCCGGCAAATGCAAACAGTTTGAGTAATAACGATGTGCGTTCGATCTTTGAAGATAAAAAAGGGGATATCTGGATTGGAACTTGGGGTGGACTCAATAGAATCAATATGAATACCGGGCTATACAATCATTACCAGCACGATCCCAATGATTCAGATAGTATTAGCGGCAACCACATTTGGACGATTGAAGAAGACCATACCGGGGCTCTCTGGGTAGGTGTCGATCCTAATGGGCTTAATAAATTTGATCGTCAAAACGGAACTTTTTCAAATTATAAACACGATCCATTAGATCCCAATAGTCTGAGTGATGGAGTTATCACACGCTTATACGAAGATAGAAACGGCATTCTCTGGATTGGCACTTATTCAGGGGGATTAAATTCATTAGACATCAACAAAATCGAAGAACCAGTACAGTTCAATCGTTTCCAATATGATCCTGGATCTCCAACTAGCATCGGAGCAGGTATGATTTTTACCATTGTGGAAGACCATGAGAACATTCTCTGGGTGGGAACCGCTAGTGGTGGTCTTTGCCGTCTAAATAACAATAAAGAAGATTTTTTCTGTTACACAAATGATCCCAACGACTCATCCAGCCTCAGTAATAACACTGTTCGAGTTATTCATCCAGAAAAGGGTTACCTTTGGGTCGGGACTAGCAATGGCTTAAACAAATTTGATATAAAAAATGAGCGGTTCATCCGGTACACTGAGGAAGATGGTCTCCCGAACAATTCAGTTTATGGATTATTAGAAGATGACTCTGGCAACCTTTGGATCAGTACCGCGAATGGGTTATCACGCTTCAATCCAGACACAAACGATTTTTGTAATTACGATGTTGGTGATGGCTTGCAAGGGAATATTTTTAACTTTGGTGCATTTCATAAAACACTTAATGGTTATTTATGGTTTGGCGGACCACAAGGATTGAATCGATTCGACCCTGATCAGATAATCAACAACCCAAACATCCCACCCGTTTATATTACGGATTTTTTTTTCAACTATGAACCCATCAAGTCATGCTCGAATGAAGTTTTAAGCTGCTCAATCATGGAAACCGATAATCTAACACTACCACCAGACACTCAAATGCTATCTTTTGGTTTTACGGGGTTAAATTACCGCAACCCACAGAAAAATCGTTACCGCTATATAATGGAAGGATTTGATAATGATTGGAAGGAAGTAGATAGCACATACCGAACAGCTACATACACTAACCTGAATCCTGGCAAGTATACTTTTAATGTAATTGGCTCAAATAACAATGGTTTGTGGAATGAGCAAGGAGCCTCGATCTCCATCACAATCTCTCCACCTTGGTGGAGGACCTGGTGGTTTATAGGAAGCATGCTAATCCTATTTGGGGGAATTCTAACTAGTACTCTACACTGGAGGGAATCGGAGTACAAACGTCGTAATGAAGAATTGGAAATAGCTGTCGCAGAAAGAACACAGCAGCTTGATCAACGAGTTAAAGAAATTAATTGCTTATTCAGCATCTCCCGTTTAAGAGGAATTCCTGGAATTACATTGGATGAAATACTACAAAGGACTGTAGATCTAATCCCAACCTCTCTACAATACTCTAAAATTGCTTGTGCCCGGATACTTTATCATGAACAAGAATACAAAACTGATAATTATAGACAAACAATATGGCAATTAAATGAAAATATTTTTAGTAGGAATCAGAAAATTGGGACTATCCAGATTGCGTATATTAACGATAAATTTGATAACAGGGGGGATCCTTTTCTATCAAACGAAAAGGAACTGCTATTCACGATAGGCGAACAATTAAGCTATATCATAGAGGATTTCCAAGCAGAGAAAGCGTTAAGATTAAGTGAGCAACGATATGTTCAAGCACAACGAGCAGCAAAAATTGGAAGTTGGGATTGGAATATTTCATTAGATCATCTTTACTGGTCTGATGAGAGCGAGATGATGTTTGGCTTTGAACCAGGTGAATTAAAGAATACCTTCGAAGCTTTCCTCGAATGCGTTCACCAAGATGACCGTCAATTGGTCACTGATGCAGTGAAAAGAAGTATCGAGAAAGGATTAGATTATGAAGTGGAGCACCGAATTATCTGGCCAAATGGAACAGCCCGTTGGTTGGCTGCAACTGGAGGGGTAGTTGATGACTTGTTTGGTGACGGAAAACATATTATTGGTGTTATAAGCGATATAACTTTAAAAAAATGGACGGATGAAAAGCTGAAGGAATCGCAGGAAGAGTACCGCATTTTAGTTGAAAACATCAGCGATGCAATCTATGCTGCAGATATAAATGGTGTAATCACCTATATGAGCCCAGTAATAGAGATACTTTTAGGTTACTCACCTGATGAGATGATAGATCAATCATTTACGCAATTCTTTTTACCCGAAGATATCCCACGCGTAAAAAGAAACTTCGAGCTAATGATTTCCGGGATCAATCTCGATCCAAACGAGTATCAAATTATCAATGCCAAAGGCGAATTACGATGGTTCCGTATATCAAGCCAACCAATACTTGAAAGGAATGTGGTAATTGGCTTGCAAGGTGTCCTGACTGATATTACTGAGGGAAAACTTTACGAGATGGAGCGAGAAAAAGTGCTCATTACAGAAGAACGTGAACGGTTAGCGCGCGAGCTTCATGATTCAGTCACTCAGACACTTTACACTACAAGTTTAATCGCTGAAGCACTACCGCTTGTTTGGGAGAGCAAGCCTATAGAAGCAAGACAAAGTTTGGAGGAATTACGGCTTTTAACACAGGGAGCACTGGCGGAAATGCGTGCTTTACTTGTTGAATTACGTCCTGAAGCACTCTTAGATAGATCCCTTAGCGAACTACTTAACCAATTGGTAGCAGGAATTACTTCGCGAACAGAATCTCCGATTACACTGACCATAACAGATGAACGTAATTTACCAGCAAAGGTGCAAATTGGTTTCTATCGAATAGCTCAAGAGGCTCTCAATAATATTCAAAAACATTCGCGGGCGGACCATATCTGGGTTACCTTGCGATATAATACTAACGGGGTTACTTTAAGGATAAAAGACAATGGATGTGGTTTCGAACCCCAAAATACAAAGCTCCATCAACTAGGGATGAAGATAATGAGTGAGAGATCTATAGAGATCGGGGCTGAAATAACCATTAACAGCCAAAAAGGTCAAGGAACGGAGATCATCGTTAATTGGAGAGAAATAGGAAACGGAAATGAAAATGAAAAACTCAATCCGAGTGTTATGCGTTGACGATCATGAGTTATTACGTAAAGGGATCCGCTTTTCAATGCTGGCAATCGAGGATATCGAGCTGATCGCTGAAGCACATACCGGAAAGGAAGCTATTAGCATTTGTGAAGAATATCAACCTGATGTAGTATTAATAGATATGATCCTTGGAAGCGATATGGATGGTATTACTACAACTCGTATTCTTCATGAACAATTCCCAAATATTCAAATACTAGCCCTTTCCAGTTTTTATGACCATGAATTAGTGAATGGTGCTATGCAAGCTGGTGCAGTTGGATACCAAATAAAAGGTGGGTCCATAGAAGAGTTAGCGAATGCTATCCGTGCAGCATATAATGGACAAACAACACTCGCTGGTGAAGCTGCAAGGGTTCTTTTTGAAAAACCGAAGCACTCCAACATTCTGGGATCTGATCTAACTGAGCGAGAACTCGAAGTGCTAACTTATCTAGTAGAAGGATTATCAAATCCCCAAATTGCAGAACAAATGCATCTCAGTATTGCAGCTGTTAAATATCATGTTAGCAGTATACTCACCAAATTGGGGGTAGAAAATCGGACAATGGCAGTGAAATTGGCATACAAACACAATTTAGTTGATAAAGAAAGATAGTTCGTTTGCTGGCTCCCAACACAGACCGAGTTTATAATAATACTCTATCGATGATTTAATTATTATTAGCCTAATGGTTAGGGTAGAACAATCATCTGGCTAATATTAATTTAACCAGCAGAACGCACCTTTTGAATAGTGCAAAAGGTGCGTTCATTATTTATGATAAGGATAATCATTGGCATAAATTTCAACTATTTGTCAATTTAATCTAAACTGCAGTATCCGCGGATATTTTCAAATCCAGAACGATACCTGCAAAACGAACAAGGAGAGTATCTATGACTGAATTATTAGGGAAAAACATAGGCGAGTATCAACTAATTGATGTCATTAGGGAAAACGATTATTCGATATTATATAAAGGATTTCAATCAAGTTTGAATCGCTACGTGATAGTTAAAGTTCTAAAACCAAGTTCGTCTCGAGATCCAAGTATGGTGCAATTTTTTATACAACAAGGAACTTTAGCCGCACAGTTAAACCACCCCAACATCCTTTCCGTTCTAGACAGCGGTCAATCTGAAAGTATATCTTATCAGGTTTCACCCTATGTCGAAAGGGGAGTCTTAAGTGATCACATAAGTGAATTTG
>CAZJMV010000195.1:0-11666 GCA_964547225.1 uncultured Anaerolineaceae bacterium | reverse complement strand
TGATCCGAATCGCCAAGTTGAAGGGGATGCAGTTCATTCTTTGGTACATCTACTTTTAATACAGCTAGATCTGAATCAGGATCTAGCCCAATCACCTGCCCTCTTGTTCTATATCCAGTCTGAAAAGCAACCTCTAATTCTTTTTGTTGCGCAACGACATGATAATTAGTTACGATGTGCCCCTCCGAATCTATAATAAAACCAGATCCTAGAGAACCGCTACTTGAAGATAATACACGTAACGCCACAACACCAGGGTTAACGAATTCATACAAATCAACCAATGTCTCCTGAGAATTGGTTAAATCAATATTTACCGGTTGAGATAACTCAAGTGAAACCGGTTCTGCT
The DNA here is from genome assembly GCA_964547225.1 of uncultured Anaerolineaceae bacterium. Taxonomy (GTDB): domain Bacteria; phylum Chloroflexota; class Anaerolineae; order Anaerolineales; family UBA4823; genus CAZJMV01. The sequence continues at coordinate 11,315 of CAZJMV010000195.1, read as the reverse complement.
TCAGTTACGGAGGTAATCTCAGGTATAAGCTCTTCTTCTAAGGGGATCACTTCAGTAACAGGACTATTTTGGTCACTTGTAGAAAAATTTGGAATGGAAATACAAGCAAAAGTTGAAAGGGTAAGTAAACATACTATTAATAAAATACGGATCGTAAGTTTCATATAATCTCCATCTTTATCATTAAGCCCCCTGATTTTTCTTTATATTATCATTTTATCTTTTGAATTGTCTTCAAGTCAAGCAAATCTTAGGAAAATAAACCATTTCTAAGGAAAATCATATAATAATTTAAATATTGACAGGAATTGTATTTCGTGAGTTTAAAAAACGCCTCCGCCAGGGCGGTGAGGAATTCCCAGCGGAGGCTTTCGCCAAAGGAGGAAACAGCGATGAGCAATTTCAGGCAAAACCTTATATTAATTAGCTCAATTCTATTATACCAAATATAAATAATCTATGGATTGTCAAAAATCACAAGTTTCATATGATATTCTTCACAAGAAATGTTACAATAACCTGTATAGGGAAACAATATGATACTTTTGCAGTATAAGTATTGCTACAATCGTTGGTGCAACCTATTTGAAAATTAAGATCAATAATTCAAATATAATCACTTCCCAAATTTGATCCAACATTTGTATATTTCTCGCTATAGTAATCACATAGATCAGAGAGTGGACATTGATCGCATTTTGGATTTCTCGATAAACAAATCTCACGTCCTAATCGAATCATATTAAGATGAACTGGATAATACATATCCTCCGAAAAACATCTTTCTAAATATTTATGTGTCTGTTCTGCATTCATCTTTTTTGGTCGTAAGCTAATTCTTCCAGATACACGATAGATATGTGTATCGACCGGGAATGCTGGTTTTTTTAAAGAGAATAATAATACAATGGCAGCGGTTTTTGGTCCAACACCCTTAAACTGAGTTAACCAATCAGAAGCATCCTGAGTAGACATATCTTTAAGAAACCCCAGATCTAGTAAACCACACTGCGAAGTGATCTGCCTTAAAATATTTTGAATTCGTGGACCTTTTTGATTCGCCAATCCAGCAGTGCGAATCGTGTCAATAACAAGTTCTTCCTTCGCATCTCTCACAGCTTCCCATGTAGGGAAGCGATTTTTTAACGCCTCAAAAGCGCGGTCTCGATTGATATCATTCGTGTTTTGGGAAAGTATCGTGGAAATTAATTCATCTAATGGCGGTAAAGGATTTCTCCATTCAGGGTAACCATAAAACTGAAGAAGGGTTTCATGTATTTTTCCAGCGCTTTTGCAGTGATCCATGATTAGTTAATCCATAAGCTTCCCTATAGTATTTTTATGGCGAGGGTGTTTCTAAAGTGAAAATTGGATGACCTTCTCCCGCTTCAATTTTGCGCCAATTGTAGATATTTATCCCAGGTCCAAATTCACTTAATTGATCCAACTCATCAATAGAAAGTGCACCTAATTGACGTAACACATCCACCGCAACCGCTGAGCAGACTTTTCCCCGAGCATCGCCATCAGCTATCTTTAAAGTGATTCCTACGCCCGGTGAATTTTTCTTCAACCCACCCGCCATAATCCCGATTGCTTGATAACCCTCTGCACCACCTTTGGATACAATTCGACCATGCGTAACTTCCATAAGTCGTGTGTCAAATCTGGCAGGGCCACCAACCATAAAGGGATGATCCATCATAGATTTTGTAATATAGTGACAGGCTAATTGACGATATCTAGAATTGATCCCAGCCCCCTCGGGATCCGATAAACGCGCATAAGCTAGAGCCGCATTTTCTAACGGAACAGCAAAAGTTGGTACTGAACAACCATCAACACCTAAATGAATATTCTCAATGGATACATCAGTCATCTCGGAGAATGTTCTTAAAATATGTTTCTGAACAGCGTGCTGACTTTCGATATACGGAATCGTTCCATCCACTTCTTCATTAGTGATCTCGAGCAAGTTCTCAAACGCCAACATGCCTGTATGCTTGCCAGAGCAATTATGTCGATTTGAAGTTGATATTTCACCACGTTTACGCATCTCATCTCGAGTGGTCTTATCAAGAGGATCGTGAACGCCACACAATAATTGTGATTCTAAAACATGTACTTTAGATTGCAGAGAAGATAGTACTTCAACATGTGTATCTGTCCCCGAGTGCGAAGCGCAAATTATGGCAACTTCTCTCGGTGTCAATCCGAAAACTGTATTTCCATTTCTTTCAATAAAAGGTAAAGCTTGAAATGGTTTAGCTGAAGACCTCAAAAAAGTAACTGCCGTTGGATTGCCATACCAAGCGATTTTTTCGCCCAAGGAATTAACGACTGAAACTGCCCCGAAATGGACACATTCCTGTGTTCCTCCTCTTGTCAATTCATAAATTGGATAATAATCCGAACTAAAAAACTCGTTTGCCATCGAAATACCCTTTCAAATATAAATTCTGTATTTTCAAGATTTGATTAGATTAGATCAAATCAGATAGACCAGCCATTGTATGATCCGCGCTATAAGAGCGTACATAATATTGATATATCCCATGACGTAGTCTATTTTCATAGAGACTTTCTAAATTTCTAGGAATGGTATATGTTGATAATAACGCCGGTAGGAGCGTCTCAGTCTCTTCTGGTGAGGCTCCCGCCTCGGCTAATTTCTCCATATCTTTCTTAATTTTTCTTAGATTGCGCTGTAAATGACGAATATGATCGCGCTCTATAACCCCACCACGGCTACTGACAATAATATATTTTCGAAAAGACTTTAATAAATTATCAAGGTTTTCTAACCATTGATCAATATTAGCTCGGTCTAAAAATGGTGGTTGTTCCAAAGGGACAGTGTCTCCAACGAAAAGAATCTCAGCGTCAGGGATCTCCACCCAAATAGAGCCCGGTGTAGGTCCAGGCTTGTGTTGCAATGTGACAATTTTTTCATCCCAGTGAATCGAGAATCTCTTTGTAAAAGTAATATCTGGAATCGACCAACGCAATCCAACTGCATCACTATAAGTTTCCCACACTGAACCTGTGTCAAAGCTCTGCCCTTTAAAAATGGTTGGGCGATTTCGAAAAGTTTCTGCTGTTTCATCATGTGCAGCGATTGTACATTCCATAGCACGCGCGCCTAAAGTCCGATCAGGATGGTCATCCATATAAACCAATAACCGATTTGGTCCACCACTTTGGTTTATTAGAGTAGATCTCCAGGATCGTGAATCCTCTGAGCGCAATGGAGAATCAATCATAATTACTCCATGAGATAGAATTAATGCTCCTAAGGTAACCCCTAAATAAGAATCCTCAAAAAAAATGCCTTCGCTAATATTCTCCATACGACACCTAATTTCATTCCTTCATAAAAAGTATTAACCATTATCCTCTTGAGTTTTTATTGGTAAAGAGAAATAGAATTCCGAGCCTTTGCCACGTTCACTTTCAACCCAAATCTTGCCTCCATGTGCCAATACTGCTAATCGGCAAAAAGCAAGACCTAACCCCAAGCCTCTTGAATCACTCTCCACATTAACCCGATTGAATTTATCAAATATACTCTCTAAGTCCTCTTTTGGAATCCCAGGACCATTATCCTTGACCATGAAGACTAGAAAGTCACCTTTTTGTCTCGCACGTAAAAGGATCTCACCTTTAGCTGGACAGAACTTAATTCCATTTTCAAGCAAGTTGATAAGGACTCTACGAATCATATCCCCATCAGCGATAATATCGGGCAGTTCTGATTGAAATTCGGTTTCAAACTTTATCTGACGATTAGTAATTCCTGGCATTACGATCTGTATAGCTTGGTCTAAGAGTTCAAGCGTCGTGATCTTATCTCGATCTACAACAGATTGTCCTGCTTCTAAACGTCTGATGTCTAGTAGCGATTCAGTTAACCGCTGTACTCTTTGTGTTGAACGTTTAGCGATCTCAATCAAGGATTTAACAGTATCCAAATCTCCTTTATAATCCAACGATGAGACAATATCAAGGCTAGAGACAATATTTGTTAATGGAGAGCGTAAATCATGGTACACCATTGAAATCAAGTCGTCACGCAAACTATCTAATTGTTTTCTTTCGGATATATCTCGAATGATCCATTGGATCAGAGGTTCTTCTTTCAAGCTGATACTACGAGTGTATATTTCTACAGGTATAGTCCTTCCATCTTTACAGTTGACATTTGATTCAAAGCATATCGTATTGATTGAATTGAGAATATTATCAAACCTCTCTCGAGTCACCAAACTTGAACCCAATAGGATTTCAATATTCTTTGAGCACAAACCCTTACCGTAGGATTTAAACATTATCCTAGCTTGATAATTAGCTTCAATGATGAACCCCATCTGATCGGTGATAATGACCGAATCTATACTACCTTCAAACAATTCCAGATAACGTTTATGTGTATCTTGAAGTTCTTTATAAGTACGTGCATTACGTATAGCTGTAGAAGCATGATTTGCGATCAAACTAGTTAATTCCAAATGGTCTTCAGTAAAAATACCTGGTGGTGGATGAACCAAAGTAACCACTCCAAGCAGATTTTCTTCGAAGAAAATAGGCACACTTATTGCTGATTTTGGGCCTGTACGTTGTACATCATCATCTGGTCGATGAAGCCACCGATTATCCTTACTTGTATCAGGAATGAAAACGGGTTCACGATGATCAGCAACCCACCCTGCTAAACCTTTTTCATAAGTAGAACGTAACTGTAATTCGGCTGGATCATGTTGTTTACCTTGCATTATAAAAGCAGTCTCAACTGGATTCCCAGTCTCGTCTAAGACAATAATACTCCCACTACTAGCTCCAATATAATTAATAGTGATCAATAACATTCTCTTTAGAACAGTTGGTAGATCTAATTCAGAAGCAACTTCCCGCCCAAGTTCATTGAGAAAATTTAGAGAAGAACGCTCAATATCATATTCCACAAATATCTCTCTTTAGGTTGATGGGGGTTTTTCTAAATATATCCATAATTATTTCGTTCGCATCTAAACCATGTATTGTTGAAAAGGGGAAATTGCAATTTTTTTAATGTTTTAAGCGAAAAACACTTATCAAAATGACAACCATAAACGAGATAATACATTTCAAATATATTACTGTGAGATTTAGATTTCACATTATAAAGTATAGCATAGAGTAAACTTTCTAGAGATAATTCTCCCACCTCTCGGTTATTCTCAGGAACCTATATATGGTAAATCCATCATGGTAATTTCTGCAATCAGACGTCCATTAACATTCTTTGAAAGGAGATCAAGTGTGCGTTCGATATTTTTAATCATCTGATAAATGGATCGTATCTCTAAACGACTGGAAACTTTTTCGATTTCACTTTCCCGATCGATATTGGTTATGGGAATATCTGCTTTCAAATTCTTTATTAGAACATCTCTCCAATAAGGTAACCATACTTCTAATAGATTTCGAAATTTAGGTCTAACCAAGATATTTTTTGAATCCAGGAAAGTATCAGCAAAACCAAACCTTTCCACAAGGCTTGCACTCAACAATCCAAATAAATCATCTAACCATTCTTTTCTTTGTTGTAATATGTCTGATTGCTGAGATAAATTCAAGGCAATTCCCGGTCTTCCATTCGAGATATGCGCCAATAATGAAACCTCTTCATCAGATAAATCAGTATTATTCCGTAGACTTTCGTGGATCTTCTCCATAGCAACTGGGCGTAATCGAATCAACTGACAACGAGAAACGATCGTGGGTAAAAGCTCTTCTACATTCTCAGCAGTGATCAAGATAATCACACGTGAGTTAGGTTCTTCTAGAGTCTTCAATAAAGCATTCATAGCTTGAATTGTTGCTTGCTCAAATCTAAGGAATAATGCAATCCGATAATGAGAAGCATAAGGATGCAATGCCAAGGAGTATTGCACCTCTCGAATCGCATCCACCTTCAAGTTTTCACCCTCTTTTTCAGCCTGAACAATACTCAAGTCGGGATGCTGCAATTTACCCAATTGTTTGCAGGTTTGACATTTCAAACAAGGTTCACCTAAAGAGATTGGTTCTTGGCAATTTATCGCTTGGGCAAACCTTATGGCTAGAGTTCGTCGACCAATACCCCGAGGTCCAGTAAATAAATAAGCATGACGTAATTGATCACGCTTTACATGCTCTCGCAATAAATTGACTGCCCATTCGTGTCCTAAGATATCCCAATTCATATAAGGTATTCTAGCGCAGGGAAAGAAAATTGGCAACTACCAGCTTAATCAAGAACAGCAAGCACCTATGCTATAATCACAATCTAATGATTTGAATTCATAAAACAGAGAAGTGATCAGAAATGATCTACAAGATGGTAACAGTGTATGTTCTTTTTTTTAATAATGAATATTGGGAAGAATGACTAATTTAATCAGTGACCTTAATATTCAACAACAACAAGCGGTAATATCAGGGTTAGGTCCTATCTTAGTCTTAGCTGGACCAGGATCAGGTAAAACACGTGTCCTGACTAGAAGGGTAGCGTATCTTATCAGTACTATGGGTGTAAATCCCTTCCAAATACTGGCGGTCACATTTACGAATAAAGCTGCTCGTGAAATGGAATCGCGCGTCCTTGAATTGATTAAAAATGTTCCCCAAGGATTAAGCATGGGGACATTTCATTCAATTTGTGCTCGCATATTGCGGAGAGAGTCTAAGTATTTACCTATCCAGTCAAATTTTGTGATATTTGACCAAGACGATCAAATTAGATTAGTGAAAAAGATTCTAAAAGATCTAAATATTGATGAAAAGCGTTTTCAACCTAACAGTGTGCATAGCGCTATATCAAAAGCCAAGAATGATTTACTCTTCGTTGATGGCTTCCCCGTCAGCAGTTATCGAGATGAAGTGATCAAACGTGTTTATAAACATTATCAGGAATCTCTGCTTGTAAATAATGCAGTTGATTTTGATGACCTTTTATTATGGACTGCATATTTATTAGAAGAGCACTCAAATATCAAAGAAAAATACGCCCGCCGTTATGAGCATGTATTAGTGGATGAATTTCAGGATACGAATATTGCACAATATGAAATATTGAAAAATATCACATCATTTCATCACAATTTATTTGTTGTTGGAGACGCAGACCAATCAATATATCGTTGGCGCGGTGCAGACTATCGAAATGTTATCCGATTTGAGAAGGATTTCACAGACACTCAAGTAATCTTACTCGAGCATAATTATCGTTCTACACAAAATATATTAGACGTTGCGACTTCTGTAATCAATAAAAATCCTTACCGTGTTCCAAAAAACCTTTTCACGGATCGAGGTCAAGGAGAAAAAGTAAGTGTTTATGAAGCATTAAACGACAGAATTGAAGCAGATTTTATTGTCGAAACAATCGTAAACTTGGTAGCAAAAAGAAAAGCTGAGGCGGGTGATTTTGCGATTATGTATCGCACGAACGCACAATCTCGATTGATAGAAGAGGCATTGCTAGGACGAGGCTTGCCTTACCGGTTGATCGGTGCACAACGGTTCTATGGACGAAGAGAAATAAAAGATACGATTGCATTTTTACGACTTGTCCATAACCCAATTGATGAAGTTAGCTTATCACGGATCATTAATGTTCCCCCAAGGAAAATCGGGGACAAAACGATGATCGATTTGCATACAGTAGCCCAAAATGCAAAAATCCCGATGGGACTATTTCTACAGAAGATTGCTGAAACCCCAAATTCGGAATTTCATGAGTTATTCTCCAGCCGTTCGATAAATGTACTAGAACCATTTGGACGACTTTTATCAAGCTGGATATCATTACGAGATATTTCTACTCCTTTAGAGTTAATAGACCGAATCATTACAGATATTGATTACCATAGTTACATCGATGACGGAACTGAAGAAGGGTTTGGGAGATGGGAAAATGTGATGGAATTTCGAAGGCTGGCATCAGAATTCAAAGATGAAGACCTAACTACATTCTTAGAACAAATCGCTTTAGTATCCGATCAGGATACCCTTCGAGAAGACACGAATATTCCTACCCTGCTGACATTACATGCAGCAAAAGGCTTGGAGTTCCCCATCGTCATGATCGCAGGATTGAATGAAGGCACCTTGCCACACAGCCGTTCTTTTGATGAGCCTGAAGAAATGATGGAGGAAAGACGATTATTCTATGTTGGTATCACACGTGCACAAGATCAGCTTTACTTAATCTACTCACAAGAGCGAAGTGCATATGGATTTAGCGAACCAACTGAACCTTCTCGTTTTTTGTATGATATCCCAGCGGAGCTTCTATCCAATTTAAATCGCTCAAGCTATCATATGATCGGTCAGAGTTCAAGCAAAAAGTCACAATGGCAAACGAACCGCAAGCAAAAAGATCTCGAAATAAATAAGACCAAAGAGCAAAAATACTTGCCTGGAATGATGGTTGAACATCCTCATTGGGGAGAAGGTTTAGTATTGAATAGTAGAATCGACGATGAAGATGAGATTGTTGATATTTTCTTTAATGGGGTTGGTCAAAAAAAGGTTGCCTCATCTCTGGCAAATCTCGTGATCACAAAGAGTAATATGAAGTAAAAATGTATTTTCGTTGCTTCACCTAAAATGGAACACAACGTATAATTTTAAATTATGCCCATTCTAGATCAAAAATCTTTCGAATTTATCAGCCGTAGTCCAGATCAAACACGTCGTGTTGGGATGCGTTTAGGGACACTACTAGAACCAGGCGATGTAATCGGTTTGATTGGGGATTTGGGCTCAGGAAAAACCACGCTTGTTCAAGGAATTTCAGCAGGTTGGGGCTCATTAGATACTGCTTCAAGCCCAACTTTTATCCTTGTAAACGTCTATAGAAAACATGTAATGAGACACGATAAAATAGAAGTGGAACTTTTTTATCACCTGGACGCTTATCGTCTTGAAGGAGAACAAGAAGCGATTGATTTAGATCTGGATGCGCTTATTAACCAGGGACCATTAGTGGTAGAATGGGCAAATCGCATTGAAAAAGCCCTTCCTGAAGAAATCCTTTGGATCAACTTACGTTGGGTAGATGAAAATCAACGCGACATCTTATTTTCTGCTGTCGGTGATCATTATCAGAAATTATTAGATAAATTGCGAACGAAAATTTTTGGAGTAATTTGATGAATACTTCATCAAAAGTACTACTTGCTATTGATACAGCCACTCACTTGATAGGTCTAGCTTTATATGATGGCACACAGGTCATCAATCAATCCGTGTGGACAAGTGACAATTATCACACCGTAGAACTTGCCCCAGCAATTGAAAAAGCTTTAAAGAAATCATCGATAGATCATGGGGATTTAGGAGCAATTGCCGTTGCATCTGGACCTGGTTCTTTCACAGGGCTACGAATTGGCATAGCTCTCGCGAAAGGGCTTGCGTTGGTTCAGCAGAAACCTATTATTGGCGTTCCCACATTAGACACACTCGCATTAGCACAACCAATATTCGATTACCCAATGTTAGCAGTTTTAAGGGCTGGTCGAGGACGGCTTGCTGTCTGCAGATATCAAGTAGAAAATAATCAGTGGCAATCTTCCAATCAGGTCAAGGTCTTCACTCCAAAACAGCTTCTTGAAACGATCACAGATAAGACTTATTTATGCGGTGAATTAACCAAAGAAGAACGGGAACTCTTTAACACCCGAAATCCGAATATCATACTAGCCACACCTGCTCGATCTTTCCGGAATCCAGCATTCTTAGCGGAAATCTCCTGGAAGCAATGGATGAACGGTGAACTAGACGACGCAGCAGATATTTCACCTACCTATTTGCATTATAACGATCCAATTCCAGGATGAGCACAAATAATACTGTAAAGACTAATCAATTTCGCGTTCGAATGATGATCGACAAAGACCTTGATCAAGTCATAAAAATCGATAAAATGTCATTCGAAATTCCTTGGCCTGATAGTTCCTTCAAATATGAGTTGTACAAAAATCCCCATTCAATATTACTTGTAGCAGAATTATTGGACACTCAACAAACCACCAATATTATCGGCGCAATCGTGGTATGGTTGATTGTTGATGAAGCCCATATCGCGACGCTTGCAGTCCATCCCGAATATAGGAACAAAGGAGTAGCAACAAAATTGTTGTCGGAAGCGCTTTGTGTTGCTTTAGATAAAGGGATGACGCAAGCTACGCTTGAGGTCCGAGCAAATAATTCAATTGCATATAAACTATATGAACACTTTGGCTTTGAAATCACAGGGAAAAGAAAAAACTATTATCGGGACAATAAGGAGGATGCCCTAATCATGACCCTTCGGAAATTGGACTATAATCACCTCAATAAAATAAAGACCGAAACGAGTCAATATAATTATTTCTCTCAGGCAAAACCACTGGAGTAGCACAATGAATTCCCAAGAAAAATTAAACCAAATTGCTCAAGAAATCGCGCAATGTACTAAATGCGATCTACATTATTCAAGGAAAAAAGCGGTGCCTGGAGAAGGTCAAACAGACGCGGATATTATGTTTATCGGTGAAGGACCTGGATTCCATGAAAACCAACAAGGAAGACCATTTGTCGGTGCTGCAGGAAAATTCCTAGATGAACTTCTTGGAAGTATAAACTTGAAACGTTCTGATGTATTTATCACGAATGTGGTTAAATGTCGTCCGCCATCAAATAGGGATCCCTTTCCCCAAGAATTACAAGCTTGTGCTAGCTTTTTAGAAAGTCAAATCCAAATCATCAATCCAAAAGTTATCGTTACATTAGGACGGATCTCAATGGCTCGTTTTCTACCCAACTCAAAGATTAGTCAAGTGCATGGTAGAGCTATCAAGACAAAAGGCTATCTCGTTGTAGCTATGTATCATCCTGCTGCAGCGTTACATCAACCATCTCTTCGTACAACAATAGAAAAAGATTTTGCCAACCTACCCAATTTGATCTCAAACGTGGATATTCATTCTGACTTGGAAAATCAATCAAAAAACCAGCAAAAAGAAAATGATGATCCTCAACAATTGAGCTTTTTTTAATCGAACACTTCTTATATGAAATCCATTCGAAAGTCATACGACAGACTCCCTTATAAATCTCGAGTATTAATCCGTTCACTATTACCAAATGAATGGAAACGATGGTATGCCCATAAGAAGACGGATATTTATCTCATCTCTTATCCAAAGTGCGGTCGAACTTGGTTGCGACTTATGATCGGAAAAGCGATCTGCGATCACTACCAATTAGAAGAAAACGAAAGCACTTTATTTCTTAACTGGTCAAAAAAA
>CAZJMV010000194.1:0-32500 GCA_964547225.1 uncultured Anaerolineaceae bacterium | reverse complement strand
AATTAAACGCTGCATACACAGGTTAAGCACAGTCGCTTGATGGCGGGTGACCTTCTTCAAGCGGCTGACCAGCTCTTCTTTGGGCATGCCGCGCCGAAGGGGATAGTCTTGATGATATTTAGCGCTGGCTTGCATGGAGATATCACTAATCTGTTCCCAAAGCGTCTTGGAGATCAACCAGTCCTTGGGTTGAAATTCATTGACTGAGATAGGCTCGTTTCGATTAAGATTGAAGAACAAACCTTGGTTAAATAATTCCAGTAATGCTGCCTGAGCAGTTGTTTGATCCAAATGTGACTGTGCGATCAGATCGGAAAGCGTGACAGCGCCGCTGCTGAGCAGTGATTGAAAAAGAACATCCGTAGGTGAGCCTTTAGCGAGCGCTTCCAAGCGTTGGATGGTGGTTGCTGAAAAGCGTTTGTACCTGCGTTTGGGGTGTGCGTCGATGATCGCGCCGCCGCCAAGTGTTTCACCTGGAGAAGGGCGTCGCAGGATGAAGCGGTCGCCGCGCACTGCCACCACAGGTAGATTGGGTTCTAATTGCAGCCAGCCCGTCTCGCCAGGTTTTAATTCTTCACTGCCCAGCAAACGTAATCGCGCCATGCTCTCGGTCGCGCCGATGAATAATTTAACCATCGCGTTATGCTTCAAAGATTGGCTGACATCCGGTAAGAGACGAAAATTTACATCGACTCTTTGAGTAGCTTGATAGGTACCCGGATGTGCAACCACATCGCCGCGTTGGATCTCATCCATGGCAAGCCCCGAGAAATTGACCGCGGTGCGACTGCCGGGCAGCGCCCGCTCCTCGGATTGTTTATGGGTCTGCAGTCCGCGGATACGACTGCGTACCCCTGAGGGTAGAATTTCGACTTCATCGCCGACATTCAGGTGACCATCGCTCAGGGTACCGGTGATCACCGTACCAAAACCAGCGATCGAAAAGACGCGATCTACGGGTATACGTGGGCGGTTGAGGTCCGGGCGGGACGCTTTTTTCGTGATACATAGCTGCAAGGCTGCACGCAGTTCGTCGAGCCCAATTTGCTTAGGCGCTGAAACTCGGATGATGGGCGCTGATTCAAGTACTGTCCCCTGAACGACTTCCAATAAGTCTGCTTCGACCAAATCGAGCCAGTCAGGATCATCGACCATATCGATCTTAGTGAGTGCAATCACACCGCTTTCTATTTGAAGGATATCCAGGATAGCAAGATGTTCGCGCGTTTGCGGCATGACGCCCTCATCAGCCGCCACGACGAATAAACTGGCGTCGATCCCCCCAATCCCAGCCAGCATATTTTCGATGAAATCACGATGTCCGGGGACATCAACGATTCCAATTTCCTCGCTTTCTCCGCTTTCCGGAGAGGTGAGCGTCATCCAGCCGAAACCGAGATCGATCGTCATCTCTCGTAAACGCTCTTCTTTTAGGCGGTCTGGATGTACGCCGGTGAGCGCCTCGATCAGGGTTGATTTGCCGTGGTCGACATGACCTGCTGTTCCAATTACGCGCATAGATCGTCCTTCTTACTTATTCTAGGTTGCGGGATCGTCCAATCGTTCGCTCAAAAGAGGAGATCCACTCATGATTTAAAGCGAGTAAGGATTGCATCCTTTTCTCGGTATGCTCCTTTAATTGTGTGAGGATGTCTTGGATCTCTTGCATTTCATCTTCGATATCAGTGACTTGATCGGTAAGGCGTTCATGTTTACGGAGGGTATCGTTTTGACGCTCATCGGTGGTCAGCGTATAGTTTGTCCAGCGTTTTTGGTCATCCGCTTTGAAGGTGACCCAATCCTGGCGGAAGCGTTCATCTTCTAGGCGCTGCATTTCGGTGATCTCATTAATGCGCCGTTCCACTTTTTCGATCAATTCATCGATCGTTTTTTGTGATTGCTTCACGATTCGATGGGTATTATCCAGGCTCTGCAGGGTGTTTTCGATATCACTGGCTTGAGATTCGATCGAACGGAAACGATTTTGCCATTCCTTCCAAACTCTCTCGCGTTCGGCATCACGGATGGCTTGATTATTGATGAATGTGGTGACTTCCTCGCGCCGTTCGGTTTCAATTGCTAAAAATTCGTTCAACCGATTCTCCAACTTTCGGATCGAGGCTGAAGCTAATTCTAGATTGCCACGCTGTTCGTCCATGCGCTTACGCAATGAATTGACCTCGCCGATCAGGTCTGTCAAGCGTTTTGTGTCTTGACGTTTGCTGTCTTCCATCATTTTGATCGTGCGATGATATTCATCTTCATGCTTTCGCATTATGTTAATTTGTTCGCGCAAATTATCCATGGTAGAAGATAGGCGTTTTTCTTCCTCCACACGCGTAGTAAGATTTCTTTTAATTTCCGGAATTTGATCAGTGGTTTTATTGATATCTGCCATGGCGCGTTCAAGAGTACGGATTTCTGAGCGCATGAAATTGCTGTTTTCATCGAGCATCTTCTGGAATTGTTTCTCTAAGCTCTCAAATTGATCCTGGTTCTTGATCTGCATCTGCAAGAAATTTTCGTCAAGATTATCCATCCGCGTGATCAATGCCGATAAACGCACAACTTCACTATTTAATTCTTTATTCGTATTGGTCAAGGTCGCAATGCTTTTTTCCATCTGTTGAATGCGTTCTTCAAGCGAAGCGATCTTCGCGCCATCTTTTCTGCGTTCCTCGTCCAACCAATTGACTTGTTTGTGGATTTGATCCATTTCCATGGGTCTATCTCCTTATAAAACATTTCCTTCGTTGTGTTGTAGTGATTGAATGAGGATTATTATAGCATGATGGGATATATTATTTTATACATAGCCAATAAATTGTCCTCCTAGATGGATCAAGTAGGGCAAGATGTAATTCGGAAAGATCCCTAAGGCGAATAAGATCAGAATACCTATGGTGAGGTAAACCTTAGTAACTTTCGATTCTTTACTTTGCCAACTTATTTCTTTATCATTGGGAGTTGTGAGATATCTTAGTATGCGTATGCCAGCGAAGAATAAGAAGGATGTCCCTAACCATGATATCATGATGGTCACGAGATATTCCTTTGCGAGTAAAGACCATGATAGCATCATGATTGGAAAATTGGCAAGAAGTGGGACACCTGAAACTGAAAAAACCGCGATTAGCAACGCACTGCTGATGAAAGGCGCCTCAAATATCAATCCTTTTGTTGTTTGAATTTGGAGGTTATGGCGTTGTTTTTGGATAACCGCTAATGAAAAAGCCCAAAGAGCCATGTTCATTCCCCAGACTATGATTTGCGCGTAGTAAAGCCCTATGTCTCGAAAAGGTTGCCATTTGGGTTCAAGGAAGTTGAGAGTCAACAAGATCGAACCGACTTGGACAGACGCTGCATAAGCCATCATCCGTGATAGGTTGTTTTCAAGAAAGGCGGATATCCCACCCGAGAGGATCATCAAGGAAGATACAAATCGTAGAAAAATGAATAAATCTTCACTAAAACCCATTAATAGATAACGGTTAATGAAATTGATAAACAAGAATATGATCATGGTTGGAATTAGGAATAAAACCAGCGCATATGAAATCGGGTGCACTTGGTTTGCTAGGGTTGGATTCCAGGAGTGGAATGGGAAGATTGCCAGAACCATTGCTAACCCTAAAAACAACCCCATCAAGGCAGGTTTATGGATTGTATTCTGATCGCTTGCTGTGGCAAATAAAAAAAACCAATTGGCAAATAAGATCAAAAATAATCCAATTGTTTGTAGAACCAGGAATCTTAGGACGCCTGTACGCGCGTTCGTTCCCGGAGGTACGATTATAAGAATGAGGCTAAAAATTGCAAACCCAATGATAAGAACCGAGTTAATCTCGGGTTTGATCGCTAAAGCGGCAGAAAGAAATGCTGCAGTCATTAACCCAAAGGGGATATCGGTGCGGTTCTTTCGGATCAGCCGCACTGCGCCAAACCATATACTCATAGTTAGGTAAATTATTAGAAGTACTGGTCTGCTGTGATCACTTAGGATGAACAGGCGCCCTAGAACGGATATTGAATCTCGAATAATAAAGGTAGGATTTGCGATCCGTAATTTGAGCGTAATCGTACTACCTAAAGGTAGTTGCCAAGCTAACCAGGTCAAAAAGATGGTGATGCTAATGGCGATGATATATATTATGAAATCGCGTCGTCGAAAGATATAAAGTATTAAGGAAGTGATTAGTGGAAAGATGATCCAGATATAAGGAGAGCTCATCCGATTTCTTCCATAGATTCTGAACTGATCAAATAAGCTCCCACAATGGCTACCCCAAGGTTGAATAAGGATAGCAAGCCAGCGGTTGCTAATGCTTTGTCATAGAACGAGATCAAGATCTCGAATCCAGAGATTAATGTCAATAACCCGTGAATGATCACTAGGGGAATGGAAGATAAACTGATCTTTAATAGTCCAAAGCTGACTAGGATCAGGGTAATCCAAATAGTTAGTTTATTGATTTCATCGATCCTTGTTGCGAAAGTTTCTGACAATGAAAGCGCTAATAGGGCGATAAAAATTCCGGCGATATAATAAAAGAGGGCACTCATTTCCTTGGTTTGATCATTTTCAGGAAGTGAAGAAAAGCTTTTATTAATATTAGGTTTTCTGTGGACGCTTTCATTGTCAATAGGATGATGGTTATAAGCTGTCATGAACAAGATCAAGCAGCTAAATACTCCTGAAATGAGGATGGTAGCTGATATTTGAACAGACCAAGTTTGGGTTATCACAAGGAAAACGCCGATGAATTGCAGCGCAAGTAATAAAAGTAAAACCCGCCAATTTCGAATTCCTAAGGAAATAAAAGCCGTCAATATCACTAAAAGCGCCGCGGTTGGGATCAGATTATTCAAGATCAATCAACCTCCAGCGATCAGGTTCGTTTGAATGAATAAGCTGATCAGAAGCGTTAGGATGATGAATGCCCAGAGCGTGCTGGCAGTTGTTTCTGACCATTGATTAATGAAGTTGAATAACTTTTGTGCAACTTGAAAGATCTTCTCGAGAAAGGACCATAACCAATTGAGAGAGATTATTTCCACTCCAATCGATACGATCTTATGGTTGAAGAGGTTACGGATCGGTTTGACCAGGAAGAAGAGCAGCGCTAAAAAAGTGCTTAGTACACCAGGTAGTGATTCAAGCAGGGTGGGATTTGGATCCCTCGGATAGATCCAGGTAAGCGTGAATTGCATCAACGGTAAGATCAGTAGTCCCCATGGGTAAACAAAGGTAAGCCAACGTTGAGAATGGTCGAGCGGATAGGTCTTTCGGAGACCATGCTTAATATACCCGAAAATCAGAAATGTCTGTGCAAGCAGGAACACGATATTGAGCGCCTGAGGCGGGTCTCTGTAAATAAAATTGGTATTCCAAGTAGGTGAATATGGGAATGATGAAAGCGAGAGCACCGCGAGTAAGAAAACCAAATTCATCAAGCGATTTCGAGCGGAATAAAAGAAGATCAATCCACCTGAAAAAAGTAATGCTAGGCTCCAACTTAAAGCCACGTTGGGTTCTGAACGCAAGCTGGCTGCGAATACAAAAGCGGATAGAGCGGATATCCAAAAAGGGGAAGCGCTTAACTCGTCTGAGGCGGTCAACCATGCGAGAGAAGAGAATATAGCTGCTGAAGCTGCCAAGATGAGTAAAAAAGGCGCGATGATTATCTCTGCTTCGTTTCCTAGATTACTTGCTACTCGGATCATGGGCATTAGGGTTGCAGCAATCGATGTCAATTTGAGGACGATTGATCTTTGAGCCACTTCATTAGGTTCTTGTCTTAATCTTGGTTGCCAAAGGATGGTCCCAGATCGAAATGCACAAGCGATCAGCAAGAGAGCGCTTTGTGTTGATGATAAATTGTCTAATGTGTTCGGGTTTTCAGAGGATTGGGTGATCAATTCGGCAATAATAAGGACGATCGTTCCAAGATAACCGAGTGAAAATTGGAATGCTGTTTTACTTTGGGATGATTCTTTCCTCGTTTCATACATACGAATGATCAGGAGTACTGAATCCAAGACCATCCATCCCAGGATCAACGTGAAAATATTCCCCGCCAAGATTGTGAATAAACTGATCGCAGTGATCAATAGATCATTGCTTAGCAGAAAATCCTGGCTTGTTTCCTGAGCATGTTCGAAGCGAGCAAGTCTGGTCAATAGAGATGAGAGCAGCACAGTCGTGAGCGTGATGGATAATACCCAAAATAGATTGTCAGCTAGCCATACGATACGATATGATGATAGAAAATTTGTGTTGGAGACTTGCAAACTTATATCTGATAAATCAAGGAAAGGAAATGAGATTGTGCTTGGAACACAAGCCCTTGAAAGGATTGCTAATGTCCAAGCAATCAACGTCGCACTGATAGCGCTCAACCAACTACTACGCTTGGAAAAATTTGGTCTTCGGACCTGAAAACCCATCATAGTGATAGAACTAATGATGAGTATGAGAGGTGTTGCTACGCATAGGAGAAAAGAGAGTTTCATTAAAGATAATTTTATACCTTGTTATCTTGGTTTGTTAATGCGCGTCATGTCGGTTAATTCCTTGGAGCGGGAGGTAACCAATGAAAGTCTTTTGCCTGCATCCCTAAAGTTGATTGTATGGATAGTATATTCCCATCAATGATTTGAAAGAACTGGATCTGTTCCCTTGAACCATAGATAAGGAAACCACTGTTATCAGGCGCCCAAAGGACTTGATGACAATTTTGTCCGAGATTGAATAATGGGATTGCAAGATTCTCTTCTAAGTTGAGTGTATAAATCACTGCTGAGCGGATTGACTTGATCGGGGAATAGGATAAGAAATAGTACGGTTGTTCTAATTGTGAAAGCCATTCAATATTGGTGCGAGTATCTATGAATGAGTCAAGTTCTTCACTGGAAATTGAAATATCGACTTGGGAGACCAACAAGTAATCGTGCGTTGCAAGCAAGAACCAGTGTTTAATTTGGATCGGTGTGTTTTCATCCGGTTGGGTTTGTGCGACCAATAAATTACCTGCTTGTGACCAGCGCACACTGGTCGTTTCACGGTCACTATGATAAGTATCAGGAACGCGTACAAGACGGGAACCGGCTGTATCGAGGATGGCATACCAACCGATCTCGGAATCATTGTGGACAATTCTGGTGAGGACATAACGCCCTTGTGGCGACCAGTTCAAATCCTCAAAGCGTACTTTAATTTGGTTTTCATTCCCTTTTGGATCGGTCATTGAAATGATATCCGGTTGGATCAATTTATGCGTTTGTTGCGAGGAGATATTCAAATACCTGACACCATCCGAATCGCTCCAGATTAATTCTTTGCTATTGGGTGCCCATACAGTTTGGCTGCAATATTTTTCTTCGGTTGGATTGCAGGCATCGATGGTAATGATTTGATCAGGTTGTTGAAGATTGAGGATCGAAAAAGCTTGTTTTTTTTCGATTGTGTGATAAGTCAACCAGGAACCATCTGGAGAGAGCGAAATATGCTCCCATTTTGGAATATCGGTTTTGATCGAATAGAGTTGTTTATCGATTAAATCGAGCATATCCAAATCGTAGATCGATATTCCATTCGCCGATATTTTATGTGGTCGTAGCAAGAAGATCTTTTTCCCATCCTGGCTCACAAAATAATCGCTCACATTATCGACCAATAACCCCGTATAACCCGTGATATGATCCCAGCGATATAAAGCGTTTTCCAAGAGATAAAGCAGATCGCTGGTTTCGTTGTTGTTAGCGGTGGGTGATCTTTGCAGGTCAGCGCTGTTAGGTGTGTTCATCATCAGGTCAATGATATCGGTTGGTGTGGGTGTTAATGGATTGATCGCTGATACAGGAATTTCTTTTGTGCTTGGTTCAGGTGTGTATTTTACCGTCGAAGTAGCGCTAGGAGGCAAATAGAGATGTTCTGGGGAAAGTAGGTTTAAATCTTGATTTGTTATGGTTGGAGGATTCGGAGAGAGATGTGCGTACGTAGCAATCGAACAAGCGTTTAGCAGTAATAAAAGGCAAACCAACCCTAAGTTTATTATGAAGATGAATCGTGAAGTATACAATATGCTGCTTAAAAATCGGAGGTTCATAGATTCCTTATTTTTTCACCGATTTGTCTCTCCAATGATTGCTTTGATTATATCAAAAGAGATCAATGATAAGATTTACAATCAGAGAGAACAAAAGGGACAAAGCTTCCAGCGCAAAATTTTTAGCTGGCTGCTTAATCATTATTTGCTTGAATCAAACCATCTTATAGGACTTCAGCGCCAAGCTGACGATAAAGGTATTTCCCCTTACCAGCCTTTCCATTCCATTTTTCTCCATCGACGATCATTTTTCCGCGTAAAAAGACCTTTTGCGGGAAACCGGTTAACTTCCAACCTTCAAATAAATTATAGTCGGTTCGATGGTGAGCGTATTTTACGCCGTAGGATAAGTTGTGAATCGGATCCCAAATAGTGATATCCGCATCAGAACCCGGAGCTAGGCACCCCTTTTGTGGATAAAGCCCAAAGATCTTGGCGGGATTGGTGCTTGTGAGAGCAACAAATTGATTGGCGGTGATACGACCTTCTCCAACGCCGTAGGTCCAAAGAATCGGGAGGCGATCGCCAACCGCGGGGAGCCCATTCGGTATTTTTGTAAAGTCATCTTTACCAAGTTCTTTGCCAGGAATAGCAATTTCCTTTCCCTCATAGATAATTGGACGAGTGCCATCGTAGAAGAATGGACAATGATCAGTGCCGATTACCTGGAGTGTGTTGTTCCCGAGCGCTTTCCATAATCCCTCATTATCTGCTTTTGTGCGCATAGGTGGGGAACAGATCCATTTTGCGCCATCTGCTTGACGTAAATTGTCGATGGTGAAGAAGAGATATTGTGGACATGTTTCTCCCATGACTGGAGCGCCTTTTTCGCGCGCATATTTCAAGAGATCCATTTCGAAAGCGGTATTCATGTGCACGATATAAAGGGGCGCCTCAGCTTGTGCTGCCAGTGAAGCGGCGCGCAGAGTCGCTTCCGCCGCGCTCCAACTCGGTCTTGTTAGGGCGTGCCATTCAGGTGTTTTATATCCAGCTTGCAATGCCTTATCGATCAAGACGTCAATCACATCGCCATTTTCAGCATGCAGCATGGTCAGCATACCGTTATCGCGCGCGATTTGCATGGCGCGAAATATCTCTCCATCTTGTAGGCGCAAGCGTCCATTATAAGCGGTGAATACCTTGATCGTGGTAATGCCCAAATCGGGTAGGCTGGGAATTTCTTTTTCGATTTGCTTGTCAAGGTTGGTAATATTCATATGAAAACTGAAATCGATGGCTGCCTTAGGGTCGGCTTTATCATGCCAGATATCGATGGATTCTTTCAGGTGTGGAGTATCCTGTGGTATGAAATCAATCACCGTTGTGGTTCCGCCGAAGGCAGCCGCTTTGTGACCGGTATAATGATCATCAGATGAGACAGTGTCAAACATGGGCAGATCAAGATGGGTATGGGGGTCGATTCCACCGGGCATAACCAACATACCTGCAGCATTGATTATTTCAGCATCTGATTCGTCTAAATTCATCCCGATACGAGATATTTTTTCACCTTCGATGAGTATATCGGCATTATATGTATCTGCAGCGGTAATGATCGTTCCCGATTTAATCAATGTTTTCATGTTTTTTCCTTATTATTTCGTTTGTTTCATCTATTTATGATCTGATTGAATCATAATTCCTTTTGTGGAAGTTTCTTTATATTGAACGATCAATCAATTATTGATCTTTGTTGATTTGACTGAATCCTAATAAGCTCGCCAATACTGCTTGGTTGAGATCAAAATCTAAAGATTCTCTAGAGAGATAAGTTTGATTTTGGCTAGCTCGTTCTCGTAATGATTCCCAAAGGATACGTCTCTCTTCGGATTTTACGATCAAATCATTGATCGAACTTGCCTGGTTTATGTATTCTCCAGTTGTATAGAAAAATGTGATCCGGCGCCATTTTTGGGCTGGAATTGGATTTGGGAGTGGGATCAATGGACCGATTTGGATCTTATAATATTCTTGATGAGCATGTGGGTGGTCGAGCTCATCTTTTAGTAATTCAGCTCTTGAGGTTAATTCATGTCCAAGTACCGGAGCTATATATTCAATTTGCCATTTTTGCTTTCCAAATGTGCTGGTTTGATAAAAGGCAAGATAATCGACACTGATCACTTTTGGGGCTGATCGTAACGGAATACGATACCATCCTAAGAGACGCGCAATTTCCATGTCTCTTGGGTTCTTAATGATGGTTACAAGGATCAGTGCGAAAGGTGAGGGGAGAATTTCATTTGTCATTTTTTTTCTGTTCGATTATGATCCATTATACCGCACCTCGATTAACCTAGTCTGTAAATAATGATTCGATTTCTTCACGGGTCAGACTCTTAAAGAAGCTGCTTTCAGTCGTGATAATCTGGTCAACTAGATTTCTTTTTCTTTCTTGTAGGGTAAGGATCTTCTCTTCGACCGAATCACGCGAGATCAATTTGAATACAAAGACTGGTTTATCCTGCCCAATGCGGTGAGTTCTATCACTGGCTTGTAATTCCACAGCCGGGTTCCACCATGGATCGATATGGATGACATAATCTGCTGCTGTGAGGTTTAACCCTAATCCACCAGCTTTTAGACTGATCAAGAAAAAGGGAATGTCGCCCTTTTTTTGAAATATATCGACTTGTTCTTGTCGATTTTTCGTGGCGCCATCCAGATAAGTGTAGGTGATATTTTTTTCATCGAGGTCTTTCCGCACTAACTTCAGCATCTGCACAAATTGCGAAAAAACCAAAGCTTTATGACCTTCCGCTTTTAGCGTTTCCAATGTATCTAATAAAAGACCAAATTTTCCAGATTCGCCAGCATAGGTTTTATCTACCAATTGGGGATGGTTAGAAATTTGCCTCAGTCGTAATAAGCCTTCTAAGATCTTAAAACGACTTTTACTAATCCCTTCGCTTTCAAACATTCCAAGTAATACGCCACGGAAATAATCACGCGTCTGATTGTAGCGTTCGCGTTGCTCTATTTCCATATCACAGTAAATTATTTTTTCACTGCGGGGAGGTAGTTCTGGAGCGACCTGATTCTTTGTTCGACGCAGGATAAATGGAAAGATGATCTTTCGGAGGTTTTCAACCGATTCTTGATCACCTTCTTTCTCAATAGGATTGCTAAATTCTTTCTTGAAATAGCGATGACTACCAAGTAAGCCAGGGTTTAAGAATGCGAATTGTGACCATAATTCGCTGGTTGAATTCTCGATAGGTGTACCGGTTAAGACCAGCTTATGGGAAGAGTCAATCAAATGTGCGGCTCGCGCGGTTTGTGAGGTTGGATTTTTGATCGCTTGTGATTCATCTAAAATTGCGTAATGGAATTTATAGCTATGCAAGAATTCAATATCTCGTAATAATATCCCGTAGGTAGTGATAATTAAATCTACCTGGTCAAATAAATCCGTTTCTTTCTGACGATTGGTCTCATAATATTCAAGAACTCTCAGACCAGGCACAAAGTGATTGATTTCCCTCTGCCAGTTGATGATTAAAGAGCGCGGTACGACTAGCAGGCTGGCTGATATCTTATTTATTGGATCTTCGTAGATAGATATCAAAAAGGCTAATGCCTGGATCGTCTTTCCTAAACCCATATCATCTGCCAGGCAACCGCCAAAACTAAAATTCTGTAAGAAATGCAGCCAATCGTAGCCGGCTTTTTGATAGGGGCGCAGTTCACCTTGAAAACCTTTGGCTAAGGATTTCTCTTGGATGCCTTCAAAAGTACGGAGTTTTTGGATATTTTCCCGAATATCTAGATATTTCTGATCGGTTTTTTTCGCTTGCTCTCCTTCCAGAATATCATCTAATATCGTGATTTGGTGATGAGCGAAACGAAGATGATCACCCCTGGTTTTCCCAATATTTATGAGATGCTTATATTTATCAAACCATTCCTCAGGAATTTCACCAATCGTACCATCGGATAGTATGATGTAATTGTGGTTCTTTTGGATTGCTTTTCGAAAGTCTTTTAGACTGACCTCCAATTCACCGAAACTGACGATTGTTTTTACATCAAACCAATCAATTCCTGAAGAAACATCAAAAGATATATTGGGTTTGTTTCGATTAACCCTTGCCATGGTTAATTCCTTCTCACCTATCACTTCATAACCCAAGTGAATGAGTCGGGGGACTGTGTTGAGAAGAAAATCAACCGGATGGACGCGCGCCCTCAATCGCAATTTGCCAGATGGAGACGAAGCAGGGATGCGTTTCAGTCCGAAAGCTTTTGATGAGATTTGTTCATAAGATTGTTGTTCTTCTTTTGCCTGACGTTTGATCGTCACCAATGTCCAGGAGCCAGGTTTTTGTTTGATCGTTTCTTCAGGAGGATCTGATAAATAGGAGACCTCAAAATCCTGATAGACAAATCGCAGTTGTGCCTGTAATTCACCTTGATCATCATCAAGGTAAATACGGAAGTTAGGTTGGGTCTCGATTACTTCTCGCTCGATAAAATTACTCTCGATCGGAATTTTGCTGGAAAGTTCAAGGAAATACTTTTCTTGAAATATCTTTTCATGACTCTGTTCAATAAAAAGACCTTCGGGGTCATTAAAACTAGTAAGAATTTTTAATGAAGATGGTTCAAGTAAATGGACTAATTTCTGATGGACAAGTATCCAGGTTGGAGAATCGTTAATGATGGATATGTCATTGATTGATTGTTCAAGTTTTTGCTTACCTGTGATAATAATTGGAGATATCTGGATGCCTTGATCTTTTTTGTTTATATTAATTCTGATTTCGCCTGGTTCAGGTATTATTCTAATCGGAAATTGAAAGGGATCATCTTGAGTGCCTTTGAATAATGGGGCTCGAGTGTTCAGAAGAATTTGTAGACAATCGTGAAGCGGATAGTTTATATTGATTACTTCCAATCGTTCGATATCTGAGATGAGGTTGGCAAAACTGACGATATTTGGATCTTCGTTCATGCAAGCAGAAGGATCAAGATGTTGAATTACTCTTTGAGCTTTTAGAATTGGAGCTGATCTACTTTTTACATGATTGATAATTTCTGCGTCGAGATTTATATTGAGGGACGAAGTATCTGAACTGATCGATTGATGGAAAATATCCGGGAGGTTTGACTCTTGGATTGTATAAGCGTATATACACCAATTGCCTAGAGGATCTTTCCCATATAAATTTGAATAATTCTGTTGTAGGCTGCAGAGAATGGAATAACGATTATTTCGTTGGATGGCGTTTTGTTTGGGAATTGAGTGGATGATTTGCAGGAGCTGAGGACGCCAGGCAGGGGGAAGTTGTTTGTTAAGATATTCGCGTATGGCTAACCATGCCGCGGCTTCATGTTCGCAAATTAAGCCACGGCTGGCATGGCTGCAATTACATTTTAGATATAAGTGTTTTTTAGCGACTTTAATCTCAACATGATATCTGCGGATATCATGTACAGTGCAAGAGGCGATTAAGTCGGTCACTTCGATATTATCGACCGCGCCGCTTTGGAAAATGTCTTTTCCTTTTGCTAGGATTTCTTGATCGACAGAATTTTTAAGTCGTTCTTCGCTTAATGTCTCCAGTGTAATTTTATACATTTGCTAAAAGAAGGGATGACTGGCAAAACATCAACTTTTTTTGGGATGCTCGTTTGCCAGTCATCAAAATTTGCTCTAAATAAAGAGATATGACTATGACTATAGCAAACCGACTTCTTGGTTAAAATCTTCGATTAATTCATCGAAATTATCGATTTGACCCTGGAATCCCTTCCAATAATCACGATCATACCATTGATCCAAAATCTCTTCATAAGTTTTACCTTGTTGTTCAACCCAGGTAAAGTATTTCAAATTATGAATTCGGTGTTTGCCTTCATAGGTGAGTTCTTCTAAGTTGTCAGTTGTGATCCCTTTTAAGTATTCGGCATAATGAGCGACAGCATCTTTTTCATTGTACTCACCGTATTCTGCGTGCATCTCCCGTAAGCGGCTCTGATAGAGCTCCATTGAGTCGGTCAATACGGTCAAGACGATATCTTCTTCGCCTAATTCATAATATTTCGCTGCTTTGATGGAAGTAAGCAGATTTGAGATACTTGAGAAACCAAGAAGATCGAGATTCTCAACGATATTTTCGGGTACCCCTTGCTTGACTAGGAAAGATCGACCAGCAGGTTCGTTAAACAATCTGGCGAGATTTACGACCGCGTTGTCATCGATTGCCACGATCATATCGGTGTTCTTAGAATTATGGATCCAAGGGACATGTTTATCACCAATACCTTCGATGCGGTGAGCGCCAAAACCATTTCGAATAAGTGTGGGGCATTGTAGCGCTTCGCTGGCTACGATCTTACTTCCTGGGAACTGTTGCTTCAAATAATCACCACTGGCGATTGTTCCAGCCGAACCCGTCGCTGAAACCATCCCAAAGTAGTTATCACGTTTACCCATGATCTTTTCCAGTACTTCCACAAAAGCGTGTCCAGTTAGATCATAATGCCATAGATAATTTCCAAATTCATCGAATTGGTTGAAGATCATCAGGTCTTCGCCGGTGGCACGTAGCTCCCAGCATTTATCAAAGATCTCTTTAACATTTGATTCACTACCAGGCGTGGCGATCACTTCGCCAGCGATATTGGAAAGCCACTCGAAACGTTCACGGCTCATTTCTTCCGGTAAAATTGCGATTGATTCACAAGCGAGTAAAGCAGAGTCGTAAGCGCCACCACGGCAATAATTACCTGTTGAAGGCCAAACTGCTTTTTGTGTGGTAGGATCAAACTGTCCCGTAATCAAACGAGGGACAAGACAACCAAATGCTGCACCGACTTTGTGAGCGCCCGTCGGAAACCATTTCCCAACTAAAGCTACAATACGAGCTTTGGTTCCGGTTAAACTGCTTGGGAATTCTATAAAATTGACGCCACCAAATCCACCCCCATGAGCTACCGGTTCATTTTTCCATGTGATGCGGAACAGATTGCGTGGATTTAGGTCCCAAAGACCAATACCAGCCAATTCCTGTTTAATTTTGTCGGGGATTAAAGATGGGTTTCTCATTTGCGCAAATGTGGGGATAATAATATTGCGCTCGCGTACCCGTTTGATTGCTCGTTCGCGTCTATCATCAAAAATTGTTAAATCGATTGTTGCCATTTTTCTTCCTTATTAATAAAATTAGATTTTTATAGAAGTTTGTTATATTATTAGATGGAATATTCAGGTGTTGCTTACCTTTGTATTCTTATCAATAAAATCATCAGGACCTTCGTGAACGATATAGAGGGGGCGTCCTTTAGCTTCATCATAAAGCCGTCCGATATACTCTCCCAAAATACCGAGCGAGATTAATTGCACCCCTCCGAAAAATAAAACCGCAATGAGTGTGGTCGCTTGACCGTAGAATGCCTGTATACCTGCTAAACGAGTGATGATTACGATGGGGATTGCAAGGATACTGATAAATGCAGAGAAGAAACCCATATAGGTAGCAAGCTGTAATGGGAAGTAAGAAAACCCCGTAATTGCGTCGCTTGCAAATTTGACCATTTTTTTAAAAGGATATTTCGTTTCTCCAGCGTGACGCGCTGCTCGTTCATAGGTTACCCCCGTTTGCCTAAATCCGACCCAGACCGACATACCACGCAGAAAACGATGTCTTTCTCGCATTTGATTGATTACATTCACCACTTTTCGATCCAGCAATCGGAAGTCGCCTGTATCTAATGGGATGTTAACATCAGTGATACGATAGATGATCCGGTAGAAAACAGAAGCTGTGAACAGTTTGAACCAGCTTTCTCCCTCCCTTTTTGTGCGAATAGCATAAACGACTTGATATCCTTCTCTCCATTTTGCAATCAAATCCAAGATAACTTCTGGCGGGTCTTGTAGATCAGAGTCGATAATAATAACTGCTTGCCCCCTGCTATAATCCAAGCCTGCTGTGACGGCTAATTGATGACCAAAGTTGCGTGCAAAGATGACTGGTCTAACATGTTGATCTTTGATTGCTAATTCACGAATTAAATCCGTTGAGCCGTCAGTTGAACCATCATCAACCATGATCAATTCCCAAGGTTCTCCAGCTTTATGCATGGTTTGCTGCACCCGTTCGTAGAGAGCAGGGATATTATCTAACTCGTTATAAATTGGAGCAATGATTGTAATATTTGCTTCCATTAGAATGATTTCTTTTCACCTTTCTGTCAATATGAAAATCATCACAATCAGAGAACCTTTTTAACAGCATCTAGCGATGGTTCAATAATTGGCGCTTCAGTGACTGCTTGCATAGCAGCCTTGACATCTTTTAGACCACTACCGGTATTGATTACTAAGGTGGGTGAATCTTTTTGAATCAAACCTAATTCAAGAGCTTTTTTAACACCAGCCAAAGATGTTGCGCCTGCCGGTTCTGCGAAAATGCCAACTTTTCCCAGTTCTGCGATAGCATTTAGTATCTCTTGATCGCGTACCTGGATATAGGCGCCTGCGCTTTGTGTCGCCGCTCGTACTGCCCTGATTCCGTCTCGCGGAAGGTCTACAGAAATGCTGTCAGCGAGTGTATTTGCAGAGACTGGAATGATTTCCTCTGTGCCAGCGTCGAACGCGTTGGATATAGCTGCTGAACCTTCAGATTGAATGCCAAAAATGCGCGGCATATTTTGCAGCCAACCTAATTCCTTGAGGTCTTTAAAGCCTTTGTGAATGCCAGAAATGATATTACCATCGCCAACGGAAACAAATATCGAAAGATTTTCTTTGACGAGGGGTTTGACATCATTTCTGTTCAGCCATTCATAGATCTCATAGGCTGCAGTCTTCTTTCCCTCGGCTGTGAATGGATTGAAACCGGTATTACGGCAATACCAATCAAATTCAAAAGCAGCTTTTACAGATAGATCGAAAGCATCGTCATAGGTGCCATCGACCAAGAGCACTTTCGCGCCGAAGACTAAAAGTTGGGCGATCTTCGCGGGTGGTGCACTGCGAGGAGCAAATATCACCGCTTTTTGACCAACAGCAGCTGACATACCTGCCAGCGCTGCTCCTGCATTTCCTGTTGATGCGGTGACAACGATATCGGCAGATATTTGCATTGCTCGAGCAACGACAACCGCACTAGCACGATCTTTAAAGGATGCTGTTGGGTTTCTGCTTTCATCTTTTACCCATAAATTCTGGATACCCAAATTATGCGCCAATCTTTCTGGCTGATAAATTGGTGTCCAACCTGCCGCCCAAAATGGTGTATTTTCCCCGATGGGCGAGTTTACCGGTAATAAGGGCAAATATCGCCATAAAGAAGGTTCATCTTTATTGATCCAGTTTAGTGAGTCATATTCTTTCCTCAATCCTTGATAATCTAAGATGATATCTAAGTTCCCGCCATCTTTTGGGCATGTGTAGACAACCTCATCAGGGTTATATTCTTTTCCACATAATGAGCATTTTAAACCAATATATTTTTGCATAGAATCTCCAATTAGAGCCCGCGTTCACCACGTATATAGGGAATACCTAAAGCGGCTGGCGCTCCAATTCTTTTTCGCATCGCTTCACGTGAACCGATCACAAGCACAACAATCGTAAATGCGTAAGGTACCATTTGTAAGAAGAAACCTAAGTAAGGATTGTAGAAGAATGGGTTAGCAAGACCGAAAATCATAGTTGGTCCTTGAATATCCAATATCAAACGACGAAGCGCTCCAAAAGCA
Organism: uncultured Anaerolineaceae bacterium; assembly: GCA_964547225.1. GTDB lineage: Bacteria > Chloroflexota > Anaerolineae > Anaerolineales > UBA4823 > CAZJMV01. Next base: position 14,681 of record CAZJMV010000194.1, on the reverse strand, counting down.
TAAGCGCCAAAAGCTGCTCTGTAAGGGTTCCATTGGGCAAAGATCACTAAACCTATCGCGATCCAACCCTGTCCTGCAGTGGTGAGTTCGCTAAACCATCCTGGTGATACTGCTAAGCTGATTGTTGCGCCAGCTAATCCCGCAAAAACTCCTCCAACAAATACATATAAATATCGTAATCGAAATACATTGATCCCAAGTGCATCGGCGGCTGCCGGGTATTCTCCGATGGCACGTAGATGCATACCTGGACGAGTGTGATTGATAAAATACCAAGCAGCAGGGGTGATCAAGTATCCGATATAAACTAGGATGCTTTGATCTTTGAAGAAAATTGGTCCTAAAAAGGGGATCTGAGACAATAAAGGAATGGAAAAATTAGGCAGTAGTGAAATCGCACCTGCTTTACTTAAACCTTCTCCTAAGACAAGGCTGATCCCAGTTCCAAGGAACGTCAATGCCAATCCACTCACAACCTGATCCGCTTGAAGAGTAATTACAATAAAGGCATGAATCTGGCTGAGAATACCTGAAGCGATCATAGCAATCAGAACGCCTAGCCATGGATTTCCGGTAGATACTGCGATGCTGAAGGAACTCATTGCACCTACTAACATCATACCTTCTACGCCTAGATTGAGCACGCCAGAACGTTCAGCAAATAATTCACCTAAGGTCGCAAAGAGTAATACGGTACCTGAGGCAACGCCAGCTTGAAGAATGATAATTGGATCCATGATTATGCCTCCTGTGTGGTACGGATTATTCGAATGCGATAACGCAACAGGAAATCACTCGCGATCAGACAAACCAGGATAATTCCTTGGATGAGTTTGGGGATCCCGGAAGGTTGGATTTCTCGACCTGCAAGGATTAGTGCGCCAAATAAAATTGAAACAATAATGATCGCGAATGGGTTCAATTTAGCCAGCCAGGCGACAATAATCCCAGTAAAACCATATCCAGCAGCTAAGGGAGAAGTTTGAAGGCGGTGGATAACACCGGTGACCTCTGACATTCCACCTAAACCAGCTAATGCGCCAGAAAGCATCATAACTAGAATTGTGTTGCGTGTGATATTGATTCCAGCATAATCTGCTGCGCGTGGGTTGTCACCAATCAAACGAATTTCATATCCCCAGCGACTGCGAGAGATGATATACCAAACGACTACCGCGGCTAATATCCCGATCAAAAATCCCAAATGTGTGGTTAGTCCACGAAAGAGCGGAATGGAATCGGCGTATCCAGCTAATCGAGGTAACCAGGCATTTTCTGGGAATTTGGGACTCATTTGAAAGCCACCTTCGCTCCATACAGCAAAGATCCAGAAATTGATCCACGCAATGGCGATATAGTTCAACATAAGTGAAGTAATAATCTCATTCACATTTAATTTAGCTTTCAGATATCCTGGGATAAAACCCCAAAGAGCACCCGAAGCCATGCCGACAATCATCATGACAGGAATGAAAATCCATGGAGAAGTTTCTGCTGGGAGTAAAGGTGCGAGAATTACTGCACTAGCACCAAACGCTCCCATGATGAATTGACCTTCTGCGCCAATATTCCACAATTTCATCCTAAAGGCGATTGAACAAGCTAAACCGGTTAACAATAATGGCGTTGCTTTCACAATGGTGTCAGAGATCACACCAATATTACCAAAGGATGCTCGTGCGATATGTGCATAAGAACGGAATGGATTTCCTCCTACAAAAGCTATCACTAGTCCACCCAGAATAAGTGACACGATAATTGCTAGAAGAGATATAAGGCTAGGATACCAATTGGGAGGTTGTGTAAGACGGGGTTCAAAACGAATAGTGAAAGGCATCTTGATCCTTTTGAGAAGGGAGGTTGAAGTTGTTGGAGATAGATTATTAGACATTTTCTAACCTCTCGGATTCTTGAATTTTATCCAGGGGGGTTCCTGTCATCATTAAACCGATAGTATCGAGATCTTCCTCGATAATTTCACCCATAATTTTTCCTTCATAAATCACAGCAATGCGATCGCTAAGCGAAAGCAATTCCTCAAGTTCCTCAGATATTAATAGTATTGCGGTGCCTGCCATTCGCTGTTCAAGTAAAAGGTGATGGACCGCTTCAATAGCGCCAACATCCAAACCGCGTGTAGGTTGGACGGCGATCATCAAATCTGGTTTACCTGAAATTTCCCGAGCCAAAATCACACGCTGTAAGTTACCACCGGATAAGAGACGAACTGGGGTTTCTACCGTTGGAACAGCGATCTCATAAGATTGCTTAAGATCTTGTGCGAAATTGGTAGCTGTGGGCATATGGATTGACCATCCTCTGGCAATAGGGGGTTGGCGATATTTCTTCATGATGACATTGTCGGTAACGCTCAAGTTAGGAGCTGTACCGGTATGGGTGCGGTCTTCAGGGACATACGCCAAACCACTTTGTATTCCCACTCGTGCAGAACGGTTGCTGATCTCCTTCCCCCGCATAAGGACTGTCCCTTGTTTGCATTTCCGCATTCCAGCAATAACTTGAGCTAGCTCACGTTGACCGTTTCCAGCTACGCCGGCTAGTCCGAGTATTTCTCCAGCACGAACGTTGAGGGAGACTCCATCTAATGCTAAGAGACCTTTGTCATTATCAGCATGGATATCTTTTACTTCCAGAATAACTTCACCAGGTGTGCGAGGTTCCTTCTCTAAGCGAAAGACAACATCTCGTCCTACCATTTGGCGAGCGAGTTCTTTTCGCGAGATGTTATGGGCATCTAGACCACTAGCTGTGACTTTGCCACGGCGTAACACAGTAATACGATCTGCAATTTCGCTTACCTCTTGGAGTTTGTGGCTAATAAATATGACCGATTTTCCTTCGGATACCATCGAGCGTATCGTATCAAAAAGATCATCAATTTCTTTTGGCGCTAGAACCGCGGTGGGTTCGTCCATAATCAATACTTCAGCGCCACGGTACAATAATTTTATTAGTTCGACGCGTTGTTGTTCTCCAACCGAAAGCTGCCAAATCTTAGCGCGTGGATCTACCTTTAGCGAGAATCGCTCTCCAAGAGCTTCGATCTGTTGATGATAATCATTCATATTAATATGGAATTTTGGATTTTCCAATCCTAAGAGGATATTTTCGGTCACACTTTGGGAAGGAACGAGCATAAAATGTTGGTGTACCATCCCAATTCCAGCGAGGATAGCATCTCTGGGCGATGAGAAACTTACTGGTCTTCCGTGTACAAGTATCCTTCCTGCATCCTGTTTATAGAGACCTGCAAGAACATTCATAAGTGTACTTTTACCGGCGCCGTTCTCACCTAGCAAGGCATGAATTTCACTGCGTTTTAAAGCGAAATTAACATTATCGTTGGCGATTACACCAGGAAAATGTTTACTAATGCCCAGCATTTCTACGACATTTTCTTCTGATCGATTTTGATCGGTGGTTTTTATTGTTGTTTCACTAGATTTTGAATTTTCCATACCGTTATGGTTCTCCATTTACTAAAAAAATTGGAAGAACATTTATAATCAATTGATGGGTGGAAAAACGGAATATCAATTAAATTGCTCTTATAGATATCAAGCCAGGATCTATTTCAGATCCTGGCTCTACCTATGTTATTTAGTTGTATTATTCAAGTGGTGGTAGTTCGGATGTGACTCCATCTGCCCACCAATACATACAGTATTCACACTCGAGACCGGGGGCTCCAGGTGGGAATTGATCCAGGTCTGCTTGAACCATCTTTTCACCAGCGGGAACAACCACATTACCTTGGTTATCGAGGATTTCGCCAGCGAATACATCAAAGCGATTCATTTCACCACTATTGAATTTCGCCATTTTGTCTCTAACATCTTCGATAACTTCGGGTGGCAGATCTTTCATACCTGGAGTTAATTCGTCGCCTTCCATAAAGCCGACCAATCCCAAGCCACCGCTATCTGAATCAAAGTAGTCCCATCCAGCTTTATAAGTGCCAGCTTGGATTCCTTCAGCAATCTTTGCATATGCCGGACCCCAAACCCAATACGGTGCAGTTAAGCAAGCATCGACCTTGCAGGATCCATACCAATCATAGGTTACACCCCATTTTCCTTTTTCTTGGGCAACATCAGCGACTGCGGGAGTATCCGCACCGGTGAAGACTACCTGTGCACCTGCATCGAATAATGAAGCAGCGGCCTCTTTTTCGATGATCGGATCATGCCAAGTATTAATCCAACGTACTTCCATGGTGCATTCTGGGCATGTCTCTTTCATACCAAGCGCGATTGCATTACCAAGACGGAGTTCTTCTGGAATAGGGAAGGTTGCCATATAACCAAGTTTGGGATTTCCATCAAGCTTGGCTCGCGCACCAGCCAACATACCAGCCAGATACTTCATGTTTTCCATGGCACCCATAAGGTTGCCGAAGTTTTCCATATTTGATTTATATCCAGTGAGATGGATGAAATAGCTGTCAGGAAATTCTTCAGCGACAGTTTCCATAGGATCCATATAGCCAAAAGAAGTGCCTAAGATCAAGTCAAAGCCTTTGCGAGCGAGACTGCGGAAAATTTGCTCTGAGTCTGCGCCTTCGGGAACATTCTCAATATAGGCAACGTGGACATTGTCTACATTCTCTTTAACATACTCTAAGCCTTCATAATGAGCTTGCGACCAACCACCATCGTCGTGTGGTCCAATCAATACCATAGCTACATTGAATTTGTCTTTCTCGATGGCTGGAATCTGAAAACCGCCAACTTCTTCTGGTTCAGCAGCGCCACCACAAGCTGAGAGTAGCAAAGACATGGTAATGAGCAATGGAACTAAATAGGATAAAACTTTTTTATGCATAGTTACTCCTCCTCAGGAATAAGATTTTTTGTCTGCAAATTTAGAAAACCACTTTAATGTATTTTTTCTCAAAGATTTGCCTCCTTTCAGAATAAGCAAACAATTATCATTTAGGTTTTATTGTAGAACCTTTTTCAAGAATAAGGATACCTCGATCTTAACTCTTCGTCTATGGATGAAGATCATCATTAATCTAGAAAATCACCTATTATTATAAAATAAAACGATGCGTTGTCTATCCATTAATGGATAGACAACGTCTGTAGATCAGTTAATCCTGGCAAAAATGTGTACCGGTTTCGCCTCTTAATGCAGCGCCAATATGCTCTGGTGAAGTTACGATGGCTTCTTTACCACCATTCTCTAAAAAGTTGATAATTGCTTGAATTTTCGGCGCCATAGAACCTTTGGCGAAGTGTGTACCTTCTGCAAGATATTTTTTTGCTTCTGATAGGCTCATTTTATCAATTGATTTTTGATCTGGTTTTCCAAAGTTCAAGGCTACTTTCTCAACAGCGGTTGAGATGACAAGCAAATCGGCATTGATCAATGTGGCAAGTAAACTGCTGGCAAAATCCTTGTCGATAACTGCTGCTGTACCTGCAAGGTCACGATTGCCTTTGTCGATAACAGGTATGCCGCCACCACCAACGGTAATAACAATGACACCCGCATTGATCAAAGCTTTAACCGCATCTAACTCTACGACTTCTTTTGGTAATGGAGAGGCAACAACTCTTCTCCATCCACGACCAGCGTCTTCGACCACATCCCAACCCATTTCATCGGCTCGTTTCTGGGCTTCTTCTTCATCCATGAAACTTCCGATGGGTTTAGATGGATTTTTGAAGGCTGGATCATTTTTATCGACCAAAACTTGAGTGATCACGGTTGATACTGATTTCTGAATTCCGCGTTTCGCGAGTTCATTCTGTAAGGTCTGTTGAAGTGCATAGCCGATTGCGCCTTGGGTATCTGCTCCGCAAACATCCAGTGGAACCTCATGCAAACCTTCCGCTTTGTGGGCAATTTCTGATCGTCTTAAAATAAATCCTACTTGGGGACCATTTCCATGTCCAATCGCGACATCCCAACCAGATTCAATCATATCTGCGATATGCTGAGTGGTTTCTTTTGCAGCATTGTATTGGTCTTCGACGGTTTGATGTTCTTTGTCTTTGATAAGCGAATTGCCACCAATCGCAACGACAGCTACTTTACGATTATCATCTTTCATCCTAGGTCTATGCTCCTCTGGCAAACTTAGCGCATGGTTAAAGCCATGACAGCTTTTTGTGCGTGTAAACGGTTTTCTGCTTCATCGAATACGACAGAGTTTGGACCATCCATTACGCCGTCTGTAACTTCAATATTTCGATCAGCTGGCAGGGGATGCATATAGATTGCATCTTCTTTCGCCAAGCCCATTTTACGTTCATCAGTAATCCAATCTTTATACTTATCTTGGATAATCTTTCCTTCTTCTGGATCATGTGTTGTCAAAAGTGGACCCCAAGACTTAGCATAAACGATATCAGCATCTTTGAAGCCTTCTTCCATGTCATCGACAATTTCAAAACCGGTACCATATTTTCTTGCCTGTTCTTTTGCCTGATCCATAATTTCCGGCATAAGCTTGAATTCCGGTGGGTGAGCTAGGACAACATCCATCCCAAAACGAGGCATTTGTAAAATTAATGATTGCGGAACTGAGATTGGTTTCAGATAAGATGAAGCGTAAGCCCATGAAACAACGATTTTACGTTTCCGTAAATCGCGTCCTTTCTTTTCGATGATTGTCATCAAGTCGGCTAAGATCTGGAAAGGGTGATAAATTTCACACTGCATATTGAGCACCGGAACGCGAGATGCATTCGCAACCAGGTTTAAGTAGCGGTTACCAATCCCCCAGTCGACATGGCGGATGGCAATACCGTCAAAATAGCGCCCAAAGATCTCACCCATCTCTGTTTCAGTGTCGCCATGTGAGATTTGAGTCGTGCGACTTTCAATGAAAGCGGCATGACCTCCTAGTTGAGCCATACCAGCTTCAAAGGAACCGCGAGTGCGTGTAGATGAAAAGAAGAATAGCATTGCAAGCACTTTATCACGCAAGTATGCATGCGATTCTCCAAGAGCTCTTTTTTGTTTAAGATCAAACGCTACATCAAGTACTGTTTCGACTTCCTCTTTGCTAAAATCAAGATCGCCGATAAGATTTCGTCCGCGTAAATTAGTTTGCATTTCAACCTCTTTAAAAATAATAATACAAAAAAAAGGGATAACCGCTTCGATGACCTCTCCGAGGCAACGATCATCCTTATCAAGAAATTATTCCATCTTACCAAGTACCAAAGCAAGCAAAGCCATACGCATAACAACACCGTTAAAGGCTTCCTGCCAATAACGTGACCAGCGTGTGATATCTACATCGGGAGGAATTTCATCCATACGTGGTAGGGAGTGTAGAAGAATAGCATCAGACTTTGCTTTTTTGGATAAAAGTTCACGAGTGATTTTGTAATTATCTGGGGTCATTCCATGTTCACCAGCTTCTTGTCGTGCTTGAGTGTAATCTGGCTGTACAACTGGTTCAACTAGGATGACATCCGCTTCGTCGATTACATCGCCGACGTGCTCTGCCTCAGAATAATTAAGGCTGTATTGTTCCAATTCAGCTTTGAATTCTTCTGTAAGAGACATATCAGGTGGGGAAACAAAGGTGATAGGGCAATCGAACTGTGTTAGCGCGTAGGCTAAGGAATGCATTGTGCGCATTCGCATATCACCGACCGCAACCCAATGTAGTCCATCGATGCGACCTTTTTCGCGTAGAACGGTATAGAGGTCAGTTAAAATCTGAGTTGGATGTTCACCCCAACCATCACCACCGTTGATAATCGGAATGGAAGCCCATTTCGCTGCTTCATGAGGTGCGCCTTGTTGGAAGTGTCGCATGACTATGACATCACCGTAGAACTCAAGCATTTTTACGGTATCTTTGATCGATTCCTGGTACCAATCCCCAGCACGTGTCATTTTTGCATCTGAGAAACCAAGAACATGCCCACCAAGTCGATGCATACCTGCTTCGTGAGCCATACGTGTACGGGTACTGGGTTGATAAAAGGCAGTAACTAACGTCTTATCTTTCAACAGATCTGAATTCTGTCTGTTTCGAGCGATGGGTTCCAACTTTTCTGCGACCTCAAAAACACGCATAAATTCATTTCTTTCAAAATCTTTTAGTGACAGTATGTCACGTCCTAAAAAGCTTCGCATTATTCGATCTCCTTCATATATATTAGATAAATGTTAACAACTCAAGAGCTTGTTAGCACATGAGTAATTAATAAAATTCAAGCTACTTTCCTGACGACATGGAAGCGGAAATATCCAGGCAAAAAATAACTATGGGAATGGTTGATGATATGTCCATCTTCTGTATATAAATCAGCGGTAAATGAAAGCAAGACGTCACCACGCTGGATATCCAGCGCTCGTGATACTTTGGATGAGGAAGGAACAGCATTTATCTCTGTTCTTGATGTCGTCAATTGAGGTTCCCCACGTCGTAATAATAAGTCAAGGATAGATCCGGTAAATCCTTTCTCAAGTTCTCCTCGTGCAATGATACCTTTTGGTAGCGTATCGATCAGGTAGGCAACTGGGCGGTTTTCCAACAGGATTACTCTGGCGATGCTGATTACCTGATCATCGGGTGAAATATTAAAGATGCTGGCTTCTTCGTTTGTTGCGATCCGTCTTTCAATTTCTAAAGCTCCAAAAGATACAGGCAATCCGATCCTTTCAGCGATATGTTCTATACTTTCAAGCACCTCTAATCCACTTTCAATGATATTTTTAGGGTGGGTGACATAGGTGCCAGACCCTTGGCGTCGACGTAGCATTCCTTGAGTTTCAAAGGTACGCATCGCCTCCCGTAAGGTAGCACGGGAAACGCCTAATTGTTTTGCTAACTCTGGTTCGGATGGTAATCTCTGATCGGGTTCAGCATTAGCAATAATTCTATTTAACTTTTTGTGTAAGACATTTGATACTGATTCTTGATTCATAATAAATTTTCTTAGCGTAGTAAATGAAGTGATTATTCAAATAATGGGATGAAATCAAATTTTGTCACATCAACCAAACCTAGATCGGATATTCTCAATTCTGGGATGACCACTAAAGCCAATAAGCTGAGCTGCATGTTAGGATTGTTTAGTGTACATCCACAGGAACGAAAACCTTCCAGGATGGTTGCTGCTTTTTCGGCGACAATTTCTGCGCGTTCATTTGACATCAGACCGGCAATTGGCAAGGCAACGCTGCCGATGATATGACCATCCTTGATCACGATCTGTCCACCGTTCATTTTCTGTAATTCATTCGCTGCCATTGCCATATATTCATCATCCGTTCCAACAACAATCATATGATGGCTGTCATGGGCGACGGTGGTTCCAATGGCGCATTTAGAATTAAAACCAAATCCTTGAACGAGTCCTACTTCTACGCCACCAGTTGCTCTATGGCATTCGACTAAAGAAATCTTAGCTAGATCTTTGGACATATCTGCAATGACTTCTCCATTTTGGTATGTAGGTTTTATTTGTAGGTGTTTCGTAGGCGCTTGGTTTTCAATCACTCCAATAACATTAGCAACAGCATCTTCCTCTTCTGGAGCTTGGATATGAAAATCTGTAGAGGTCAGAGCATGTTTCATGTGAACAGATTCTTTGACCCAATCCGGATAAGGATGTTCGGGGATATCTATAAGCACTGTCTGATTCTCAACAATTTTTTGACCTTGGGCAATGACGATGTCGATATCTAGTTTCACAAGATTATTGACCAGTAAAATATCTGCAAATCGACCTGGAGCAATCATTCCGACATCGTTGGATACACCAAAATGTTCAGCGGTATTCAATGTCGCCATTTGGATCGCTGTTAGAGGTGCAATTCCTTGAGAAATCGCTTGTCGAATAGCACGATTTACGTGTCCTTCATTCACCAATGTCTCAGAATGCGAGTCATCAGTACACAGAATAAAGTTACGTGGATCTAAACCTGCTTCCGTGATTGCACGTACTCCTTCGTCGACATCATGCCATGCTGAGCCAAGTCTTAACATGGCTTTCATTCCTTGGCGTACCCGAGCAATCGCGTCCTCCATGGTGGTTCCTTCGTGATCATCTTGGGGTCCACCCGCTACATAACCATGGAAAGGAAGTCCAAGGTCGGGAGAAGCGTAATGACCTCCAATCACTTTATTTGCATTACGGGTTTCTGCCATTTCCGCATGCATTTTTTCATCACTCAGAAATACTCCCGGGAAATTCATCATTTCACCTAGTCCAATAATGCCCTCCCAGGTCATTGCCTCAGCAACTTCTTCTGGACCGATATTTGCTCCAGGTGTTTCTAAACCTGGGGCTGATGGAACACATGATGGCATTTGAACGTAAACATGAATCGGTTGTTGAGCCGCTTCATCGACCATCAGACGGACACCCTTCAACCCAAAAACATTGGCAATCTCATGAGGATCGACGAACATTCCGGTTGTGCCATGTTTTATCACTGCACGGACGAATTCTGTTACAGTGAGCATTCCTGATTCGACATGCATATGTCCGTCTAAGAACCCTGGAACTAAAAAGCGGTTTTCAGCTTCGATGATTTGGGTATTTTCCCCGATGGTATGCGAAGCATCTTCTCCAATATAAGCAATACGTTCGCCAATGATAGCTATATCAATGTTCGGGATAATCTCACCCGATTGAACGTTTACCCATCGTCCATTTCGGATCATAAGACTGGCTGGTTTTCGTCCCATCGCGACGTCAACCAGTTCTCTTGTTCTATTGGCAATATTAGTGGATTTCATATTTGATCCTTTGTTTTGCAAACGAGTAAAACTCTTTAAATTCCTCTAATAACAGCTGATTATTGCTCCAGCAATCTCTTTGCGGTTAGGTTATGTTCTTCGATTAACATAGGTAAATCAATATTTCTGAGGTTTCCCTTTTCAACGATGACATTGCCACCTACAATGGTGTAGTCAGCTCTAACAGGCGCACAGAACACCAGCGCTGCTAGAGGATCGTGGAGGGCACCTGCATATTCAAGTCGGTCTAATTTCATCGCAAAAAAATCTGCACATTTTCCAACTTCTAATGAGCCAATATCACTACGTCCGAGGACTTCTGCGCCTCCCCGAGTTGCCATCCGTAAAACTTGGCGGGCAGTCATCAGCACTTTTTCTTCATTATTATCATTGGAGAGTGAGGCTCCTTGGATCCCTGCGCGTACACGTGAAGCCAAAAGAGCTTGCCGGACTTCCTCGAGTAGATTAGAGCTATCATTACTTGCTGAGCCATCTACACCAATACCAACTCGGATGCCTTTCGCTAATAAATCCATGATAGGTGCAATGCCAGATGCAAGACGCATATTTGAACTTGGACAATGAGCAACACCAGATCCTGTTTTTTGATAGACCTCTATTTCTTCTTGGTTAACATATACAGAATGGGCAAACCATACATCAGGTCCAAGCCAGTTCAAGGTTTCCATATACTTAACTGGTCGATAACCAAATTTCTGTTCACAAAAAACTTCTTCGTCCTGTGTTTCGGCAAGATGTGTATGTAAGTGAACACTATATTCACGTGCCAAGGAAGCGGTCTGTCGCATCAAATCACCTGTTACGCTAAAAGGGGAACAGGGCGCTAATACGATACGAGTCATGGCGCCAGGGCTAGGGTCATGGTATGTTTCTATTAGTCGTTGGGAATCTTTGAGAATAAAGTCCTCATCCTCAACAACACTGTCGGGTGGTAAGCCTCCTTTGCTTTCTCCTAGACTCATAGATCCACGTGAGGCATGAAGTCTTACCCCAATTTCTTTGGCAGAGATGATCTCGTCATCAAGTTTAGAGCCATTGGGGAAAATGTATAAATGATCGGAAGCAGTAGTGCAACCAGATAAAGCTAATTCTGAAAGCGCGGTCTTGGTTGATATATAGATATCTTGTGGAGTCATGCGTGCCCATATAGGGTACAGCGTTTTTAACCAATTAAATAGATTAGCATCTTGTGCGGCTGGTACAGCTCTAGTTAAGGTTTGATAGAAATGGTGATGAGTGTTCACCAATCCCGGTAATACAATATGGTTGCTGAGATCGAGTACTTGATCAGCTGTATCGGGTAAATCTTCTGTTTTAGCTACCTTTTCAATAAAACCATCTCGAATAAAAAGACCACCATCCGATATTTCACGGTGGTGGTCATCCATAGTAGCGATCATTTGTGCATGACGCACGAGCATGGTAGGCATTTTCTACTCCACTTATTGAACAAAAACTTGTCAAAAATAAACCAGAAACAGTTCTTGAATTTGTCAGACAAATATATTCTATCAAATATTCATTTGTCTGTCAATCTTTTCTCATTGAAATTGAGGTTATGTTTGTTGAAATTTAATCATATTTTCATGTTTTTGCTTTTTAGTAGTATCATATACTATCCAACTTGGTAGGATCACGAATATCTGTGTGATGATAAATAATTCCATGATCAATAATTAAAATAGACCGAGTAAATCTTTCCTTGGAAAGTGAGTTGGAAAATTCAATTTATTCTTATTAATTAAGGATCCTATGAAAAAGAATATATGGTTTGGTTTGTTAACGATCTATCTGATTTGGGGTTCTACTTATTTAGCGATCCGTTTTGCGATTGACAGCATCCCACCTTTTTTAATGGCTTCGTTCCGATTCGTGATCGCTGGAACGATACTTTTCATCTGGCGATGGTTAGCTGGTGATGTAAGACCTACCAAGCGTCAGATATTTTGGGCAAGTATTGTTGGACTCTTTCTCATTGTCGGAGGAAATGGAAGTGTTACATGGGCTGAACAGCGGATTGTCTCTAGTGTAGCAGCTTTGATTATCGGAACTGAGCCTCTGTGGATTGTTTTAATTGATTTATTTAATCCTCGTATCCCTAAACCAGATATAAAATCAATTCTAGGAGTCGTTGTGGGTTTCATCGGAGTCGTCTTTTTGTTGAGTCCATCATGGTTGAGTATTGGTATTCAAAATATCGATCTAGTTGGCGCTTCGGTAGGCATGTTAGCTGCTTTCTTCTGGGCGATTGGATCGATTATCGCTAGGGATGCGGATTTACCCGAATCTCAATTCCTTTCTACGAGTATTGAGATGCTGGTTGGTAGTGTTGTGCTTTTGATTTTTGGAACATTAAGCGGTGAATGGTCACGATTGGATTTGTCTGCTATCACGGTGAAGTCATTGATGGGGTTTGGATATTTGATTGTATTCGGTTCTCTGATTGCTTTCAGCGTCTATTTATGGCTTTTACGATCAGCTCCAACTTCTCTGGTAATGACATATGCTTATGTAACTCCAATAGTGGCGATATTCTTAGGCTTCTTCTTAGGCGGAGAGGAAATAACCTGGCAGATATTAATTTCCGCTTCATTGATTGTTGGTTCGGTTATTATCACTAATGCCTCAAACAAAAAAGCGAAAGCTATTGAAACATCTGCAGTGCCTTCAGGATCACTTGGTGATGATTAGGATTTGTGATGTATTCTAATTGCAAGTCTTTATAAATCTGTTAGTGCGGGGATATCCGCTAGTGTTGTTGCCATTTCAACAGCACGAAGAGTAGCGATGCTAAAAGCCTCAGCCGCAAATGCGCCAACTGTATTAACATCTGCGATTTGATTTCCGAGGGAAAGGGAAAAGATTGTATCACCATCTACCATACAATGTGCTGGACGAATAGTACGAGCTAATCCATCTTGTGCCATTTGAGCGATTTTGTTGATGTTTTCTTTATTCATTTTCGCATTCGTTGCTACAACACCGATCACTGTATTTGAATGTCGTCCAAAAGATAGATGATTTGATGAAGCCATATTTTTCATTACTTGTAAAGTATCAGCAAATTCAGTTTTCCCTGATTCATTGGGCATACGAACGCCAGCTTTTATTTTTAAATTATTTGGATCGATCACATCACCGAAGGCATTAACCGCAACGATAGCTGACACGAGCAGACCTTCTTTAATCGTAATACTAGCAGTTCCTATACCGGATTTAACAGCATTTTGGATACCCAAGATTTTTCCGACTGTTGCCCCAGTACCTGCGCCGATACTACCTTCTTCAGGGTAATTAGATCTCGCATTGAGACAAGCCTGGTATCCCATTTGTGCATCTGGACGTCGCAAGGCTGAGCCAATATTTAGGTCAAAAAGAACTGCTGCAGGCACAATTGGGACGCGGGCAACCCCAACATCTAATCCAATCCCTTTTTCTTCAAGGTAGCGAACGACACCGCTGGCTGCATCCAATCCAAAGGCTGACCCTCCAGTTAATAGAATAGCGTGTACTGTTTGAACTAGATGCATTGGTTGGAGTGCGTCGGTTTCACGTGTACCAGGAGCGCCGCCACGCTGATCAATACCTCCAACTGCTCCTTCTTCGCATAATATTACCGTACAGCCAGTTACCGCATCAAAATCTTGTGCGTGTCCAATCAGAATTCCTGGAATATCTGTGATTGATCCTTGGTCTTTAATCATGCTTGTCCTTTCAGTACTATCTCGATGAGTTCATCAGTAATTTAGATTTTACCAGCAATATTTTGGGAAATAAATGTTGGTTTGAGATGAAATGTTGACAAGCAATTTCTTTCAGGTATAATACCCCGCATGAGGCCCCGTAGCTCAATTTGGCAGAGCAGTTGACTCTTAATCAATTGGTTACAGGTTCGAGTCCTGTCGGGGTCATAAAATCG
>CAZJMV010000193.1:0-6819 GCA_964547225.1 uncultured Anaerolineaceae bacterium | reverse complement strand
TTAAACTGTTTAAGACGAAAACTTAATCTAAAGAGAATGCTTAATGCCCATTATGATAAGAATTATCATAACGAAAAGAAATAGACCCATAAACACCATCAGAGCAAAAAAAACGATTTTGAATGAATCGCTAGGTTTATCCCCATAAATTTTTCCCGTCTGCCCATTGATCAGAACATGATATTTCTTACCTTGATACTGGTAAGTTCCAACCCAGATCGGTATTAAAATATGCTTATACGTCATATCAGCCCATCTTCCATATGTGATCTGGAAATCTCTCTTTTGATAACCAATTTCAGTTGTATGGTATAGAATCGGGTGAAATTCTTTGTTAATGATCTTTCTAGCGATAATCGATGCATCAGATATAGATCGGTCATAAAGTATCGTTGACCACCCCGCTACATACTCAGGTTGAAATTCTTTCACATCCTTCAGGTCAAATGGACTGATTTTTTCCAAATCACGCTGGTCAATAGCCACGACTCCAGAAATTAATATATCGTTGAAAATCTTACTCTGAACGCCACTTCTCGGTTGCCATTGTTCTGAGCCACCTTGTCCCACCTGAACTACACAAGACCAGTTTACTTCATAGATACCATCAAAAGTCCAACAAGAGTAATAGGCGGGTTTCAGACTTATTTTTTTGCTTACGGAGACAAGATTATCAACCGTAAGCATCCCTTCGCCCATCCAGTTTTTCAAGCGTTTGATTGCTTCTTGATGGTCAATTTTCACCAAAAGAATCACATGTGGATCAATAAGATCTTGTGTTTCGTCTGTATTGCTCAATTGATGAGAGCCGCAATAGGCACATTTACGAGATTTTATTGTCTTTGGAAGAATACTCACTGCACCACAACTATCGCAAACCAGTCTTTGTTGACCTGCCAGCCAATGATGGGCATTGGTGGTAGGCATAACAAAATCAAGTATCTGTTCAGCACGATCAGCAATCGAATCATGTTCCTGTAGATCAACTTCAGAAAGC
Source organism: uncultured Anaerolineaceae bacterium (assembly GCA_964547225.1). Lineage (GTDB taxonomy): Bacteria > Chloroflexota > Anaerolineae > Anaerolineales > UBA4823 > CAZJMV01. The sequence continues at coordinate 5,822 of CAZJMV010000193.1, read as the reverse complement.
ATATACCCACAATATTCACAACCGGTAGTCTTTTTCTCAGTGGAGAAAGTCATACGACCACCACATTTAGGACATAGGATTGAATTTCCTCGAGTAGAAACAAGATCATCAGCGCTTGCAATGAACTGGTTCTCTCCAAAATCATTTACGCGAGAAGAGTCTATCTTTCCACTCAAGATAGCCAATCCTCTGCGCGCCGCGATATTGTGAGGATCAATCACATACGCTTTCTCAAGATATCTTTTTTGTTCCTCTGGATCATTCGTGGTTACTGATAACCATATATATGGACGAGCATCTAATCCATTTATTATGCTGGCTCGATTCAATAGTGATTGCGCTAGTTTGTGATTCCCTGCTTTTGCAGCAGTGATCCCATCACGAAGGTACTCCTCAAATTGTCGTTCTCTCCTAAATCGAAAATCATCTGTCATCTTAGCCAAAGTGTAGCAACTGCAGTAATTTATGTCAACTGACCTTTCAAGAACGTAAGCGTATCAATTAACAACTTTTTTCTGATTTTCCTAAGAGACGATCAAAAAAATATAAAAAAATCCCATGCAGTAGCTTTGCATGGGACTTTCGTTTTACAGCTCACGACTGTTAACGAGAAATTCCTCAGGTACCCGCAGGACTGCATGAAGCTGAGGAAGCGCTGCTCAGCGAGAAAGAACTACTGCCTGTGGATTTAGAAGCAAACATAGATATCTTTTTATTGATCTCTGAACTTCCACAGCTCGGACAGAGGACATCTTCGATCGCGTTTGCACTTCGGACAAGTTCTTCAAATGTCTGGTTGCATTTTGAGCAAACAAATTCAAAAAGTGGCATAAAAATCTCCTGGTGATTGGTTTGTTCAATTTTTAATAAAAGACACGGGAATTATTAAATCCCTATATTAGATGCTTTTCATTTCAAATAGTTACCTAGGATAATCGAAAAGATCAAATTAATCCAGGTTCGCTTTTTCCTGAGCGGTAACGATGAGATCTAATAAAGAATCGAATTTCTGATTGATCACTTGCCAATTCGAATTATGTTCATGCCAGGAAATGATCTCATTGGCGCCAACAGCAAATGGAATTTTTGCTGAATACTCAGGTACAAAACGTTTAATTTTCGAATTATCAAAGATAGTACTAAAGGCTTTATCTCCCAATAGACTCGCCCCCCATTCCGGATCATAAGAAGCGATTGTTTCTGAAGGCACATGAACGATGTCGATATCCAAGCCCGCTGCATTCGCTAGCATCTTGTAAATCTGATTCCAAGTTAACCACTCGTCTGAAGTGATATGGAAGGCGTGCCCAATCGCGAGCGGGTTCCCGAGTAGACCAATCAAACCAACAGCAAAATCTCTATGGTGAGTTAATGTCCATAAAGATGTCCCATCACCATGTACAACGATCTTTTTTCCTTTTCGTATTCGATCAATGACTGTATAACCACCGTGGATAGGGAATAAAGTTTTGTCATAAGTATGTGAAGGTCGTACAATCGTGACTGGGAATTGATCAGCTTGATATGCTTTAAATAGCCTTTCTTCACAAGCAATTTTCGAACGTGAATATCTCCAAAATGGATTAGACAGCGGGGTCGATTCAGTTATTGGTAATATCGTGGAGGGTTTTTGATAAGCCGAGGCAGAACTAATGAAAATATATTGTCCAATCCTTCCTTGAAAAAGCTCGATATCAAATTCAACATGCCTGGGCTCAAAAGCAACCCAATCCACAACCACATCGAATGTTTGGTTATCTAAAGCTGCTTCAACCGACTTTTCATCGCGAATATCAGCATGAATAACACGTACATCCTGAGTAACTGGTCGTTGAGCATTTCCCCGATTCATTAAAATGACTTCAATCCCGCGTTCGACACCAAGTTGAGTACAAGCCGAACTGATCACTCCTGTACCACCAATAAAAAGTACTTTCATTTTTTCTCTCCTATCTCTTTCTTTTTTAAGCAACACTAGAATTCGAACAATCATCGAAAAAAGATTGTCCTTCCATAAACAAATTCTACCCAAAATTATCAACTAAATTCAGGTAATCTGTAAAGTCAACTACTATTAGACAATTGCTAAAGCAAGCATCACAATAGTCACTAATCCTTCAGCTTGATCATGATCAAGCGACTATTGTAGCGATCTAACAATGTACCAATAGACTACCCAATATTGAGATAGCTTGCTGGAAACATCTCTGAATAGGTTTATAATGCACTCGACATATCCACAGTTGAAATTTATGCATGCCAGCTAGTTCATTACACCAGGCACGAATTCTTTAGGAGAGTACTCCCATGATCATTAATCCCGTTATTCAAGCGATGCTAAATCGTAAATCGATTCGTCATTACCTCCCTGACATACCTAGCGATGAAGTCATCGAAACGGTTGTCCGAGCCGGTCAACAAGCGCCGTTTGCTTCTCAATTAGCCAGTTTATTGCTCTCACGAGATCGTGAAAAAAACCCTTTCAGAGCGCCTCTCCTTTTTACAATTTGTGTGGATTCGCATAAATGGGAAATCATCATGGCAGAACGTAACTGGGAAATGATCGGGGATGATGGTTTATTGATCCTTTTAGGGATTCAAGATGCAGCTTTAATGGCTGAAAACATGGTCATAGCTGCAGAAAGCCTGGGTATGGGAAGCTGCTTTTTAGGAGGCGCACCCTTCCGTTCCGCTCAGATTATTAAAAAATATAACTTACCTCATCGCGTCTTCCCGATGGTACAACTCACCATGGGTTATCCTGATGGTGATTACCCCCCTCGTCCTCGATATCCAATCGAATTTGTGCTTTTCGAAGATTCTTATCCTGAATTTGATAGAGAATTAGTCCAAAAGGCAATAAAAGTGATGGATGAGGGATATCTAGCTCAAGATTACTATCGTAAATTAAGAGCCAAGATCCCTTTAGAGGGGGACCGAGAGGAAACATTTAACTACGATGATTATTGCTGGACAGAGCATATCTCACGTAAATGGGGACAGCGATTGTTTCCGGAAAATCTGAATGACCAATTGGAGAAATGCGGTTTTTATATCAAAGCTGATCAAGAAAACAATCAGAAGGATATTTGAATCTTAGCTTATTCATAGGCATGAAGCAATAGAATGTCCATCTCCATGTTAAAACCAGATAGTCATACGCATTGGAAGAGAACGTTATATATATTATTTATCACACAACTCTTGACTGCGATTGGTTTTTCTAGCATTTTTCCATTTTTACCATTCTATGTTGAAGATTTAGGCACTTCCACAAACTTTAGTATTGAGTTTTTAGCAGGGATGGTATATTCCGCTCAGGCATTTGCTATGATGCTTGTTTCCCCTATATGGGGGGTGATTGCCGATCGCTACGGACGTAAGTTGATGATCGAAAGAGCTTCTATCGGTGGAGCCATTCTTTTATTTTTAATGGCGTTCGCTCAAAATGCTGAACAACTCGTATTATTAAGAACCATCCAGGGGTTAATCACCGGTGTTGTCGCTGCCAATAATGCTTTAGCCGCTGCGGTTGTACCCAAAAAGCATATTGGTTATGCCATGGGGTTGATCCAAGTTGGCGCTGGTGTTGGTGTAGCCTTAGGACCACTCATCGGTGGAGCAGTAGCGGACATATTCAATTACAGCGCTGCCTTTTTTGTCACCTCAGCATTATTATTATTGGCTGGAATTTTAGTATGGTGGGGGGTGGATGAAGATTTTAAACCCAAAGAAAATAGCGAACCTCAAAAAGCGGGATATATATCAGAATGGAAGGAAGTAATCAAAACCCAAGGCGTTATTTCTACTTTCGTAATGCGCTTTATCAGTCAATTGGGTCGTATGATGATTATTCCCATCGCGCCATTATTTATAAAAACCCTCATGGTTGATAGCAGTTATTTAAATACTTTCACAGGAATGGTCACTGCAGTCTCTTCAGCGACGACTACAATTAGTGCGCTTTATCTAGGGAAATTGGGAGATCGAATCGGACAAAAACATATCGTGATTTATTGCTCACTTTCAGCATCCATTTTGTATTTAATGACTAGCCGCGTCAACAATGGATGGCAAATGCTCTTTTTGCAAGCCTTGGTTGGTGTCACGTTGGGAGGAATTATCCCCGTCATCAGCGCCCTACTAGCAAAATTAACCCTCTCGGGAAAAGCAGGAGCCGTATATGGCTTAGATAATTCGATCAATTCAGCGGGTAGGTCAGTCGCCCCATTACTAGGTTCATTCGTCGCGATAGCATTCAATTTACGCGCTTCCTTCATCGCCACTGCAATTCTATTTCTGATAACGGCTGCCCTTGCAAAATGGAGTCTTCCAACAATGCAAAGGGAGAGTAGCAGCGTCTCATCATAGCTATCGTTTTTTTTAATCAGTTCAAAAAACTCTACACAAAAATGATTCTGGTATATTTCATGCACCAAAATAAGCAGATATAGTTAAGCATTTAATCCAATCTCATCCAGAATTGGGAGCACGGTATGTCTTATCTCTTTGAAGCGCTACAAGTGAAAAATTCAAGCAAAAAGGCTCTATTCTCCAAGCCAAATGTGGTCGGAATGGGCGTTGGTTATAAAATCACTAATGGGATTTTGACTGATCAGTTAAGTATTGTGGTCATGGTCAGGGAGAAAACACCTGTCAGTGGATTAAGAACCGAAGATATTATCCCACAAGCGCTAAACCAAATTCCAACAGATATAGTTGCAGTTGGTGATGTGCAACCGCTTTTAGCACGGACTGATCGTTGGCGTCCTGCCCCTGGTGGAGTAAGTTTAGGGCATTATAAAATTACTGCTGGAACGCTGGGGTGTATTGTTTATGATCAAATAACTGGTAATCCTTTAATCCTTTCAAACAACCACGTATTAGCAAACAGAAATGAAGCCAAATATGGCGACCCAATTTTACAACCCGGACCAGCGGATGGCGGACAAATCAGCAGAGATATGATCGCAATTTTGGAGAGGTTTCACCCAATTAAATATAATTCATCACCCGCAACATGTGAATTTGCAAATTTTTATGTAAGAATGGGGAATTTCATCGCCAGAAAGTTAAATTCAAGCCATCAAATTCAAGCTTTCCGTTCCGATACTTCAGTAACTAACGAGATCGATGCTGCAGTCGCTCGACCGGTGGAAGAAAACGTCATATTAGCAGAGAATTTGGAAATAGGGGAGATCGAGGGGACGATGACCCCTAGCTTAGATATGACTGTTCGCAAATCTGGGCGCTCGACATCCTTTACGACTGGTGTGATTAACATCCTAGATGCAAGCGTCCAAGTCAATTATGGCTCCGAAAGGAAAGCTACCTTTGAGCATCAAATCGTGACTTCACCAATGTCTAAGGGGGGAGATTCTGGTTCCCTCTTGGTAGCACAGGATTCGCCCAAAGCGGTAGGGTTATTATTTGCCGGTTCAGATCTAGCCACAATTCATAATCCGATCGAACCAGTACTACGCCAATTAAAAATCACTTTCAAAGGCTCAAATATGCAAGCAAAATCAGGTCGACGCACTCTCTTGGAGAAAGTCCAAGCGGTCAAAGAGGCTAATCAAGCCTCACTAATGCAAAAACAAAATGTGGTCGGTGTTGGAATAGGTCAAATTCATTCACAAGGCGCACCCACCAAACAAGTCGGTTTAATTGTGATGGTCAGTCAGAAGATATCAGAAGATCTATTAGCTCCTAAAGATCGGATCCCCGCCGAGATCGATGGCGTGCCCATCGAAGTAAGAGAAATCGGGGATATTCATATCTGATCATCGATTCGGATTGATGTAATAATTAGGGGAGCCATT
>CAZJMV010000192.1:0-20518 GCA_964547225.1 uncultured Anaerolineaceae bacterium | reverse complement strand
AGTGAGTCTAAGTCCTCATTTTCGAGAGCTTCCAATCGTATAACGCTATCTCCAGAAGCAGACCGATCGGGAGCGTATTGACGTAGTTTTCCATACAGGTGAATCGAGATCATAGTTTTAGTACCATTGAACTCATCATATGATTATCATCCATCGGTATTAATCCGATCGAAATAGGGTGTTTATCTTTTTGGATGTGTACACGTGCAAAGGGCATATCTAATGTATTGGGATAGGGTGTGAATTCGATGATTTCCCCACCAAATTTTGGAAGTTCTCGGAGGTAAAATGCTTGCAGTGCATCAACGCTTGCGTTGCCTGAATAGGCGTGCCATTCTCGGTCTGGTTTGATATCTTTGAGCAATTCAGTGGGGTCGGTCTCATCGAAATGGGGTGGCAGAGGAATCCCGTTCTCTATTGTTGGCAGATTGGGTACATGGCTGATGAAGCGCAGGCTCGAGACAATATCATTGGCAATTGGTTCAAATTGCTCTCGCAATTCTAAGGGATGTGTTGCCATGAGATGAAGGATCGTTAAACCATACGATAATAACCCTGTCCAAAGCCGTTTGTTTTGTTTCTTTGGCATGACGATCTCTGCCTCGTATCCTTTTCCGCCTCCCATGCTAAATGGCGCTGCGCCAATATTTTTTGCTCCCATCATTACGGAAAGTTTGCTGATGTGCTCATTCCAGATTGGGTCGATGTTTTCTCCAGTATGGTTGAATTCACAACGTGTGGCGAGATGCCCTGCATCCTCCCCAACATATTCATTATTCAAGGCGTTATGGTTGGCAGCAAAAGCTTCGACCTCTCCTGATGTCTGGTGAACCCATTTATCAGGATAAGATAATTGATATCCCCAGATGGGATTAATAAAATTCGCCATAAATAATACTTAGGGGACGGCGTTCGATTCACCGTCCCCTAAAAAGATATCTATTTTTTTATCCACCAGCAACCGCAGGGATATAGGTTATGCGGTCGCCATCATTGACCAGGTCATCAAAATCAGCATGCAGATGGTTGCGCATGATGATTTTGACTTCCTCTTTGGGTATATTCAGGCTTTGGCGCAGTTGATCCAGACTGGCGCCTGGTTCAACCTGAACGATTTTCGCCTCGCCAATACCCAATTCTGGTAGGTATCGGCGCAATGTGGCGAATACGCGTACTTCAACCTGCATCTTTAATTGCTGCCGTCATGCACCCAGGCGTAAACTTTATCCAACTCCTCGTCGCTGGTGTCCCAAAGGACATTATGCGGAGGGAGTACCTCATAGCGCATGAATTCGGGCAAGCGGTCATCCTGTTCGTTGAAGCCGGCGCGTTCGTTAAACAAGCGTTCCATCTTGAGGATCTCTTTGCCCAAAGGAATAACATCGTCGCCAGTGATCTTCAATCCGGTAACGCCAGCAACTGTCTCTGCCATTCCAGCCCAACCTTCGGGAATATCTAGAATTGGGAAGGCGATGAACAGACAATAACCGGTGCTGTCAATGAACGCAGTCGCGGCTTGGAAGGTGAGCGAGAGGTCTGCTTTACCTTCGTCAGTCAGTTGATCCACCTTTCCGCCAACGCCAGCGATCTCAGGGGCGATTGTGTAACCAGAGGTGTGATCTGCGCCCATTGTGCTGGTGGCATAAGTGAAGCCGATTCCTTTGATAGCGCGTGGTTCATAAGCTGGCATCGATTGTCCTTTGACGGTTGGTACACGATGTACGCCAAAAGCTTTCGCTGTCGCTTCCACCCCTTGACCTAAAATTCGACCAAGTGGGGTGCCTTGGCGAACCTCATCAAAGAGTTTCAGAGCGCCTACTTTGTCTCCAAATTCGATCAATCCACCTTCCATGGCGATAGCAATGGTATTACCACCTTCGATTGTGTCGAGACCGATATCGTTGCATTCATAGGTCATCTTAGCGACATAATCGAGGTCGTCGATGCCGCAGTTCGCGCCTAAGGCGAAAGCTGTCTCATATTCGACAGGTGAAGTAATAATGCTGCCATCTTCATCCGGATAGATATTCGAACATTGAATAATACATCCTGGATGGCAAGCGTGACCAGTCATGCCGCCGCCACGTTTTTCAACCATTTCAGCGATCATCTCACCTGAAATTTTAGCGGCGCCTTCAAATTGACCAGCGCTGAAATTGCGAGTAGGTAATCCACCCGCTTCATTGATGATATTCATCAAGACATCAGTACCATAGGAGTTTAAAGCGCCATCTCGCTTGGTTAAATCATGTGCTTGGATGGATTGGGTTAATTTCTTGCGACCCTCTTTGAACAGTTCTTCATCCACGATTTCAATCGCTGAGATACCTTTATCATCGACAACAATCGCTTTTACGCCGCGTGCGCCCATGACTGCGCCCATTCCGCCACGTCCAGCGTAACGACCGGGGTTGTTTTCTGGATCATTAACGGAAACACCCGCATTAGAAAGCTTCATTTCGCCGGCTGGACCAATTCCGATTACGGCGGGTCGATTGGGGAACTTTTCCCAAAGGATTTTATCGACTTCGTGCATGCCTTTGCCTACCAGATCGTCCGCTGGCATAAAGTCAACGCCATCCTTATTGATATAGATCATATGCCAATCGCCGTTCTTTGGTGTGCCTTCCAGAATAACGGCGCCAATACCCAATTTTGCAAGTTTCTGGCTGGAAAGTCCGCCTGAGTTAGATTCTTTGATCGTACCTGTCAGTGGGCTTTTTCCACCAAAAGAGGTACGTCCACTACTCGGGGCGGCGGGGGATCCAGAGACCCATCCAGGAGCGATGACCAGTTTATTATTTGGCCCGAGAGGGTGACATGTTGGATCTACCTCATCAAAGGTGATCGCCGAGGTCATACCTCTACCACCCCATTTTGCCCATTTTTCGGGCATTTCTTCGTAGGTGGCTTTTAATTCCGTCATATTTATTCGCAGAATTTTTCTTGCCATTAGTTTCTCCTTTCTAAAGATCGTTAATATGATGATTATTTCTTATGCTTTTTTTGTATACGTATGGTGTATTGCGCCAAATTCATGCATTGCTTTTTCAAGTGATTTGGTCATTGGCATCCCATGGCGATATTGATAAGGCCACATATAACCTAGGGAAAAAATGCCTATGTGATCTCCATCATGTAGCTTTTCTTCTTGTGATGCAGTTAGACCCGGTACATCACTGAGAACTGCATTGATAAAGATATAACTCGTATCCTCTGGATTGATCTTAAGTTGCTCAAATAGATCCTTCATACGAGAATTCTGTGGTAGTTCAATATTTATTGTTGCGATATGTTTTCCTCCTCCTATTTGTGCTAATCGACCATACAGAGCTACTTCGATGGTTTTTGTCATTTTGATTAAATTGTTAACTTTCAAGACAAATTTTGATACAGATAATGCGCATGAATAAGTATTAATCCAACTATTATATTAACAGTACATTTCTTGCGATGCAATTTTAAAAAAAAACTTAAAGTGTGCTAGAAGACTATTCTCTTTTATAATGGGTGAAAGTTCTATAAATTCAAGGATATTAACAATGGCGCTTGATCGTTTTGGACGTCAATTAAACTATTTGCGTATCAGTCTAACTGACCGATGTAATTTACGATGTCAATATTGTATGCCTGAGGATACGCAATTTAAACCGATGAGTTCGTTAATGAGCGATGACGAGATTATTAGGTTGGTTCACCTGTTTGCAAATTTAGGTTTCAAAAAGATTCGTTTGACAGGGGGAGAGCCAACAGTGCGCCCAAATATCGTTGATCTTGTTCATAGAATTGCAATTACACCCAGAATTAAACAACTTACAATGACAACTAATGGTACATTGTTTTCTAACCTTGCGAAAGACCTTAAAGAAGCTGGCTTACAGCGTGTTAATATCAGCCTTGATACTCTAGATCCGGAGAAATATTCAAAAATTACACGAAGGGGTATTGTTGAGTCGGTTTGGGAAGGGATTAGCGCTGCAGAAGAGGTTGGACTAACCCCTATAAAGATCAATGTGGTTGTTGTACGCAATTTTAATGATCTCGATGTAATTGATTTGGCGCGATTGACTTATCATCGACCTTGGCAGGTACGCTTTATTGAAATGATGCCCTTCGCAGGTGCAACCGATTTTCAAGTTGAACATAATATCGTCATGGGTGAAATCAGACAGATCATCGAATCTGCTGTAGGTCCCCTACAACCGATCAATAATGGAATCTTGGATGGTGAAGCTCAGCTTTTTCGTATCCCACAATCCTTGGGCACGATCGGTTTTATTGCCTCGATATCACAGCCTTTTTGTGCGAGCTGCACGCGCGTACGGTTAACAGCAGATGGTCGCTTGCGTTTGTGTTTGCTCAATGAATTTGAAGTTGATTTATTAGAGCCGCTGCGTTCCGGAGCCAGTGATCAAATTCTGCGTGAGATTATTCTTGATGCACTGTGGAATAAACCCTGGGGACATAAGTTGATCGAAGGCGCCATTCCGATAAACCGTACGATGAGCCAAATTGGAGGATAATTTCTTATTTAGGGCTTAATCGATTTCCCCTGCTGGATTAGAAAGTCGCTGTAATTTCAATTTGATTTCGCGCCATTGAATTTTCGAAATGCCAAGTTTTTGTCGGATTTTTTCGTGATCAAGCCCAGCTTGCCAATCGTTGAGCGCACATGTCCAGCGACACATATCGAAAGAAAGATGTTTTTCTAAACCTGCCTCATTGCTTAAATCTTCTAATAAATATTCTAAACGTCTAGGAGACCATGGGAAAAGCTGATCTTTAAGTTCATACTGCGTTTGATATTCATCGAATGCTGTTAACCATTCTTGTGGAAGACTGATTTTCCTTTCTTTATAGCGGTATTTCGGATTGGCGTAGCGCACGAATAAGATTGCGCCATTGGGATTATCCAATTCGATATGATTGAGGTTGATCGTTAAACACTCGCCTTTTTTAATCCCTGTACTGAATAAAAGGCTTACTAAGGTATATGGTCGCGCATCTGGTTTATCTGCATGACGATATTTCTCAGCAGACTGCAAAACCGTATCAGTTTCATCTGGTGTAAGGACGACCGGTAAAGGACTGATGACTGTTTTTTGGGGCACCTTCTCGGCAGGGTCAATGAGTACGACCGCATTTCTATAGAGCCATCGGAAGAACGCCTTTATGGAGGTGATCCGCCGTGCTAAACTTTTTGGACTGCAGGGAACGTTTCGTCCGCTTTCCAGCCAATCTAGGAAATTGTTGATATCTTGTGTGGAAAGGTCTCCTAATTTACGATCTGGGGGAAAGTAAGATGAAAATAAGTTCATATCCGAAAGGAAAGCTTTGATCGTATAGGGGGATAAACCTTGGTCTTCAAGATAATATTCCCAAGCCATGATGGTGGGGATGAGTAAGCTGTTTGCAGTGATATGAGCTTCGGGTTCCAATTTGGGATTCGAAGTTGAAATTTCTGGGGACATATATGCCTCCTAATACAAACGAATATTTATTCGCATAGTCTAATAATGCAGTTTAGCCTAATATCCATGACCTGTCAATCCCAATAATTATTTTCATGATCACTACCTTTGGAGTATAATGGCATTATAGTAGCAGTTTATCTCATGAGGATATATTTCTGTAAATGAGGTTTTGTGAGACAAAATATTGTTGGAGGTTGTATGAAAATTAAGAATATTGCTGTGATCTTCTTTATGATGATGATCAACATGGTTTTTCTCTTAAGTGCATGTACATCTTCTGCACCGAAAGCGACAGATGCAGAGCAAGCTTATCCAGATCCAGTTGACACCAACCCACAAACGGAAACAGGTGATCCTTACCCAGTCGACCTGAGTGAACAACCGCAAGGCGAAGAGCCTTACCCTGCTTCTGGCAGTACACAATCACAGACAAGTGATCCTTATCCTGCGATAGAAGTTAATCCCGAGGATGCTGTCGAAATCGAATGGGGCGAAGCGGAAAAGATAATTATGAACGGGGTAGTGGCAAGGGTTACACAGACCCATGATGGGCTTGTCATTCTCCAATTAAAAGAGGGGATTGTATTCACCACCCGACAACCTCAAGTTGATGATGTGTTGAAAGTTATCGAAGAATGTGGTGAATTATGTTCTGATATTTTAGTTGCCACCGAATAACTAACATTAATCCCCAATTATCCAATCGTATGTAAGCTACCTCATGGTTTGGTAGCTTACAAGTTTCTATTTGATCAGGAATTTCCATCTAATCCCAGGTCAGGCGCAATCCGCTGCATCGCTTCAATCACATTCTGCACATGTTCCCAAAGCGGTACACCAAATTCTTCACATGCTTGGGCAATTTCTTCACGATTGGCTCCCGCTGCGAAATGCCTGTCTTTCCATTTCTTCTTCACTGATGAAACCTTCAGGTCTTGTATATTCTTAGAAGGACGTACTAGCACAGAGGCGGTGATTAGTCCAGTGATTTCATCGCATGCATAAAGCGCCTTTTCCATGGGTGTTGTTCTTGGTACACCAGTGTGGTCAGCATGGCTTAATATCGCCTGTAAAATCTCCTCCGGTACGCCTCTTTCTCGCAGGATTGGAATCCCTTCTTGGGGATGTCCCTCCATCGTCGGATGAATCTCCCAATCAAAATCATGCAATAATCCTGTAATTCCCCAAAGTTCAATGTCTTGATCTAGTTTTTCTGCGTAGTAGCGCATGGCAGCTTCGACCGCTAACATATGCCGGATCAAGTTTTTATTTTGGACGTATTCTTCTACGATTTCAAGCGCTTCAGAACGTTTCATGATGACTCCTCGGGGAATATTGGCTCTGGTTTTCCTAAAACAGGCACAGGTTTTGTGATATATGCATCCCACCAGGCTGCAAATGTAGCTGGTATCTCGCGCAAATTCCAATAGGTTAATGAGCTTTTTCGGTATATATGCTGGTCAGCAACAACGCCGATCGATTCGATGCCAAATCGATTACACAGAAAAATAGCACGTGGTAAATGGAACTTTTGGGTGACGAGGATGGCTTGGGTTACTTTAAAGATCTCCTTAGCCCGATAACAGGTATCATAAGTGCTTCTACCCGCATAATCGAGAACGATGACTTCTTCTGGAATCCCAAGCGAGACGGCATACTCCTGCATAGCAGCCGGTTCATTATAATGATCAAAACGATTATCACCACTCATTAATAACCGCGCTACTTTTCCATCAAAGTATAACTCTGCTGCGGTTGATACACGGTCTCGCAATACTGTTGTGGGTTTACCATCGCGCAATAAACCAGCCCCAAAGACGATCGCGACCGGTTTGTACGACGCTTCGCTGATCGTGTGCATGATTTGAGATTGGGTTTGTTGAATGGTGATCAATCGCGGTATGATTAGGATACAGGCGCCTAGGATGATGATGAGAATGAAGACCCAAAACAACATTTTTAAAACTCTCCAAAACATGCCAGAAATTTTACCATTGCTTTTCTACTCTTGTCTGGAAACCATCAAACGGTTAGAATCTTTTAACTTATGAATACAAAGACACAATATCAAAAGACTTTAGATTACTTATATAGCTTTGTAGATTATAGCTTAACCCGTTCCATTCGGTATGCGCCTGAGAAATTTGATTTAGATCGTATGCGTGATTTCTTAGATAACCTAGATAACCCGCATCAAAATTATCCAGTGATCCATGTTGCTGGTACAAAAGGCAAAGGTTCTGTTTCTGCGCTTTGTGCGAGTGTATTACAGGTTGCTGGCTATAAAGTTGGGCTTTATACTTCGCCTCATTTACAAGACTATACAGAACGTATTCAAATCAATGGTCAACCAATCTCAGAAGAAGATTTAGTATCGCTGGTTGATTCTTTTCGCTCAACTCTAGATGAAGGCACAAAACTGACCACCTTTGAAATTACGACTGCTTTGGCGTTCTTGTATTTTGCTCAGCAATCCGTTGATGTAGTCGTGGCAGAAGTAGGATTGGGGGGTAGGTTAGACGCAACCAATGTGGTTACGCCCATTTTTTCTGTGATCACCTCTATTTCTTATGATCATACTGAATTTTTAGGCAATACGTTAACTGAAATCGCTGGGGAAAAGGGTGGTATTATCAAACCTGGCATCCCAGTCGTTCTAGCCCCTCAAATGGATGAAGCTCGTGAGGCGATTGAGAGGATTGCAAATCAGAGAAATTCTCCTTTGATTATCGTCGGTCGGGATTTCTTGTATGCCCCCGATTCACATACCGATGTATTGAGGCACGAAGGTTCAGAAAATCAGACCTTTCTCATTTGGAGATCTTCTGAACAACCCTTGATCAATACCTATATTGAATCAGATGGACTCCTTGATTGGGAACCGATGCGATTAACGATCCCTCTACTGGGTTATCATCAAATAGAGAACGCAGCAACCGCTTATACAGTCTTGATGCTGGCTCGAAAAAAGGATCTAAAGATTGATGATGATGCTATTCGCAAGGGATTTGCACAAGTGAAATGGCCTGCCCGTTTCGAGATATTACGCAAAAAACCACCTGTTGTCATAGATTCGGCTCATAATCGTGATTCAGCTTTGAAATTACGGCTTACTCTGGATGAATATTACCCAGGTATCCCCGTCATCATGGTTTTTGGAGCTTCATCGGATAAGAATATTGAAGGTATGTTCGCTGAGTTATTGCCCCGGGTTGATCAGATCATCTTGACTCGTTCATATCACCCAAGAGCTATGGAACCTGAAGATTTATTAGATCTAGCCCAACGCTTTGGGAAACCAGCCATGATTGTTGAAGCTGTCGAAGATGCATTGGAAGAAGCAATCCAACAAGCCGGTGAGAAAAAAATGGTATTGGTAACAGGGAGTATATTTGTTGCCGCCGGTGCGCGCGATACCTGGAATCATCGTGTTGCTTGATGATCGATTTGCAGAGAAAAAATTTAAAATAGATATTGGGATGATTTAATGCGACAGACGGATTGGTATTTTCGAGATGAAGATGAATTTGGCGAAGCGATCTATCGACGCACGGAGGAGTTATATCAGGTACGTGACACGATCCCCGATGAAGATGGGTTAATTGAATGTGCAGTTCTACCTTTGCGCGATTTGGTCGTTTTCCCCCATATGGTTTCTCCGATTTTTGTTTCTGACGAAGCAGCGCTTCTCGCGATTGAGTTCGCTCAATCAAAGAACCAGACATTGATCGCGCTTAACCAACGTAATCCCGAACTGGATGAACTTGAGTTGAGTGATTACATTATGATTGGTGTTGAAATGTCTGTCGGTCGTTTATTAAAGATGCCAGATGGTTCAAGCTCCGCCTTGGTTCAAGGTCGCCGTAGGGTTGAGATTGTTGAGTTTGTTCAAGAAGAGCCCTTCATCATTGTGCGCGCGCGTCCTTTAAACCTATTCACCCAGGTCGATCAAGAAACTGATGCCATGATGCGTACAGCGCTTGAGATGTTCCAAAAATGTGTTGAGTTGAATCGAAGTCTTCCTGAAGAGTCTTATCTTTATGCTCTCAATATCGATGACCCGGGTTGGTTATCGGATATGGTCATGACATCAATCGCTCCGTCGCTTGATACGCGATTAGAATTCCTGGAGATCTTACCACCTGTGGAAAGATTGAAGAGCATCATAGCTGTCCTAGTTCAAGAGATTGATGTTCTGGAATTAGAAGATGAGATTCATTCTCGCGCTCAAAATGAAGTAGATCGTGCTCAACGAGAATATTATTTGCGTGAACAAATGCGCGTAATTCAAACAGAACTTGGAGAAGGTGACCCTTGGACAAGTGAATTATCTGAGTTGCAAACGCGAATTGAATCAGCCGGTTTACCTGAAGAGGTTCAGGTGAGAGCGATCAAAGAAATTGACCGTTTAGGGCAGATGCCGCCTCTAGCGCCAGAAGTGGGAATTATCCGATCCTATCTTGAATGGATTTTAGAATTACCTTGGTTCGAAGCTACTGAGGATAATTTGGATGTGAGTAACGCTGCAATGATATTGGAACGCGATCACTATGGTCTTTCAAAGGCAAAAGAGCGTATCTTGGAATATATTGCAGTTCGAAGTCTGAAGCCAAGACAATCTCGTCAACCGATCCTTTGTTTTGTTGGTCCTCCAGGTACTGGTAAAACATCATTGGGTAAGTCGATTGCAGAAGCGTTGGGACGAAATTTTGTACGTTTGTCTTTAGGTGGTGTCCGTGATGAAGCTGAGATTCGAGGGCATCGACGTACTTATATAGGGGCATTACCTGGGCGAATTCTGCAAACCATGCGTAGAGCGGGTAAGGTTAACCCATTATTTATGTTCGACGAAGTCGATAAATTGGGTCATGATGTGCGCGGTGACCCGTCTTCTGCACTCTTAGAAGTGCTTGATCCTGAGCAAAATCATGCTTTTTCTGATCATTATCTTGAATTACCCTATGATCTCTCCAAGGTTATGTTCATCACAACCGCTAACTCATCTGGGTCTATTCCACCAGCTTTATTGGATCGTATGGAGGTCATTGAATTCCCGGGATATATTGAGGAAGAAAAACTCGAGATCGCCAAACGCTTTCTTGTTCCGCGTCAGATCGAAGAAAATGGGCTCAATGCGGATGAATTTCATATTTCCGACCAAGCATTAAGCAGAATAATCCGAGATTATACTTATGAAGCCGGTGTTCGAAACTTCGAACGCGAAATTAGCCGTGTATGTCGAAAAGTCGCTCGTCTTATGGCGGAAGGTAAGCGCTTTCCTTCTAAGATTACTCCATCCTCAATCGAAAGGTTTTTTGGTCCTCCTCAAGTCTTTTATCTTGAAGCAGAGCGCCAAGATGAGGTAGGAGTCTCTACAGCGATCGCCTGGACTGAAAATGGGGGTGAAATCATGCCTGTCGAAGTACTTCTCACCGAAGGGAAGGGGAATATGCAGATCACAGGTCAAATTGGAGATATTATGCAGGAATCAGCGCAAGCCGCTTTGAGCTATATTAAGTCTCGCTCTGATATTCTCAAGATACCGATGGAGGTATATGAACAGATCGATATCCATATCCATATTCCTGAAGGGGCGATCCCAAAAGATGGACCAAGCGCAGGGGTTCCCATTTGCGTTGCTCTAGTTTCTGCTTTTACCGACCGGAAAGTGCTGCAATCAATTGGGATGACTGGAGAAATCACTTTACGTGGACGCATCCTTCCTGTGGGCGGAATTCGTGAGAAGGTACTGGCTGCCCACCGCGCTGGAATCATGAAGATCATAATGCCCGATAAAAATATTAAAGATCTCATTGATGTGCCTAAAAAAGCGCGCAAAGACCTTGATCTCATCTCTGTCGAGCATATGGATCAGGTTTTGGAAGTGGTATTAGAAGCGGAAGTAAATAAAACTGGTTCTCGAAGGATGGGCAAAAAGAAAGAACCCAAAACCAAGGTTGAAGACAAGCAGGAAAAAATTCCTTAAACCTCAGAATTTGAACAAATCATCATACCAGAGGTCCCCTTGTTGAGATTATGATTTGAGGGATTTAATTTTTTGGTTAAGGATTGGTATTTGTTCTTTGATCACTTCTGTTTCGCTACGATTCTCGAAATGCTCTCCAACACCACCATATTCAAAGGCTATCATCCAAGGGTTTGCCCAAGCTCCGCTTTTGATTTCATTGACAACCCAGTCAAGTAACTTCCAATCAGCTTCTAGGGCTGGTAAGTGATCTTGGTAGCAACCATCGAGATGATGTACACCAGTGAAGTGTAGTTCTTTGATTGCATTGACGGGTAATTGGGATAGATATTCTTTTTCATCCCAGCCAAGACTCAAAGCGGTCATGGTTGCATGGGATATGTCTAATAACAGCCCACATCCAGTTTCTTGGATGATCTTTGTGATCATTTCAGGTTCAATGATAGGACGTAGGATTTTCCCAATCTTTCCTTGATAGGGTACGTTCTCGATGATCACCTTTTCTGCGCCAAAACGATCGCTGACTTCTTGGATATCCTTTAATACTTGTTCAAGGATTTCTTCCTGATGGATTGGTTTTGAAGTGTCAATTGGAATATGCGGAAAATCTTTTAACTTTGATTCTAAGTGCATATTGATATAAGGGGTATTTGTATCCTTCATAATGTCAGATAAGAGTTCCCAATCGATATCCTTTAATTTTCCTCTGCCAGCCTTCAAACTGAAGTGTACACATACCGGACGCAGTAGGCGTGCTTCAGCGATCATATCTACCCAATCTGGGGTTTTGAAGAAATCAACTTCTATCTGCTTCTTTTTGACTAATTCTGCGGCTTGTTTTGAATAATTGATTGATAGATACATGATGGTTTACCGTTTTTATTTATCATATCACAATGAAATTCTATGATTCTAGGGTTGATTTTCAGGGGGGCATGTCTTGGCGCTGTGCTCTTCAAATGTGACCGAAAAAGTGTGATTGCCAGATCCGTCGCAGGTTGCCCGAAAATAATAATAGGGAGTATCCGCTGGGAAAGCGACAGCGCGCATGGCATTTACACTGGGGTTGCAGATCGGTCCAGGAGGTAATCCTTGGTAACGGTAGGTATTATAAGGAGAATCAATTTGCAAATCATCCAGGTTTAATGGATTCTTCCACCAAGTTTTTTGGTCTGTTTGATAACCTAGCGCATATTGAACGCTCGCGTCGGAATCTAATTTCATGCCATTGCGTAAACGGTTGATGAAAACCGAAGCGATGATCGGCATTTCCTCGCTCACCATTGCTTCACGCTCGACAAGTGAGGCAATGGTAACCGCTTGGTATAGGGTGACTTCTTGATCACGAAAACCGTCTTGAATACTCTGGTCTACTTTGATTTGAAAATCGAGCAGCACAGTATTAAGAAATTCATTGATAGAAATATCCCTAGCGAGCTGATAACTGTCCGGGTATAAGAAACCTTCCAATGAAACGCCATCGGGGATTGATTCAATGATTGAAAGGCTTTCATTTGGATAGTAAACCGTGGTGAGAAAAGCGTCTGGTGAAAATTCTAACCCGGAGGTAGGGATGCTTGCTGCGATCTCTTCAAGCCGCCACCCGGCTAAGATTTGAAAGACGATCTCGCTAGGTGTTGCATCCTGAAGGGCGTAGGCGATCTCAATCGCATTCATCCTTGCACTTAACTGATATACGCCAGCCTGTATGGAGCGATCCAAACCGCTGTATTCCAGGAAGGTATTGAACGCGTTGGTGTCGCGGATCAATCCTTGCTTTTTAAGTTCCTTTGTGATGTCAGCAGTAGATTGTCCTGATTGGACCACGAAGGTTTGCTCGGAACCCAATGGGTCAATCGGTTTGGTAAGTTCACTGGTGTGCAAGTAAAGCTGCGTTGCCAGCAAGATCTGTTTTTTCAAGGTCAATTGATCGCTAGCAGGACCAAAGATGACTTCAATATCTTGATTTAGATGATAGATATACCAGCCAGATAATACAATCAGCATGCATATTGTGCTGAAGAGTATTAGTAAAGAGATGATAATTTGAGTTCTTTTCATCAGGTATCAGATAACCGTGTCGATATTTCTAGTTAAAAATGCTTATTCAGGTCGGATGAGATCTTCTGAATTTATACGGGCATCTAAATAGCTTTGCAGGATCACTGTTGCTGCGATCTCATCTAGGTGTCCGCGTCTTTTTTTTCTTGAGACGCCCATCGAAATGCGCGCTGCTCGAGCGGTTTGTGTACTTCCGCTTTCATCCCACAATTCAACTGGTAGATTAATTAGTTCTCGAATTACTTCCGCTAACCTAGCAGCGCTTCTACCTTGAGGATTAGGCATTCCTTCTTCATCTAAGGATTGCCCGATGATAATTCTTTCAACTTGGTTCGCTACTGCGATTGCGATGATTGCAGCCGCGTCCTCCGCTCTAGATATATGTTTGATCACAGTGACCGGGTTGGCGATTGTGCCTGTGGGATCACTGATCGCCACACCGATCCGTTTTTCTCCTGGATCAATTCCTAAAATCCTCATAGAATCAATACTCAATCATTGAATATAACATTATCGTTGATATTCGTGATCATAATGTTAAAGGGTAAAATTGGTAATCTACGCCACCAATCGGGGGATAAGATGATCTGCGGTGTATCGGAGAGAACGTAATCCTGCATTAATGTATGTTGGGCATCTTCTGGTTTGAGCCCAATGATTCGTTGGATCGCGAAATCTTCCTTAATGGTTGCTTCAATATCCTGCGTAGCTCTAATTTTCCAACTTGCGTTGCCATCCTCCAAAATATCTGGTGTTCCAAGATTCTTGAAATCTATTGAGTTGTCTATTGGTGAGTAGCCTGGAGGTATTGAAGCTGCTAGACTTTGTTCAACAAGTTGTTTCAAATCTTGTCCATAAGCAACTTGCGCGGAGAATTTCAATTGTAAGCTGAGATTTAATCGATCGGCAGGTTGATTCTGTTCTGGTTGATATTTTTCTTCGATAACCTCAAGCAATCTCAGACTTGGGATGATCAAGAAATCGTCTTTTTCAAGAGAAGATTGAATTTCCCTGATAGCTGTGTCTTCTAATGTACTTTTTAATTGCCCAAACAATTCTGCTCGATCTTTGTCCGCAGGGGCTGGTTCGATACGGTCTGATCCATGTTGGACAGGGTATAGATTGGTTACACTCAACTGCGTGCCTAGATGTCCTTCAATGGCGTTGATGCTTTCAGGTGGCACATTGAATAATTTCCCCGGTGAGAGCGCTTTGATCGGTAAATCGAGTGTGGTTCCGGGGATTGCTGGAAGAATACCTGATTCAGTTACGCGATAACGATATGCTGTTTCATCTTGGATTCTGACGATCGTTCCTTCGGATATCGTCACGGTTTCATCGCTTAGGTTGGTGAAACGCACATAGCCAATTGCGGGTTGATCGGGTAATTGTAAAGAGCCGCTTACCGGTAGGTCATCTCTGCCCTCAACAACAATTTCAATTTGATGCGCTGGAACAATCCCCATGATGTTCATAGTTTCGATATTGGGGTCTGCGATGATTTCAATGTTGACCGTGTGGATTCTTCGTTCTGGTTTGATTTGGATTTCTGCGCGTGGATATAGACTAGCTGCAATAGATAGAAAAGCGAGAACCCCAATCAAGAAGAAGAATAGACGTACAATTGGATGATCAAATTTTGGAGTGCGATCAGGACGTTGCGTAAAGAGATCCCTGATGCGATATTTTTTTGAGGGTTTAACTCTCTCCAATATGTTATCACTAAGGCTAAGGTCATTTTCTGAATCTCTGAAACGTCGAGGCAGCCTCCAATGAGATTTTTGGGCATTTTCTAACCTTTTGAAAACTGGAATTCCCAATCTCGGAGCTAGATAGCGAACTTCTGGATGCCGTGACACGATTGCGAGCTGTGCTCCAAGCGCTTCGCTCTGTCGTTTGAGTAGTACTAGATCGATCCTTCTGTATAAAATATTGGCTTGTCTGGGGTAGACGAGCAGGATCCGATCCGCATTAGACCATTGCATCTTATCGCGGCAGGAAATGATATCATCGTCAGCTTCGAGATTTAGGATAGTTGTTTTCATGACCTTCTGGTTTCAATAAAATCCAAATAGATTTTATCCAGGTTTGAACTTTTTAATGACTTCAACAATATCGGAAAGATCATCCTCATTTAGGGTTGTGTAAAGGGGAAGGCGGACAAGTCGATCGCTGATATCTTCAGTGATTGGGCAATCACAAGGCTTACCACCAAAGTTATGTCCCATTTTGGATAGATGAAGTGGAAGATAATGGAAAACTGCCAAAATCCCATGTTCTTTCAATAGCTCGATCAATGCTTGTCTGTCCTTCAGCGTGGGCATGATTAAATAAAACATATGATATGGATGCTCACTATCATCAGGAGTAAAGGGTAATCGCACTGAATTCTCGTCTGCCCATATCCGTAAATTTTGTTCATAATATTCCCAAACTCGTTTGCGGTTCTTTTGGATTTCTTGATATTGTTCGAGTTGGGCATATAGGAAAGCGGCTAGGATATCTGAGGGGAGATAACTTGATCCAAGATCAACCCAAGTATATTTATCGACCTGACCTCGAAAGAAGCGGCTGCGATTTGTGCCTTTTTCGCGCAGGATCTCGGCTTGTTCAATATAGGAGGCATCATTGATCAATAACGCTCCACCTTCACCGCAGGTTATATTCTTGGTTTCATGGAAACTTTGCGCCGCTAATACACCATAGGAGCCTAAGTACTTGCCTTTATATTTCCCAAACAATCCATGTGCATTGTCTTCCAGGACGGGTATTTGATATCGATCCGCGATTTTCATGATCTGTGTCATATTGCAGGCAACGCCAGCATAGTGAACTGCCAAAATTGCCTTTGTGCGTGCTGTGATGAGGTCTTCTAACTGTCCTTCATCCATATTGAGCGTATCTGGACGGATGTCAATGAATACCGGTGTTGCGCCTCGGATGACGAAAGCATTCACCGAGGAAACGAAGGTGAATGAAGGCACGATAATTTCATCTCCATCTTGGAAGTTCAGCAGAAACGCCATCATTTCAAGTGCATGTGTTCCAGATGTGGTCAGGAGCGCCTTCTTGACACCGAGTTTCTCCTCAAACCAAGCATGACATTTTTTTGTGAAGGGACCATCGCCTGATATATGTTGGTTTTCCATCGCTTGCTGGAAATAGGCGACCTCATTTCCAACCAAGCTGGCTTTATTGAAGGGGATTCGATAGCTAGTCATTTATTAACCTTATTTAGGACATTGTTGAAACCACTTATGATAGTATAACTGACAGGACTTCGTAATGAATCCGTTTCTTTGGATCATGCGTTGAGTAGGGATATTTCGTCCTTGGGTTGCCAACCAAATATTTTCGACACCATTCTCTTTATACCAATCCAAGCCGCTCCGAAATAGCTCTTGTCCAACACCAGCGCGCCTGGCGGATGGTTTCACACCCGTGAGTTCGTAGATCCCTTCGGTTTGGTTATCAGCGATATTGCCAGAGATATAGCCAACAATTTCTTCGTCAGTCTCAGCGACTAATACCAGATCTGCACCACCAGAACAACTTTTTTCGACCCAAGTCGCGTAATAAGATTGCCACTTTTCTTCAGAAAAACATTTATCAAAAAAAAACCGCGAATCGATATAGCTGGTCTTAGCAATTTCTTGCAGGATGGGTATATCTTCTGGTTTAACAGATCGGATATGCACTTCTTGGGAAGCTTTTGGGCGTGTGCTTGGGTTCCAATTCTTGAGGGAACGTTCCATATTTAAACGTACTTCAACCAATTTGAAACCGTGCTCCTCAGCTTGTCGGATAGTATCAGGGTCATCTGCATTCGCCAGAAAATAAAGGCATTCAATGGCATTATTTTCTGACCACGCATAGATTGATTCTATTTTTTTTGCATCTAATTGATCTCCAAGGACACGTCCAATGCGATGTCCAAAGAAATCAGTATCCCATTCTAAAAATAGGCAAGGTTCATTCTCTTGACCCATAATTCTCCTTATCTTGTTCGTGTTTCTTGCGAATGACATAGGTGGGTTTATCCATGATTCGGAAATGGATGCGAGCCAGATATTCACCGATAATTCCTAGCGCAAAGAGCTGCGCGCCAGAGAAAATGGCTATCGTGGATGCCAAGAAAGGGAAGCCCGGCACGCTGCCGCCTTGAATGATATAACGACCTATCACATAGATTAATAAGATTACCCCGAAGATAGAAAGTGTGAAGCCCATCCAACTCGCTAATTGTAACGGTAAAACCGTAAATCCGGTGATCATATTAATTGCATGACTGAATAATTTCCGAAAGGTGTAATTGGATTTGCCTTGATAACGCGGCTTGTGATTGACGGGAATAGCGTCAAAGCGGGTTGTCCCCCAAGTCAGCAGTACATCCAGGATCACAAAGGGACTGCGATAATCTTCGAAGGCGTCTCGTAATTGGGTTCGAAAGGCACGAAAGGCATTTACTTTTTGGGCATTCTCTACCCCCATCGTGCTTTGTAAAGCTAGGCGAGTGATATATGAAGAGAGGTTGCGCCATAATTCATGTTGCTGTTTATAGGGAATGCCATAAACGACATCGTAACCATCATCCAATCTCTCGAGAAGTTTATGTATTTCCTCGGGTGGGTGCTGAAGATCGTCATCAATCGTGACAATGATTGAGTTTTGCGCCGCTCGAACGCCTGCCAAAAGAGCATTATGTTGCCCATAATTGCGCATTAAATTTTGTCCTCGAATCCAATCATATTTTTCACCGAGCGCGCAGATCACTTGCCAGCTATTATCTCGGCTACCATCATTGATCAGGATCAGTTCGTAATTGTTTGTTAGTGATGGTAAAACTGAACCAAGACGCTCAACAAGGTCTTGCAGTATATCTTCACTATTGTAAACCGGGATGACAATCGATATCCCTTTAGAAACTTGATTATATGAGGTACTCATTTTTGCTCATTCACATTCTAGTTCATTTTCAATATGGTTGATAACCGATAGAGGAATGGATTTTTCTGATGTGATTGCCAAAGACTCCTGCCAAATGGTACATAAGCGTGTCTGCGTTTTTTCATTCTTCTTATAAGCTGTTTGAGACCAGTCCAATGCTTGTTGCCAGTTACCGGTTTTTGCATATCCTTCCACAAAGGGCGTCAACTCGATTGCGTTAGCGGGGGTTAACCGAATGAGGTACGTTTTTGCCGCTTCGCCTAATGCTGCAATTTGATCCCAATCTGAAAACTGCCGCGCTAGATCTGCTTTCTCAAAATAATAACACCAACTTGGTGCGAGTTGATTGCCATAATATCGTTCTGGGAGGATCGCTGCATTAGTATTGTTGTTTTTTATCCATGCCGGATCAGATAAGGCTAATGCTTCGGGGATATACAATTCTTGATTTGGAATTAATTGTTCTATGCTTGGATCGATGATCGTTACACAGCGCGGAGGCGCGAAGAAGAACCCCAACACTTGCGAGGTAGTCCCTGAAAAATTCATAGCGCGATAATCTCCTTGCACGTCTTGACCCTTTTCAAAAGTGCTGATTGCATTGTATAAGCGCGCATCTAAATCGAAAATCATATACGGCATTTCTCGAGAAGTATTATCGGGTGCATAGATCAAATTGAGGGGCGCGGTGAGTGAATTATCACTATAGTAATTAAAGGGTAGCTCGGGCGTGAGAAGTAATGTCCCTGGTTCGATCGTGGGCACACGCCAGCTCAACTGCCAAAAAAAGGTTTTTTGAAAATCCCACTCACGTGCATAAAGCAAGCTGTTGTAATAGTGAAAGCCCGCGCTTGCGCCAACTAAGATTCCCAGAATTAGGAGAATTATGGTTTCTCTCCTAATCAGGAATTCGAATAAAGCAATAAGCGTAATACACGCGCCGACCATAAATGGCATCGTAAAACGGTCTTGCGGGAACTGCAGTTTAATGGGTAAATAGGTTGCCCAGAATGGTAAACCTGCTAGAAACATGCTGAAAACACCAATCCAAAGCGCTTGTCTTGCCCAAGCGACATTATTGGCGCGAGTCTCTAACTTGTTTTTTTCTTTGCGGTAGAGAAAGAGAAAGATCAATGCGAAGATAGCGGTTAGGATGCTAATCGTGATATACAAGATTACGGCATGATTTCCGAATTTTGTCAATTTCTCTAGCGTAAAGACGCGCCACCATGACAAAAAGGTTACTTGAATGAGATCCTTGATCACGGTATAGATCATATACAAGCTCGCAATAAGGGGATTGCTTTTCAAGAAACCAAATATCTGGATATCACCTCGCGGGGTTTCTGTCAAATAGAGACGCCAAAAGAGAAATATAAGTACGATCAGTAGATATGGAATCCATCGCGAGATTGTTTTTAAGATTTGTTTTCTAGCCCTGTCTTCTTCTAGGCATAGATAGATTATCGCGGGTCGCATTAATTCTAATCCAAAGAAATATTCCGAGGTGAAGAGCGAAAAAGCACTAAAAGCCAGCGAGACTGTGATTAGCGGGATGAACCAATCTCTTTTTTGAAATGCCAGGATCATTGTTGCATAAGAAGCCAGGAAAATACTAAATACCAAAAAGGCGTTGCTGTAAGTGACGGAGATATATTGTTGTGAGAATCCTGGATAGACAGCGAAAAGTAAAGCGATCCAAGTCGCTTGTTTGTGATGATCTTTCCATAATAGAACCAGTGTCCACCATAACATTACACTGCTTAGCCAGCGTGTCAGGATGCCGAAAAGCTGCCATTTTAAGATCGACTCGCCTGCCAATTGTGTTGTTATTTGAAAGACCCACGCTAATAAAGGACGATCAACGGAAAAGGCATCGTGGAAGCCCGATGGTCCTAGAAAATGTAAGTAGAAAATGGATGGGAAATCATCCCAGTAGAAGCCCAACTTTCGAATGCTGACAGCATAGCTGATGATGCTGATCGCTAGCAGCACGGACGGAACGATTATTCGAGACGGTTTATTTTGCTGGATTTTTCTTATGGTTGCT
>CAZJMV010000191.1:0-6188 GCA_964547225.1 uncultured Anaerolineaceae bacterium | reverse complement strand
CGGTGAAAAAACTCAGCCAAGAAAAAGCTAATCCCAACCAGTAATCCTAATAGGAGCCAGCCACTACCTATCACAATACCTATCCAAGCCAGGATTTTTCCTTTCTCATTCCCATCTTTTACCTTAATTTCTCTGAGCCCAAGAATACCAGTGACTAGAGCTGTTAGCGCGCAGAAATTTCGCACAGATACTGAACCATCCATGATCGCGATTATGATGCGTTCTGGAAGCAGAGGTGACTGTCCGGGCGAGGTTGGATATGCTATAGAGACCAATCCATAATAAAGACCAAGGCTGAGAAGCACTATTAGCCCGCTTATAAAACTGACAATTGTCAAGCGGTTTGTTTCAAAAGAGCTTTCCATTATTTATCCTTGGATGTTTATCAAATAGCAAAGGTTTTTTTATTGGAAATTTTTTGGTAGAGTGCTTTTTATTAAAATATCCGCTAAGTCATATTTTTGATTTCTTCAGCCACTTATTCTGCATAATCTAATAATAGTACCAAATTTCCTGTGATTGGTGTTCAGCAACTAAAAAAATCAATTCAAATTCACAACCAATACGGGATATGCTTCAGCGATACATTAGGCGCTTGAATTAGAAGAATTTTCTCAATCACTGATTAGGATATCTTCAGCGTTTGATTGTGTTTTCCTACTGCTCACATTCTGAGAATATCGCAGGTAACCGCTCATACGTCATTCGATAATTCCGATCAAAACGAGTCTCGTAGATGCCCTTTTCCCTTGAATAGGTTTGGTTTGTAAGGATGGATGTCGGGGATCATTCGCTAAGAGCCAGATAGTTTTTGAACTTTCTTTTAGATTTGTTCTGCCAGTTTTGCATATGCATTTTTGAAACGGTCAGTAAGAATGGCTTTTCAATTTATCTTACTAAAACCTAGCCAAGTTATGTTCTCTGATAACTTTCTCAAAATCCTTCTCATCAGACAACACCAACAAGGTATCTCCGCCTTGTATAACTGTTCCTCCACTGGGTATCATAAAATCTTTTTCTCTTGCGATTAGAATCACCAAAAAATCTCTAGGAAGACCTAATTCAAAGATAGCTTTTCCAGTAACTTTTGATTCTAATGGGATGGGTAATTCCTTGAGTTCACTTTTTAATCCATCCATAGGTGAATATTCTATAGGATACACTCGTTTGGGAATTACTGGCGCATCAACTCGTAACCATCGAGCTACGAGAGGTATTGTAGTTCCCTGAAGTAAGACAGAAGTTAAAACAACGAAAAAAACCACGTTGAAAATCAAGTTGGATTGAGGAAGTCCCGCTAGCAATGGAAAAGTTGCCAAAATAATCGGAGCTGCACCACGTAAACCCACCCAAGAAATAAATGCTTTTTCTCGCCATTTCAATGTACTAGGAAACAAACTAATAAAAATACTGATAGGGCGAGCAATGAACATTAAAAAAATTGCGATCAGCAAACCAACGCCTACGATGGGAATTATTTGAGAAGGAAATACAAGTAAACCCAAAGTTAAAAACATAGCAAATTGCATAATCCACGCTAAACCGTCATGAAACTGTAAAAGGCTTCGCTGATGAATGAAACAATTATTCCCCAGAAAAATACCAGCCAAATAGACAGCCAAGAAACCGCTACCGCCTAAGATATCGGTCAATCCAAATGTCAAGAATACTAACGACAAAGTTAATACAGAATACAGACCTTCGTAACCCAAATTTATGCGATTAACTAGAAACAACATAACCCTGCCCATACCATAACCCACCAAAGCTCCAAAAAACATTTGTTGGATAAATAATATGATTAAGTTGATCAGAGGTAGATCGGGATGGGTTATCAACTGAATTAAACCAATCGTAAGGAATATTGCCATTGGATCGTTGCTACCCGACTCCAATTCCAAAAGCGGTTTTATCTTGCCTTTGAGGCTGATACCTTTTGAACGCATTATCGAAAAGACAGCCGCTGCATCAGTAGATGAAACGATCGAACCAAGCAACAAACCTTCAATGATCGAGAGCCCAAGAAGCTTACCCGCAAATAACCCAACCATTAAAGCTGTGAATAATACACCTAAAGATGAAAGAAGCAGACCTTCTTTGAGAACAGAGCGCACAGAATACCATTCTGTGCTTAGACCACCTGAAAACAAAATCAGAACAAGTGCATTTACACCAATGAACTGCGCCAAAGCAGGATCATCGAAATAGATTCCTCCGGGACCATCAGAACCTGCCAACATACCCAGCACCAACAATAATAACAGCGCGGGGATGCCAAATCGGTCAGAGATCTTACTGACAAGAACACTTATTAGTAATAAAACAGAAGCGCTAATAAGAATATATGTATTCATCGCTTTATTACGTCTGCAACTCGTGAGACTTATCCAACCTCGACATCAGCCTATACTTCCCTTTCCTTTTTTAATCAACATTAAGTACAAGGACAAGCTTACCCTAAAGTGTGGATAACACCTACATAAAAAAAATTGCTAAATTATATTGTTCCTCAATATTATACCCTCTCAATAAAGCAAATCAAGCTCAATTAGGTTTTCCTTGAGAAGTTTAGTTTAACGCTTGCGTGTATAGCTTGGGATCAAGATAGGTGAACGCAAGGCGCCGTTTATACCTGCTGCATCCAGTTCCTGATTCCACTTTGTAACGTGCTCCAGATTGGGTTTAGCGGGATGTAATTCCTGACTGAGTCTGGCTGCGGTTTGACCGGCGCGGCGACCGAAGACACATACATCCAGTAAGCTGTTTCCCATCAAGCGATTACGACCATGGATACCACCAACGACTTCACCGGCTACCAGCAAACCAGGCACCCCTGTTTGGCAATCCGCTTTTAACGAGACACCACCATTCTGGTAATGCAGTGTCGGGTAGACAAGGATCGGTTGTTCGGTCATATCAATTTGAAAACGCTTGAACTGTCGAACCATCGCTGGTAAAGCTTTATCAATCGTGCCGGAGCCATGGATGATATCGATCATGGGCGTATCCAACCAGACCGCAGGTTGTCCGCTGGGCGTTACGATCCCTAGCTCACGCTCCCTGCATTCACGGATGAAGGCAGCCGCTTCGACATCACGCGGTTCAAGAGGATAAACGAACTGTTCACCCTTGGTATTGACTGGTTGAGCCCCCAAGCCGCGCACTTTCTCTGTGACCAATTGTCCCAGGATCTGATCTGGGAAAGCAGCGCCGGTGGGATGGTACTGCATCGTATCCAAGAATGCTAAATTTGCGCCAACTCTATATGCCAGGACAATACCATCGCCAGTTGCCCCGTGATGGTTGGTAGTCGGAAATTTTTGATAATGTAAGCGACCGCTGCCGCCTGTGGCTAAGACGACTACTTTGGCACGCGCATAGAAGAATTGCTCGGTCTCAAGATTCATGAGTATCGCTCCGCAAACCTGACCTTTATCATCTAATACCAATTCCACAGCTGGGCAGAATTCGATCACCTCGATAACAGGACGGTTGCGAACCTCATCTCGTAAGGTACGCATAATCTCAGCACCTGTGTAATCACGCGCTGAGTGCATTCTTTTACGGCTGGTACCACCGCCATGCGCTTCGATCATGATGCCATCGGGCAACTTATCAAACATAACCCCTAGATTTTCCAGCCAGTCGATCACCAGAGGCGCATCCATCACCAACGCTTCAACCAAATCAGGATAATTATCAAAATGACCGCCACCGATGACATCTAAATAATGGATGGAAGGAGAATCTTCCGGAAGATCAGCAGCTTGTATGCCCCCTTGCGCCATCATCGTATTAGCGTCACCGAAGCGCAGCTTGGTCACCAAGGTGACTTTAGCGCCATTTTGCTGCGCTAATAAAGCTGCGCTAGCGCCTGCTCCACCACCACCGACAACCAAGACATCCGTATCAATCTCCGGTTGGCTCAAATCGAAATCAGCAGGGATATGCGGGCGACCTTCTAGTACATCCGCTAATTCTAGAGGTGTGCGGTCGCCTTTATTAATACCCACGCGTATCGCGCGCATCCCTTCATCTATATAATCAGGATGGAAAGCACTGAGCACTTTTTGCCTTTCTTCAAGTGTCATCGATGGGAATTTCTGATTGAGACGTCCTTGACGGGTAGTTTCAACAATTTTAATATTCGCTAATATCTCTGATGTATAAGTCATGGTACGGCTCCTTAAGCCTCAATCGTACGCGCTTTATAGCGTTCTTTTAGCTGATCGATATCCAGTGTTTTTAATTGTCCAATTTCATCATCAAAAACACCTTCGGTGATTTCATCTACACGCGACTGAAGGTGTTCGGAGCGCGGCGCTAAATAGCGTCCATATAAACGCCTTGTTAGGATGGCGATGTTATATTGTGGCTCTTCAGCAGGACAACGCGCGGCACACAAACCACACATAATACAATCGAAGGACATATTCGCAACGGCTGCAATATCACCGCGCATCGCGGCTGCCATATAGCCTTTAACATTCAATTCTTGCGGGCAGGCTTTCGTACAAGTACCGCAACCTAGACAGCGCAGAAGTTCTGGATAGATCGTAAATAAGGTTTCCGCATTTGGTTCGAGTTGAGAAATATCATAAGTAGCACGTTTGGCTGGGAAGAATGGAATTTGCCCGAGATACATTTCTGGCTGTACTACCGTTTGACAGGCTAAACCAAAATAAAGTTTCGGGTCATCTTTGATGCGGTAAACCGTGGAGCAAGCGCCGCAGAAACCGCCGCGGCAGCCAACACCACGGATCAGGGTGTAGCCTGCCCATTCCATCGCCTTCATTATGGTCAGGCTGGCGGGCACGTCATAGCGTTTCCCCATAATATAAATCGGAATAAGATCAAGTTCTTCAGACATAGCATTCTCCTACCGGTACGAAAATCAATTCTCGTAATTTATTCTATGCGTAATCATCTCTTCGAATCATTTCTCCCTTCCAACTTCGGTCCATTCATCGGCTTTAAAAGTGATCAACGGCAAGGGCTCTTCCACATCGCGCCCAGGGATATATTCAAAAACTTGTTGCAAGCGATCGCCCATTGCGCGGAAAACCAAACCAACCGGCAATTCAGACGGACAAGCTTCAGTGCACATTCCACAACCTACACAAGAAAGCGCCATATGGTTCATACGAGTGAGATGGAAGAGGGTGGTATCAGATGGCAAACGATAGGCGCCTTTTTGATGCGTCCATTCAACATACTGCATCGGAGCATGGTCAAAAACCGCGCTCTTAAACACACAAGTCTTGCAATAACAGATCGGACAGACATTCATGCAGTTATGGCAGCGAATACAACTGGCAAAGACACCTGTAATGCCTTCTTCGTCCTCCAGGTGAGTGCGGATTTCTGCAAACTGGTCATCACGATAAGCTTGTCGCGCTGAAATCAGGTTTTCTAAGATCGCTTGTCGGTTATCCTCTGCTTTTATTGGGAAATCAAACTTGGAAGCCAATTCTTCCGACATATCGATCACTATCTCGCTATGCAAATCACTGTTCAATAATTGAATATTAATTTGTGCCAGATCATAAACGGGCTGCTCACAAATCTGACACGCAGCACGCAGTTCCGGATTATGTGAATCGGGATGATCAATTACCTGTTGAAAAAGCTGTTCCCAGAGTTGTGCGGTATGATCAATCATTGTGGATTCTTTACTCAGGAATGTAGGTACGTTGTATGTACCAGCACAATCCAATGCAATCAAGGTAAGATCATCTAAGCTAGCTTGTTTCATTTTGACCAATTCAACTAGAGCGCGTATTTCACAGGCACGCAAGACCGCCCCTAGTTTTGGACGTGGTTGTGTATGACTAAGTTTACCAACCAAAGTGGCGCTGTTATTCGATAATACTGGCGCCAGAGGATCAGCTTGAACTAGATATTTCGGATCACTCACTAAGGTTGGTGCGATCATTCCGTTGTTAGTCCGCATAGGAACGAGCAGCAAATCAAAAATACCAGCTTCAAGCAGTTTTTTTAGAAATCCCTGGAGTGTCTCCAAAGTGTTATGGTTTTCAACCGATAGAGTTATCTTCATGAGCTTGCCTTTTCATAGTATGCGTCCATATTTTCTAAAACGCCCATTGTTCCCGGGTGGGATTAGGACCTAATTGCCTAAGTTCACTGGTGATCTCTTGAATAGTCTCAGCAAAACGTGCCCCTTCGCT
>CAZJMV010000190.1:0-4575 GCA_964547225.1 uncultured Anaerolineaceae bacterium | reverse complement strand
ATGTTAGGCGCTGGAGAAACAACTGGTTGGAGAAGCCAGGTAATAGGTTATTCTGTGGAACTAGGTGGAAATAACGACCTTGATATTTTCTACTCGTCGGATGACAATTACGTAGCCACCAAACCACCCCAAATCGAACTAACCAAATAAGTCTTAACAGATCAAATCACATTCAGATAAGCAGGCATATTTATGTTCTGCATATTCGCAATTATTTCGGCATATATCACATTTATAGTCAACACCTTTTGCTCCAGCGTGAACGTCCGTCCTAACCAATATACCGACATTCATGGCTTGTATAAGATAAGTTTGTTTAGATGATGTAAGTTGATATCTATCTTGTTCCATGATCCTTTTTTTCCTATTTCGATAAATCAAAATATAACTTGAATGATTTGTTTACATAATATAATGTTTGCTTCCCGTTTTCGTCAATACGTCATTAGACGTATATCGTGAACCTGTAGTCCACTGATAGTTGCTGAATTTCCTTCCTTATAATTAGAACGATATAAAAATGGATTGTCATCATTTTTCTCAAAACTCAGTTAGAATTAGAACATCATGTCCAAAAGAACAATGAATAGGAAAGCTGATTCTATCCATCAACCTGCTTGGGATGAAGATACATCACGTCTATTCATCGATTACGGGAAGACCTTTGTTCCCCAAAGAGACCATCAAATTCGCATGATGGTTGACTTACTCTCAGGTCTAAGAATGCCTTGTTCGGTTATGGAACTGTGCTGTGGGGAAGGGCTTTTAGCTGAGATGATCCTTGCTCGTTACCCACAGATGACTGTCGTTGCGCTGGATGGTTCAACAGAGATGCTCAAACGCACAAGCAATCGATTGGCTCGTTTCGGAGAGAGATTTCGATGTCAGCTTTTTGATTTGGCTGCCTCGGATTGGAGATCAATCGATCAGCCGATCAGCGCTGTGGTCTCTTCGATTGCTATTCACCACCTCGATGCTGATCAGAAACGAACCCTCTTTTCAGATATCTATCGACTTTTGATCGATGGTGGCAATTTTATCATTGCAGACGTAGTTGCCTTTAAAAATCAAATGGGTTTGAAACTTGCTGCGGATCAGTGGGATGAGGAGGTCAAAAAGCAAGCCCTGGAGTATGATCGATCGTTGGATGCTTTTGAAACCTTTCTTAACCAGCATTGGAATATGTATCGTTATTTTGATCCTGATGATATTGATAAACCCTCGCCTCTTTTTGACCAATTAAAATGGCTTGAAAAAGCGGGTTTCAACGATATCGAAGTGCATTGGATGCTGGCAGGTCATGCGTTGTTTAGCGCTCGAAAAATTAAGGATTAGGTTAG
Organism: uncultured Anaerolineaceae bacterium; assembly: GCA_964547225.1. GTDB lineage: Bacteria > Chloroflexota > Anaerolineae > Anaerolineales > UBA4823 > CAZJMV01. The sequence goes on along the minus strand of CAZJMV010000190.1, from coordinate 3,235 downwards.
TTGACAGATGCATCACGTCGGAGTGAGGATTATCTAAGGATAGGAGGTAGTTGTTTTGTCCATTGAACAGTTGATTATCTTTGGAACGCTCATCCTGACGCTGGTTCTTTTTATCCAAGGTCGTTGGCGCTATGATCTGGTTGCCTTATTGGCGCTGTTAATTGTTGTCCTCACCGGACTTGTGCCTGTCGATCGCGCTTTCATCGGGTTTGGCAATCCAGCTGTGGTGACCGTCGCGGCGGTATTAGTGGTTAGTCGAGCGTTGCAAAACTCAGGTGTTGTTGATTTGATTGGAGATTGGTTGTTGCAGCTAAAGGGCGGCAAGCTAATTCAACTAGCAGCGTTGACCGGAATAACTGCGGTCTTGTCTGCTTTCATGAATAACGTTGGCGCTTTAGCATTGCTGCTACCGGTTGCCCTCCAGATCGCCCGTAAAAAACAAATCCCAGTTTCTGCACTAATGATGCCCTTGGCGTTCGCTTCACTTTTAGGTGGTATGACCACTTTAATTGGCACACCACCAAATATTATCGTTGCTTCATTTCGTGAAAATACCGGCGCCGCGCCATTCAGTATGTTTGATTTCTCCCTCGTCGGTGTAGGAGTTGCGCTAGCTGGATTGCTTTTCATCGTGCTGATTGGTTGGCGCTTGATTCCCATTCGCCGCGCTCGTTCCAACTCGCAAGATTTGTTCGAAATTGAAAAATATATCACCGAGGTACGCATCCCGGAAAATTCCAAGCTTAATGGAACAAAGTTATCCCAAATCCATACTTGTTTGGAAAATGGAACTAATGTGATTGGCTTGGTGCGTTCGGGTGAACGTCGTTTTGCGCCTGCTTCACATACCAAGTTTAAAACCAACGATATCTTGATCTTGGAAGCCGATACGGATGATTTGGATAACCTTCTTTCTAAAGCCGGGCTTGAATTGGTAGGCAGTGAATCGATTGAACGCGCAGATCTTGAGTCGGATGAAATCACATTGTTGGAAGCTGTTATCACTCCAAACTCGCTCATGGTTGGACAGACCGCTTACAGTTTGGACCTTCGCAAGCGTTACGGCGTGAATCTATTGGCGATTTCGCGTCAGGATCAGCGCTTGTGGGCGCGCTTAGATCGTATTCGCTTTCAAGGTGGTGACGCATTACTCCTACAAAGCCACTTGGGGACGGCTAAGGATGTGTTGGAGAGACTAGGATGTTTACCCTTAGCCCAAAGGAATCTTCGGTTAGGTCAACCGCGTCGTATCCTTCCTTCTCTGTTAATATTTGGCACGGCGCTTTTTCTCGCAGCAATTGGTCTGATACCGGTGCAGGTTACTTTCGTCGCAGCTGCGCTAATCATGACCGCGCTGGGCTTCATCACCTTGCGCGAAGCATATCAGAGTATCGATTTACCGATCATCATCTTACTGGGAGCTATGATCCCCGTGGGTGAGGCAATGGAAACCAGCGGTGGCGCGCAGCTGCTGGCGGATTCTCTCCTCCATATTTCTGACATAATGCCGCCTGCGGGTATATTATTGATTATTTTTGTGGGTACGATGTTCCTATCTGACTTGGTCAACAACGCGGCGGCGGTTGTCCTGATGGCGCCTATTGGGATTAGCGCTGCGAACAGCTTGGGTGTTTCAGTCGATCCCTTTCTCATGGCGATTGCGATTGGCGCTTCCTGTGCCTTCCTCACGCCAATTGGTCATCAATCGAATGCTCTCGTTATGGGCCCTGGGGGCTACCGCTTCGGCGATTATTGGCGCATGGGACTGCTGTTGGAGGTGATCGTCGCGGCAATTGCTATTCCATTGATCTTGATCTTTTGGCATTTTTAGTTATTTATCAGTTAAAATGGGAATGAAGTAACCGAAAATTTAATTAAATAGAACATTTTATTTCATCTAATAGGAGACACAACATGGCAGGCAAAATAAATAATGGCTTTCAAATTTCTCGACAAAGCTGGAACGCATTGCTGCAGAACAAGCAATTGATCGCATTCCCGATTATCTCAGGGATTGGGATGATCATCGTCAGCATCATCTTCTTCATCCCTGAGGCTTTCTTGGCGCAGCCAGTGCTGCAAGCGATAGATACAGGTGGAGAGGCGACCACTCTGCAGTATGCCCTTGCTTTGATGGTGCTTTTCATCTACTATCTGGCGGTTTATTTTGTAATCATCTTTTCGAATACTGCGCTCGTTGGTGCGGTTATGCGCATGATCCAAGGTGAGTCCGCCACGGTTGGGGATGGGTTAGCTGTTGCCCGTGACCGCTTAGGAAAGATCTTCATCTTCGCGTTCATTTCTGCAACCGTTGGTGTCATCGCTCGTCTAATTACTTCTTCTGGGCGCGATTCAGATAAAGTGGTTGTCCAAATCTTTACCGCGATCCTAGGTGGTTTGATCCAAGGTGCTTGGAATTTAATGGTTTTCTTCGCTGTTCCGGTGATCGTTGTTGAGGATATCAGCGTCAAAAAATCCCTTCAGCGCAGCCTTGAAATCTTTAAGAACACTTGGGGGGAGAATTTTGTAGGCAGTATGGCAGTCAGCGGTGTCTCGTGCCTGGCTTATATTCTGGTATTCATCTTGACTGGGGCATTGATTGCGGCAGGGATAACCCTGGATATGATTGCATTGATCATTGCGGGAGTGATCTTAATGATTTTTGGGATTATCTTGGTGGCTTTATTGAATGGCGCTGTAAATGGAATTTTCCAAGCCTCTCTCTACCATTTTGCTAACACAGGAGATGCCGGTCCATTTATTGATACAAAATTAGCTCAGGATGCTTTCAGATCCTAAGCTTTTAGGAGAATTATCTTACTAAAAAACAATTGAGGTTTTGGATATTTAAATCCCAGCTGCTTACAGATGATGTAATTGGTTTGATGTTGATTCGATTGAGTTTTGGGGGTCGGAATAGATGAGCATACCCGCTTTCAAACCAGTTCTAATTGCTAAGCTTTTTTTATTTTGTATTCTGATGGATAAATTTTTTTGTTTCATGATTACACCTTTTTCTAATGAAAGTTTGAATATTAGGATGGATTATTGATTTCTTCTACAATATGATATGCTATTGATTCTGTTTTGGCAATACATCAAAAGTCTTATCTTTGATTTAGTTTTTTTTGTCTAAGAATTTTTCTTTGCTTTTAAAACACCACCAATCGCCTGATTGCCATACCCGAGCACAATGAAAGCGCTTGGGTCAATTTCTTTGACCAATTGCTTCAAG
>CAZJMV010000189.1:0-18642 GCA_964547225.1 uncultured Anaerolineaceae bacterium | reverse complement strand
GAAAGTCCTGATAAATCTCGGCTGGATTCCCTAATTTTTATACTTTCGCGCAGATAAGCGGTGGTATTGTCCCAATCGCCTTGGTTATAAGCTACACCTGCTAATCGATTGTAAATAGATGCAATAACCGCCGACGAATCGCTTTCTAGGGCAAGTACTAATGCTTTCTCCAATAAAGTACCTGCTTCAAGGAAATTTCCACGACGAAAATGGATCCAGGCAATATCATTCCATACCTCAGCTTGTTCTACAAGCAAGGGTTCTTGTGAATTATGTATAGTTTTTTCCGCTTTTGAGAGATATTGAAGCGCTTCATCGTAATTTCCTTGTCTTTCATATGTGCGAGCTGTTTTTCGGAATAGTGACCCAATTTCTGCGATATGTTCTTTGGGTTGATTGTTAATCAGAATTTGAGTTGCTTTCTTGTAAAACTTCCTGGCTTCGGGATATTCTCCGCAGAAAACATGAACGTCACCCAAGCCATGATTGACTTGGTAAGCTTGAAAGGGTTTATGTTCTATAGTGGATAATATCTGATACGCTTCTTCGTAATGATTGCGAGACTGCTCGTTAAGTTGGTTGCGATCTGCTTTTTGTCCCGCTAGTATTAAATAGTGTAATGCTTTTTCACGGTTTGGGCTCCAGCGATAATGATTAGCGAGGATATCTATTTGTTCATCTAACTGATTGGCGTAGAGGCTTTCGATTGTATCTGCAATTTCACCATGAAGAATATTGCGTTCTTTTCTCAACATAGTACTATAGATGGCATCTGACATCAGGATATGTCTAAAGGAATAATCTGAGTCGTAGGAGCCTTCTACGACGAAAATATATTCTCGTTGCAGCAATTGGTCAATCGATTGATGTAACTCCTTTGTTGAAATTCCTAATTTTTGGGTGACAGCGCTTAATACCGGCATACTGAAATCTTTACCTATCACTGAAGCAATTTGTAGAATAAATCTTTGAAGGGTATCGAGTCGGTCAAAGCGCGCTAACACTAATTCTAATAAACTGGTTGGGATACCTAATGACCCTGTATCACCTTCCTGAACAACAACCCATTGATTATCTTGATGTTGTATGATTTGTTCATCGATTAACATTCTAAGTGTTTCTTCAAGGAATAGGGGATTTCCGGAAGACCTTTCCAGAATTTTATCACTTAATCTGCTAGGAAATTTTGGGATGGAAATCAAGAGGTAAAGTAATTTTGCGATCTCATCTTTTTTTAATGCCTCTAGCTCAATCCATCGAAAGCATTCAGCGAGGTTCTTTTCAGCCCAAGTGGTTACAGCGCCAAAATTATTCTCCTCGACGATCCTAGATATAATTAGGAAATGAATTGGGGATTCGTGAAGGGATTCCAGAAGGTAACGTAAGAGATCAATTGATGCTTGATCTGCCCAGTGAAAATCATCTAAGACCAGGATGATGGGTCTCTTTTTAGCTTCCAAGAAGAAGAAATCCTGCATAGCAAGATAGATCTGTTCACGTAGTTGTTCAGCGGTTAATCCATTTATTTTTTCCGCTATACTCGAATCGGAGTATGGCAACCCCATGAGATGTTCTAAGAATGGTAGATTTTCTTTCGCTTCATCACCCATCAATCGGTACATGACGTGGCTTAGTTTTTGTCTTGCAGGTAATACAGGGGTGTTCGAAGGGATTTTGAGATAGCTGAACAGAATTTCACGGAAGACCCAATATGCAACGTGACGGTAAACAAGGCTGCTGCCCTCTAATATATAGAAAGCTGATTGATCAAGGGAGGCGGTAAATTCTTCCTTCAGGCGACTTTTACCGATACCTGCTTCCCCAGAAATGATAGTGGTATAACTGCGTTTACTTTTCAGCATATTCTGTGCGACTTGTTTTATCATTAATAATTCGGAGTTTCGTCCGACCATGGGCGCACGTAGATTATCGATACCGCGCAGTTTGCTTGGTCTTGTATTTGGTCCTACAACGCGGTAGGCGATAACTGGTTGAGTAATGCCTTTTGCGTTCAAAACAGAGACTTGTTGACAATTAAAAAAGGCACGCACGTGTCGGTACACTGCTTCGCTAATTAAGACTGCGCCTGAAGGGGAGGCTTCTTCTATCCTCCTTGCTAAATTCACTGTGTCACCGATGGCTGTGTAATCCATCATCAGGTTAGTCCCAATGCCTCCAACTATCACGGAGCCTGAGTGAATCCCCACTCTCAATTTTAGACTTTCTTGAAGCGTTTCTTCTAACTGTCGACTCATCTGAGCGATTTCTATTTGCATGTCGATGGCAGCTCTTACAGCTCGTTCTGCGTTATTTTCATGGGAGATAGGAGCGCCAAAAAGCGCCATAATCCCATCGCCGGTTAATTTATCGATAATGCCTTCATATTTATAGACATTCCGAGATAGAACTTGAATGAATTTTTGAACAATTTCAAAGAGATCTTCACTATCAATCCGTCCTGATAATGCGGTATATCCCGAGATGTCTGCAAAAAGGACACTTACGTTTCTACGTTGTCCTCGAGCTTCGACACCAGCTTTTTGGAGTCTTTCAACTAAGTCAGCACCCATCATGACTCCAAGATCAGCTGGATCAGCAAAACCTTCCGCGATCATGTTTGGGTTTAATGCTGATGTTGCAGCTAATCTCGCTCCACAATTACCACAAAAACGCATCCCGGGTGGGTTTTGAAATCCACAACGTAGGCAAATCATTCCCATATACTTATATTACTATCATTTTTCTTAATATTCAATACAATCGCTTGAATAAAAAAGATTCTCGGAAAAGATCAAAACTTTATTGATTTTTCGGTTGACAAGCGCTATCAATATCGTTATAATACTTTTCGCTCTGACCCCGGTAATTCCTACTGGGGCATTGTATTGTATCCTAATCCCCAACTTCCCCGTTCTGTTGCATGGTTATTGTTTGTGGAGGCAAGAATAATAAAATATTGCGACTTGAATGGTGAAGTGAAGCTTGGAGGAAGCTTATGAAATATGCAATTATTGAAGACGGTGGTAAGCAATATAAAGCCATCGAAGGAAAGACGATCGAGGTGGATCGCTTTTCAGCTGAAATAGGTGAACAAGTTGATTTGGAGAATGTCCTTTTACTGGTCGAAGATGATCATGTTCAGATAGGTACACCTATTCTTGAAGATATTTCTGTACACGCTACCGTTGTCGATCAGGTTAAAGGTCCAAAAGTAGTTGTTTTTAAATATAAACCTAAACAGCGCTATCGAGTTAAAACAGGACATCGGCAAAAATATACTCGTTTACAGATCGATGCGATCAATCATACCGATAGTAAGACTGAAAAGGAATCCTCGCCGAAAGAAAAGGAGAGTTAGTTATGGCTCATAAAAAAGGTGGCGGCTCAAGCCGCAATGGTCGTGACAGTAATAGCCAACGTTTAGGTGTAAAGAAGTTTGGCGGTGAATATGTTATCTCCGGTAATATTCTTGTCCGTCAACGCGGAACTCGCATTAAACCTGGTCTTAATGTTGGTCTTGGAAAAGATGATACCTTATTTGCAACCGCTGATGGTATTGTAGTCTTTGAGAATATTCGCGGTGATCGTAAAAGAGTTAGCGTGATGTCGGCTGATTTGGTTCAAAAGAATTAGGAGAGTGAAATCAATGAAACCCGATATTCACCCTACTTATTATATAGATGCAACAGTAATTTGTGCATGTGGCAATACCTGGACTACTGGTTCAACCATGAAAGAGATTCGCACGGATGTTTGCTCAAAATGCCATCCCTTCTTTACTGGTGAACAACGTATTGTTGATACAGAAGGACAGGTGGATCGATTCTATAAGAAATTGCAAGCTCGCCAACAATATATTGACGATTTGGAAGAGCGCGAGTCTGCAAGAACTGCTCTTGATAGATCAATTGAAGAATTAGAGCTTGGTAAACGTGCGACAGCTGCTTTATCAGATGCTGGCATTACTGAGGTTGGGCATGCTCTTGACAAGTTAGCTGAAGGCGAGTCGGTTATGTTAGCTATAGATGGCTTTGGTCGTAAATCACTTGCCGATCTGAAGAAACGTCTACGCCAATTTGGTTATCAAATACCTGAAGCGGCTGACGAGATTTTGGTCTAATCGACGAATGATTATAAAAAGACCACCAAGCATATCATAGCTTGCTGGTCTTTTTTATTTAATTTTTTAAGATAGCTTTACTTATCAGAACTGCTTGCAGGGGGTAAAATATAGGTCAGTATACTCAAATGAGGAGAAGTATGAAACATTACACGGGATCAATCGAAGTTATCACTGGCTCGATGTTTTGTGGAAAAACTGATGAATTAATCAGGCGTTTAATACGAGCTACCATTGCCAAACAAAAAGTGCAAGTCTTTAAACCAGCTGTGGATAACCGCTATGCAGTTCAGAAAGTTACTTCGCATGCTGGCAGCGAGTATGATGCTCAACCAATCGATTCTGCAAAAGAGATTATTAACCTCATCGATAGGGATACTACGGTGGTTGGAATTGATGAAGCCCAATTCTTTGATTCGGAGATTATTATCATTGCTGAGCAATTAGCAGATAGTGGTTTACGAGTGATCATAGCTGGTCTTGATACCGATTTCAGAGGTGAGCCATTTGGACCAATGCCAACCTTGATGGCAATAGCAGAAGACGTTGATAAATTGAGAGCAATTTGTATGGTATGTGGAGAACCTGCTAGTCGAACTCAACGACTTGTGGATGGAAAACCAGCTCGTTATTATGATCCGATCGTTATAGTAGGCGCCTCAGAAATGTATGAGGCTCGTTGTCGACAACATCATCAGGTTCCTAGAGAATAAATTTTGAATTATACTAGAGAAAAATTTTTTTTGTCCTGTATATGACTATCGAAAGAGAAACGATGCAAGATTATCATGATATTATCGACAAGATTTTAGTAGATGAAACCACACTTCAAAAGCGCGTTGTTGAATTGGGTGAAGAAGTCAGTTCTGATTATGAGAGCGATGATTTACACTTAATATGCATCTTGCGTGGGGGGATTATGTTTCTTACAGACCTGATGCGCAATATTAGTGTCCCAAATACAGTAGATTTCATGGCAGTTTCATCTTATGGTACTTCCCGTGAATCAACTGGACAGGTTCGCATAACTTTGGACTTAAAGGATGAAATCCAAGGTAGAAATGTCTTACTCGTAGAAGATATCATTGATAGTGGTTATACAATAGCTTCGGTTCTAGAGATTCTCCGAACGCGTCATCCGAAAAGTCTACGTGTGTGTGCCTTGCTCAATAAACCAGAACGTCGTGAAGTAGAAGTTCCCATAGATTATTGTGGATTCGTAATCCCTAACAAGTTTGTTTTTGGATATGGATTAGACCTCGATGAATACTATCGCAATCTTCCCTTTGTGGCTACCGTAGATCTGGATAGATATAAACCGAAAGAATGAATCTACAATCAGCTCTCGAACCTTATTCAGTATTATTATCAAACGTTCGAGCTGTCGTGAATAGAGATTTGCCAATTTATCTTGTTGGGGGTGCTTTACGCGACGCAATTCTAGGAAAGTCCATCCATGATCTTGATCTTATTGTGCCCAATTCTGCGATTTCAATTGCAAGGCGTTTTGCCAATAGAATTGGAGCTGCTTTTTATCCTTTGGATCAAGATAGGGAAACTGGACGGGTGATTATTAAAACAGATGGTTATGATTTCTTTATCGATTTTGCATCTTTTCGGGGATCTGATCTTGAATCGGATTTACGCGCCCGTGATTTGACGATTAATGCAATCGCAATTGATTTACGGAATCTAAAATCGATTATTGACCCATTGGGAGGTGTGGAAGATATTAATAATCATGTTCTGCGTGCTTGTAGTTTTGATTCATATATAAAAGACCCACTTAGAATAATCCGGACCGTTCGTTTCGCTGTAGATCTAAATTTTCAGATTCAACCCAATACGTTGAAAAAAATACGTGCTAACATTCAACGCTTACACCTAATTTCTCAAGAACGTTTACGAGACGAATTGTTTCGTATCTTTGAAGGATTAAAACCCGATAGCGCGATACGAATTCTTGAACAAATAGGTGTATTGGATATTATTTTACCGGAGACAATTGCACTTAAAGGTGTTTCACAATCTTCACCTCACCATTTTGATGTTTGGGAACACAGCTTACTTACTATGACCTCGTTGAATTTGATTCTTAGAAACATAATTACCTCAAGTGATGAGAATTCGTCAGAAAATTTTTATTTGAGGTTACTATCTTTACGTCTCAGGAGATTTAGAAAGCAAATTTCAGAGCATTTAAATATCAGGTTAAATCCATTACGCTCCAGAATAGGACTCTTGTGCTTTGTTGCTTTGTATCATGACATTGCAAAACCAGAGACACTTCAATTCGACGAAGAAGAACGAACTCGCTTTTTTGGTCATTCTAAGCTTGGTGCGGAGATTGCAGCCCGAAGAGCTGATCAATTGCGATTAAGTCAAAATGAGATTCAATTTATCTACAAGATTGTTAATAATCATATGAGACCATTTTTACTATCCCAATCCAATGGTCTCCCCTCACGAAGAGCAATATATCGTTTCTTCAGAGATTCTCAAGAAGCAGGTGTTGATATCTGTTTTCTTTCTCTAGCAGATCTAATGGCAACCTATGGATCTTCTTTGACAGAGGATATTTGGGATCGCCAATTAGATATTTGTAGGATTTTATTTGAAGCTTGGTGGGATCGTTCAAGAGAGACAGTTTATCCGCAGCCGTTTTTAAATGGCAATGATTTGATTAGAGAATTTACACTTTCACCAGGTATTATCATAGGTCAATTATTAGAACACTTACGTGAAGCACAAGCTGCTGGAGAGATCTTTTCCAGAGACGAAGCGTTAGAATATGCCAAGCAATGGCTAATTGAGCAAAAAGTGATCGTTTCGTAAATCAGGGGTAAATTTCATCCAATACTGGCTGATAAAAACATCTGCAACCCCGTTCGTGCGAACAACCTTCAATAGGTAATATAGGAACTGAGTCTTTTGCATATGCCCCTTCGGCTTGGCGGCAAGCCGGGCAAGCGTCTTTTGATACAGATATACGGATATAAATAACACGTGGATTGGCTTGTAATCGTTTACGAGCTAAGGATGTCTGAGACCATTCACTAAGGTCGGCGCCACAATGAGGACAGAATTTGGCATTATCAGGTGATGATTCATTGCACTTGGAACAAATTTGCATTGTATTCCTCCGAATTGTTGAGTTACCTCGATGTGTATAGACTATCTTAAGATTTATATTTGAGGTCGTATTGTTTTAGATTTTGATTGCCTTGATTCTATTTTAACCGATGTGAGCGGCAGTTGAAAGAGGAATTTACTGCATTGGGGTATTATTTCCTTAAATAAATTGCTTCTTGTTCAGCTCGAGCTCGCCTTGTCAATTTGTTAACGCTGGCTAGCAATAAGTTCTTTGTAATGGGTTTAACCAAGTAATCATCTGCACCAGCATCAAGCGCTTTGGCGATCATCTCAGGTTCGCCGATTGCAGATAACACTAAAATGGGGATATTACTGAACCCTCGGATTTTTGTACAAACTCGTAATCCATTGATATCGGGCATGAGTATATCCAAGATGATGAGATCAGGTTCTTTCTCTTCAGTAAGAAAAATTCCGTCAACTCCCGATAAAGTTGTGTATAGGTCAAAATATTTAGGTTCTAGTATTATTTTTAGAAATTCTATGATCTCATAATCATCATCGATTACTAATATTTTTATTGGTTCATTTTTTGTTATCATATATTTATTCTTTTCACCTTATAAAAAATATAACTTTTTATAAGTTACTATTCCGATCCCAGATTTTTGTTTTTCTAGTATTATTATGCTATAAATAACGGGATTTTACCTTACAAACACTTAACAATTACATTCACCCAATTGGTACATATTAACTGGTTCAATGTGTTTTTTTATACTAGCAATAATTATGATATGATTGGGGGTAAATAATGGGTGCATCCATGATTGATACAATCATTTGTCCAAATTGCGGGAAAGAAATTCCAAAGAATCAACGTTATTGTGAATATTGTGGCGTTGATTTGGTCTTTGCGGCTGTACTAGCTGAGAGGAATGTCCAAACCCAATCCGAAATATCCAGAGGGATACCTGTCACTCCAGAGGCGCTAGTACCCCGTATCGGTGATTACCTCATTGAAAAAGGAATTATCACTCAAGAGCAATTGAATCTAGCATTACAATATCAGCGTGATCATACTGATGCTGGCGATTCAATTTTACTTGGACAAGTACTTTTAGAATTGGAAATGATTGATCGTCGAACACTTGACCAAATAATTACTTCACAGATCATTGCTCTCCAAAATGCCTTAAGTGATGCTAATAAATTCCTTTTCCAACGCGTCGAAGAACGAACTAAGGCGTTACAAAATGCTTTAAAACAATTATCTGAATTGAACACATTAAAGATGAATTTCATTGCCAATATCTCTCATGAATTACGAACACCATTGACGCATATCAAAGGTTTTTTGGAACTATTGGCAAATGATGGCTTAGGACCTTTAAACGATGAACAAACCGAAGCAGTAGACACTCTTCTCATTGCTCAAAAAAGGTTAGCTGCATTGATTGAAGATCTGATCCATTTTTCTTTAGCATCTAAGGGCGAACTTATTTTAAGCCTTAAGACCACTAATATTGGGGAATTACTATCTTCAACCGTATCGCGAATCAAGAAAAAAGGGACTGAGAAAGAAATAAATCTGCGTATAAAAATTATGCAAACTTTACCTGAAATAGAAGTCGATCAGGATAATATAAGTTGGGTTTTCTTTCAAATATTGGATAATGCATTCAAGTTTACTCCAGAAGGAGGCTCAGTTTTCGTGAATGCTTATCAGAAAGATAATAATATAAAAGTATCTTTTACTGATACTGGAATTGGAATTCCAGAAGATAGGCTTGATGAAATATTTTTTCCCTTTCATCAGCTAGATAATTCTTCCACTCGAAAATATAGTGGTACAGGATTAGGTTTGGCAATGGTAAAGACAATTCTCGATGCACATCATTCTAAATTAGATGTACGATCAATTCCTGGTAAAGGATCACATTTTGAAATTAGTTTTCCAGTACCAAACGTGTTGTTAACAAAAGAGTAAATGTGAGTATGTTTGATTTTCACCGAGAAGCAGAGTCATTAGATCAACGTGAATTAGAAGTGATTTACGCCATAAGTCAAGTGGTTTCCAGTATTGATGATTCGGATATTATCCTCGATGAAATTGTTCAGTTAACGCGAGATGTTTTTATATTTGATAATATTGTCATTTATAAAAAAAATAATGACGAAAACCTTTCACCAATATTTGTGCGCGCAATAGGACGTGGACGGTATCGTGAAGCTGATCTTTCATGGGGGGAGATGTCGGCATTAGAAGCGTTTAATACACAAGAAACTGTTACGCATGTGGAAGAATTAGAAGGATCAAATGATGATCGGACACAAATTCGTCATTCTATTGGTTTACCTCTAAAATTTCGTAATGAGACATTAGGCGCGCTGGTTTTTATTCGCTTTGGAGGCCCTTTATTTACTCGGAATCATAAAAATTTAGCTGAGTTTATAGCAGTACATGTATCACAATTACTCAGTCATCGTGAATTAGTGAGACAGGTTGCTGAATTAGAAGCAAAACGTCAACTTGATAGACTTCAAGATGATTTTATTGCCACAATTTCACATGAATTACTGACACCTTTGGGATGTATTAAGGGATATGCAACAACGTTACTCCGAGAGGATGTTGAATGGGATCAGAAAAACCAAAGGGAATTTCTAAAAATTATTGATGATGAAACTGATCGGCTGAGTAATCTCTTAGATAATTTATTAGATTCTTCTCGACTTCAAGCTGGTACTTTACAGTTATCTCATCAGCCGATTCGGGTTGATACTTTGATCCGTGATATTTCTGTATTAGCAAAATCTCGAAATGATCAACTCTCGATTAAATATAAGAATAACACTCCAAAATTACAAATTCATGCTGACCCAACACGTTTAGTGCAAGTTTTAGAAAATATCATTGGAAATGCGATAAAGTATGCACCTGGATCACCAATTATCATTTGCACTGATCAAGTAGAAGATAATATTATCATTTCGATTCAGGATTTTGGTCCTGGAATATTATCAGAACATATAGATCGGGTTTTTGAGCGATTTTATCGTGTGCCAGGTAATAATAAAGCTATCAGTGGTACGGGTTTGGGATTGTATATATGTCAAAAAATCGTCCAAGCTCACCATGGTACTTTAGAATTGAAATCAACAGTTGGAGAGGGCACAACTTTCTTTATTTATCTTCCCATTAAAGAAGTAAAAGGTAATTATTAAGGATAAAGATATGCAAATGACTATTTTAATTGTTGATGATGAGCCAAGATATTTGCGTTTGATGGAAGCCAATTTGGTCTCAGAAGGATTTCGAGTTCTAAAAGCTTCCAATGGACAGGAAGCAGTCGATATTGTAGTCGAGAATCGTCCTGACCTCATTTTACTGGATGTTATGATGCCAGTCTTGGATGGGTTTGGCGCTTGTGAACGCATTCGGGAATTTTCAAATGTTCCGATTGTGATAGTAACAGCTCGCGGAAATGAAAATGACCGAGTTCGAGGTCTAAATATTGGTGCGGATGATTATATCGTTAAACCATTCTCTGCTACTGAATTATTAGCACGCGTTCGAGCAGTCTTGCGGCGGGCTCAGTCTTCTGGAGCAACATTTCAACAATCAGATTTTTTGCATGGTGACCTCCGGATTGATTTTGCAAAAGCTGAAGTTTATAAAAATGACCAAATTGTTTTTTTATCTGCAACTGAGTATCGTCTGCTTTTGCAGTTTGCTCACCGAATGGGAAATATCCTTACTTCAGAACAATTATTGACCAACGTTTGGGGAGAAGAATACCATGATGATAAAGAAATTCTATGGGTTAGTATTTCCCGTCTGCGTCAAAAGCTGGAGGATGATCCTAAAAATCCCCAGCATATTATCACACGTTCAGGGCTAGGTTATACAATGCCGCCCTTGTAATCTGATTATATAATGGTAAATATATCTTGCTAATTAATTGTTGAGGAAAAATGAGTATACGTTATGATGATAAAGGAAAGTATTTTTCTGATATCGTGTCTAAAGATGCTTTTCCCGTTCTAGTTCAAACATTAACGCATAGAATTCGTGGAAATTTTCATGTTCATCCAGGCAAACGCTTTAAAGATGAGATTAATACTGCTGAGAAATTTAATGCAATCACTGATGCAAGGGTTTTTGATCATTCTGGTAAGGAGCTCTATCGCACAAAATTTCTAGCACTAAATCAAGATCAGATTATCTGGATTATTCCAGAAGATGAGCTAATTCAATTTTAGATGAACTGAGGTGAAATTTGAATTCTGACCAAAAGGTTTCGACTAGCGCTGGGAAAACAGTTAGTATTCGAGATGTTAAAGCATATTTATCTAATCGACTTACCAATGAATTGGATCCAAATATTAGCAAAAATAAACAAGGATTTCAACAAGTAAAAGCATATTTGATAAAAGTTTATCATCAAATGGGTTTGGATATGTCAGAGGAAGCACGAAATCAGTTGCTGCTTGAAATCTTAGCTGATTTTTCGGGTTATGGTCCTATTCAGCCATTGTTAGATGATCCAGATATCACTGAAGTTATGGTGAATGGAGCACAAAATGTATATGCGGAAAGAGGAGGAAAATTAGTTAAAACCGATGTTGAATTTAAAGATAATAATCATATTCTTCAGGTGATAGATAGAATTGTAAGTCCATTAGGTCGTTTGATTGATTCTGATCATCCTACTGTGGATGCCAGACTCCCTGATGGATCAAGAGTCAATGCAGTCATTCCACCGGTTGCTATTGATGGGCCGTCAATTACTATTCGAAAATTCAGTCGAGACAAACTGGGCATGGTTCAATTAATTGATTTTGGTTCAATAACAGAAACCATGGCTGAATTATTACAAGCTTGTGTCCTTACTCGTTTGAATATTATTGTATCTGGTGGCACCGGATCGGGAAAAACAACCCTTTTAAATATCTTATCTAGTTATATCCCAGAGGATGAACGGATCGTTACGATTGAAGATGCAGCAGAGTTGCAACTTCAACAAGAACATGTGGTTAGATTGGAAACTAAACCTCCTAATCCAGAAGGCTTGGGTGGCGTTGTCGTACGGGATTTGGTACGCAATTCACTTAGGATGCGTCCAGATCGAATTGTTGTGGGTGAGGTTCGGGGTGGTGAGGCTTTAGACATGTTACAAGCTATGAATACTGGGCATGATGGTTCTCTGACAACACTCCATGCGAATAATCCACGCGATGCAATATCACGACTTGAAACAATGTCTATGATGTCTGGGTTAGATTTACCCATTATTGTCATTCGTGAGCAGATCGCATCTGCAGTCGATCTAGTTGTACAGCAAACAAGATTGCGTGATGGTACACGAAAAGTTACCCAAATCACCGAAGTGGCAGGTATGGAGGGTGACCGAGTGGTATTAACAGACATTTTTAAATTTGAACAAACTGGTATTTCAGAAGATGGTAAAGTTATAGGAGAATTAAAGCCAACAGGAATTCGCCCAATGTTTTCAAATCGAATGGAATCGGCTGGTTTTAAGTTAAGACCGGAAGTCTTTGGTGTGAATATTGCTGAAATGTTATCTTCCAACCAACGCTCTACTAGAAGAGAAGGACGTTCGAGGTAAGAGGTATAATAATATTATTATTCTTTATCAAAAGTATTATTCTAGAACCTCGTAAAAGGATTGATGAATGATAGATTTAACCAATGCTCAACTCCTCCGTACCAAGATAATCGGTACACATATTCGTGCAGCTAGAATTTCTTCTGGAAAGTCTTTGCAAGAATGTGCTGAAATCCTTGGAGTATCTTCCCAAGTTTATGAGTCATATGAATTAGGGGAGGCTTTAATTTCGTTACCGGAATTGGAAGGTTTAGCTTATTTTTTAAAGATTCCTTTAGATCAATTCCTTTCAAGTAGATCTAAAAATTTGAATAAAAAGAATGAACATAATGAACTGAATATCCATCGATTGATCGATCTTCGACAACGTATGGTCGGTGCACAGGTGCGTCAAGCGCGAATTGAGAATAAGATCAGCTTAGAAGAATTTAGTCAGCAGGTGAATATTGAACCATCGAAACTGGAGGCATTCGAGCTTGGACTAGAAGCAATACCATTCGCTGTGCTAGAAAGTATTTGTGTTATATTAAAACGTTCTTTGCGAGAATTCCAAGATCAACATAGCCGTATCGGAATTTGGTTTACAAAACAGCAAGCGATCACAGTTCTTGATGAGATGGAACCAGACTTACTAACTTTCATAAGTAATCCAATTAATCGACCTTATTTAGAGTTAGCAAAGAAGATTAGTGAGTTGTCTACAAATAAATTGCGCACAATAGCTGAAGGGATTCTTGAAATTACATTTTAAATTGGTTAATTATTGAGAATATTTTTTATTGGGATGGTCGGAGTGGAAGATGAGTGATATTAAATCAACCGCCAAGTTAATTGGAGAAGGAAACGAGGCATATAAAAAGGGTGATTATCATAGTGCTGTTCTTTCTTTTGCTGCTGCTTGCCGTGAATTTGCAGCTGTAAACGATCAATATAAAGTTGCTGAAATGGCGAATAATTGCAGTGTAGCTTATCTCCAGTTAGGGCAACCACAAAAAGCACTCGAAGTCCTTGAAGGCGCAGCTGAAATCTTTGAAATTAAAGGCGATCTTAAATCTCAAGGTATGACTTATGGTAATCAGGCTGCAGCTTTAGAGGCATTGAACCGTTTAGAAGAAGCTGAGCGATTATATAAACAATCAGCAGAATTATTAAAACAAGCTGGTGCTGACCAGTTAAGACTAGAAGTTATGAAATCCTTGTCAAATTTACAATTAAATATGGGACGTCGATTAGAAGCTTTAGCTACAATGCAAAGTGGGGTAGAAGATATCGAACATCCTAATCCAAAACAATTCCTTTTAAAACGGTTACTTAAGATCCCCTTTGAATTGATGAACAAATCGTAGTATTTACCAAAATTGTAGGATAGTATGATTTCTTCAACGGAACAAATCACTCGAACGGCAACGATCAATGACCGGCAAAAACTTGCTTATTTGATTCATTTTGAAGTTCATGTACACCGTCACCTCGATTATCGACCACCTCTAGATTGGGTTGGCGGGAGACCGTTTCCGATTATTCAGAGGCAAGGGGATGTCATTGCTGCTTTAGCTTGTCCGCCTGATCCCCCAAATATTGCCTGGGTCAGGATGTTTGCCTGTAAAAATCAATATTCGGTACGCTCAGCTTGGCAAACATTGTGGGATTCTGCCTATTCAGAACTTCAAGAGACACCAAATGTCTCCGTCGCAGCAGCAATTCCTATGCAAAGTTGGTTCAAAATTTTGCTACGTTCAAGTCACTTCCAAGAAACTAATCGGATTATTATGTTGGCTTGGGATGGATACGAACCACCCAAAGGTGGATATAAGACCGATATCAACATACGTCCTATCAGGCAAGATGATCTCGAAGCTGTAAAAGCGATCGATAATGCATCATTTGTAGCTGTGTGGCAAAACTCTCAAGATTATTTAGAATTAGCATTTCGTCAGGCAACAATAGCAACACTAGCAGAAATAGATGGAAATATTGTTGGCTATCAGATAAGTACAGCCACTCCGATGGGAGGTCATTTAGCGCGTCTGGCTGTTCATCCTGCTATGCAACGCTGTGGTGTTGGTTATTCTCTTTTATACAATATGCTTGAACATTTCAAAAGAAGAGGTGCGCGTATGGTGACTGTAAATACACAAGTGGATAACCAGGCATCGATCGCACTTTATTCAAAAACAGGTTTTGAGCGAACTGGTGAAGAATACTCGATTTTTGAACTTGATATTCAACGTTAAACTGTTTTCATTTTTCAAAATTCAAGTTTGTTTATCCATGTTTTACTTGTTAGGATAATGATACGTTTACCACATTGATCCTCGATATTCATAAATGATAACGTTTTACCATCAAATTCCCAACTGTATACTCCCGCACAGTCACAGGCTAGTAATCCACGTTCATCTGAAAAAATCATTTGATTATCTGTGATAATACATTGTCCCTCAGCAATATGTTTTCCATCTTGCGTTAAAATATAAACCCCATTTTCATATAAAGACAATTCCCATAAACCATCTAGACTCGATAATGAGTCTGAAGATCTTCCATCCGTGTTTTCATTTTCTGAAATATTGGTCGCATAAATTCCTAATAATAGTGGTTTGGATTGAAACTGCATTGAATTACAATGAGTTATTGTGATTAGAAGAGAAAATGCAATTATTGTAAGGGCTAATTTAATTTCAATTTCTTTCTTATTCATTGGAAAACTCCTTATTACAAAAACCTTCGAATTGAAAAAAATACGGATTAATGTAAATTTGAGTAAATATATATCTCGTGATGTATAAATTACTATTCTTCATTTCTATCTTATTTGTTGAATTGATATAATAAAAGATGCAGGGCATACAGATTGCTATCATCGCAGTTTTAGTTTTCTTCAAACTGTACTGATTAGTTGTCGTTAAACTGTATCTTCAATCATATCGTGAGGATAGTAAAATAAATATATGTCGGTTTCTTCTAAAAGTTATAAATACGAAAATATTGCTGCGGAACTAGTTCGATTGATTAAGATGGGTACTTTTCGCCCTGGTGAGCGTATCCCATCCGTTAGGAAATTGAGTGAACAAGAACGAGTCAGCATTTCTACAGTAACCCAGGCTTACTATATGCTGGAAGCGCAAGGTTGGATTGAAGCACACCCTCAGTCAGGTTTCTATGTTTGTGATACTTTACCTGTGGCTCTCCCAGAACCAGATATCTCAGAACCAGCGCCTGATCCAACTAATGTGAGTGTATGGGATCTCACGATGATGATTATTAATGATCCATTTAATCCCAATCTAATCCAAATGGGTGCCGCTTACCCAAACCCTGAACTTACAGCGATGCATAAGCTAAATCGTATTTTAGCTTCGATTGCTCGTAAAATGGAGATTCAGAATAGTTTATATGAGGCAGTTGAGGGTAATGAAGCTTTGCGAGTGCAGATTGCACGACGCGCTATAAATGTGGGCTGTCATTTATCGCCAAATGATATCAGGATTACCGCTGGTTGTTCAGAAGCTGTTAGCCTGAGCTTGCGTGCGATTTGCAAACCTGGTGATACAGTCGCGATTGAATCACCAATCTGCTTTGATCAATTACAATGTCTTGAAACGTTAGGGTTGAAAGCCCTAGAGATACCGACACATCCTCGAAATGGCATCAGTCTACAAGCATTGCGATTTGCGATTCAACAAACACCTATTCAAGCAGTTATGGTTATCTCAAATTTCAACAATCCCCTTGGTAGCTATATTCCTGAAGCCAATAAAAGAGCGCTTGTGGATCTATTGGCTGATTATGAGATCCCCTTGATAGAAATAAATTTACTTGGAGAACTTTATTTCGGTGATCAGCATCCAAAAGTCGCTAAATCTTATGATCGAAAGGGGCTTGTTTTACTATGTTCTTCTTTCTCTAAGGATCTTTGTCCTGCTTACCGAATTGGTTGGATCGTGCCAGGGAAATATAAATCTAAAGTTCAGCAGCTTAAATATGCTTCTAACCTTGCTACAGCGACTTTACCGCAGCTTGCAATCGCTGAATTCTTATCTAGCGGTAGTTACGATGTTCATTTGCGTCGCATTCGTCGTGTTTACGCTCGTCGCATCGCAGCCCTTACACAAGCTGTCAATCGCTACTTCCCGGAAGGTACACGAATGACTCGTCCAGCAGGTGGTTTTGTTAGTTGGATTCAATTATCTGAAACAGTTGATTCGCTCGTATTATATAAAAAAGCGAAACAAGCTGGGATTGCGATTACACCTGGTTATATCTTCTCAACCACTGACCAGTACCGTAACTTTATTAGATTGAACGCAGCTAACTGGGATGATAATTCTGAGCGCGCCATTCAGCATCTTGGGGAACTTATCAGAAGGTTTATTTAGTTTGTTTATCATGGAAAATAATACTAATGAACAAGAAGTATATCTAGCAAAGCATAAAGAATTTGCTGAGTAATACCATCAACTGTGCAATAAACACGGAATGGAATTAACAGCAGTGCCTCAATGGTTATTGAGAAATGATGGTACATACTCGATGAGGATACGATTTTCTTAGAATCAATTGGCTAATTTAATGGATAATGATTATAAGGCATAGATAATTGGTCTTTATTTTATAAAAGATATACTAATCAAATCAGAAGAATTGAAAAAAAATTTTCAAATAGACCCAAGTCACTTGAAGTCTTTTGATTATTACAAACAAGCCAAAGCAATCTATACTCGGACTAATATTGTGTTAGGGGAAATGCCAATTTTTTGGATATCGGATGCTGATTCTAAAGAAGTGAGGGTGAAAAATGACAGACAATGAAGAAACAATCGATGAAGAATTATTATTATGGGAATCGGTAGGGATTTGGGATTTATATAATTTTGATCGTTAATTATAATTGAGTTTGATGGGAGTATATAAATTGAATAAAGAAAATTTTGGAAAACCGATTTTGCCGGACATCCTAGATTATTATGCAGATAGAGTTCGTCTAACCGTTACTGTCTTTGGCGTAAATATTACATTTGGGCTAAGCAATCCACATCCAGATAAGAGTTCAGCTAAGATATAATTAGATGTTTCGGAAATAGTAAGGGTAAGGAAGAGTCTTGAGCATGCAAAAATAATGCCGATGATGATACTAAAGAAGCAAATAAAAACTTATGAAAAAAGCAACCAAATAGAAGTTGCAATTCCAGAAAATGTACTTGAAGGATTAAACCTCAAAGATGAGACTTGGTAAATTGGGGTTTATAAATGCCATTCGATTTGGATATAATTTCTGAATTCTTTCGTGATGGACTGTTCCTGATAACTAAGCATGGTTACCAAGAATTAGATCATGATCATATTACAATAGAAAATTTGAGGCATGCGATAGGTGCAGATGAAACGGAAATCATTGAGAATTATCCAGGTGAACCACAAGGAGAGTCTTGTTTGATAATCGGATGGTGAAAGCCTGACTTCCCTATTCATGTATGTGTTGGTTTGTCAAGTTCTACACCCGAAATCATTAAAGTATATAAGCCAAAACTAACAAAGTTCTATCCTCCAGAATATAGAAAGAGAAGGAAATAATATGAAACACAGATGCGGAGGCGAATTACAGCCTAGTAAAGTGGAAATTAAGAAGAAAATTGGATCTCTATATTATAAATTTACTGTGGATGGGTATCAATGTGATCGATGCGGGGAAGAAATCATCACGGGAGATACAGCATCGAAAATTGATCAATCCATTGAACAGTTGAAGCAATTGATTAAAGAAAATTGGAAAGACTGGAAAGTATCAAGTGATAC
>CAZJMV010000188.1:0-10924 GCA_964547225.1 uncultured Anaerolineaceae bacterium | reverse complement strand
GCAATTTCCAGCACGGGCGGTGATTTCAGCCTCAGCGGCACGATCGGACAGCCCGAGAACGGTACTTCCAGCGCTGGCAACTTTGCGGTAAGTGGCGGTTTCTGGGGTGTGGGTGAAGGTACACCAACGGTATATAAGATTATTCTGTTGTTGTTGTTTCGATAGTTGATCTGAGCTCAAGCAGGTTCATCTACAATCGCAACCTGCTTCAGCAGGTTTGGGTGATATGAGGCGTCGGTTTCAACCGATGCTGGCAATCGTAGATATTCAACCGATGCTGGCAATCGTTGATATTTAACCGATGCTGGATGATAGTCGCCTATGAATGAATTCATAGGCTGAACTTCGGAAACCTGATAAATCAGGTTTCCGAAGGATCGCAACCTGCTTCAGCAGGTTTGGGGGATGTGAGGCGTCGGTTTCAACCGATGCTGGCAATTGAGGAAATACAATTTATGTTGGTGATCGATGAATACAGACGATGCTGGATGATAGTCGCCTATGAATAAATTCATAGGCTGAATTCCTCAAACCTGATAAATCAGGTTTCCGAAGGATCGCAACCTGCTTGAGCAGGTTTGGGGGGATGTGAGGCGTAGGTTTCAACCGATGCTGACAATTGATGAAACACAACCGATGCTGGATGATAGTCGCCTATGAATAAATTCATAGGCTGAACTCCTCAAACCTGATAAATCAGGTTTCCGAAGGATCGCAACCTGCTTCAGCAGGTTTGGGTGATATGAGGCGTCGGTTTCAACCGATGCTGGCAATCGTTGATTTTCAACCGATGCTGACAATTGATGAATCACAACCGATGCTGATAATCGTTGATTTTCAACCGACGCTGGCAATTGAGGAAATACAATTTATGTTAGTGATCGATGAATACAGACGATGCTGGATGATAGTCGCCTATGAATAAATTCATAGGCTGAACTCCTCAAACCTGATCAATCAGGTTTCCGAAGGATCGCAACCTGCTTCAGCAGGTTTGGGTGATATGAGGCGTCGGTTTCAACCGATGCTGATAATTGATGATAAACAACCGATGCTGGCAATCGATGATAAACAACCGATGCAGGCAATCGTTGATTTTCAACCGATGCTGGCAATTGATGAAATACAATTGATGCTGGTGATCGATGAATACAGACGATGCTGGATGATAGTCGCCTATGAATGAATTCATAGGCTGAACTCCTCAAACCTGATCAATCAGGTTCGTGCATTTTCTCAACTGCTTGAGCAGAATGGTCAGGATGGCATCCTAACCTACGGGGAGTAAGTCGGGTTGTAACCCCGATAAGCTGTTATTATATAAAACAAATTCAATGTTAGAGATTTTTGAGGTATAAAAAAGTTTGGAATTAAAGCAATAACCCCATGAGAATTTTTGATGATTTTAGATGAGGTGAAAGAATGAGTGCAGTTAGTTTTCGCTTACCAAAATCCTTACATGAGCAACTTCGCGAAATTTCACGCTAAGAAGGAATTTCAGACAATCAATTTATCTTGCTTGCAGTTTCAGAGAAAATAGCTGCGATATCTACGATCGAATATCTGGAAAAGCGTGCCAAACGCGGCAGTCGTGAAAAACTTATTGAAATCCTGCATAAAGCTCCAAATGTCGATCCAGAAGTGTATGATAAATTGTAGAACAACGAATTTGATATGTATTTCTTATTTACAATACCACTCATCATTCGTCAGTAAATCATTAACCATTGAAAAAGATTACGCGCTTCTCAACTTGTATTACACGCTGCGCGCTGTACGATCTCCTTCAATTTCTTCTTGACATCATTTGGTAAAGGCTCTACCGTATGTTTATCTAGAATATCCTGGACGCGTTTGGCGGCGCGCTCTGCCAGGCTCAGACTACCCTGCGCTTCCCAATCGGTATAGTAGCCGCGCTCAAACAGATCCGGATACCAGATCTTGCGGTAATGTTGGCGGGTATGGGGGTGAGCCAGGAATTGCCCGTGTACGCCCACCTCTCGCACCACATCCAGCGCCAGCGTTTCTTCCGAGACTTCGATCTCGCGCTGGAAGGCTTTGATCCAATCGACGATCTCTGTCGTGATCACTAATTGCGCAAACGAGAAGGTCAAGCCGGATTCCAAATATCCCAGGTCATGGATGATATTTCCGCCCATCATCACATCTGCCAGTAAGGTCAGCGCAGCTTCTGCGGCTGCTTGCTGATCGACGATCTTCGCATCCGTGCCGCCCGCCAAAGCGAATGCGGGTAGATTATAATAGCGCGCCATAGCGCGCATGATGCCGCGCTCCGGATAAGCATAAGGCGAGACCATCGTGCGCATATCCAAGGAAGCGCTGTCCATCGCCGACCAGATCACCGGCGTACCAGGATTTACCAACTGCGTGAGCGTCAAGCCAGCCAATGCGCCCGCATTATCCAACGCCACTGCCCCAGCCATCGTGGCTGGGCTGGTCATGCCGGCATTAGAGCCCGGGATATATAGAACTGGCAATCCTTTTTCAGATAGGTAAAAAAGCTTCCTCAACCCATCCTGATTGTGCACCGTACCTGAGATAACGTTGATATAGCAGGTCAGGATCGGTTTCTCAGCCAGCGCTTTGGGTCCACCAACGACCGCTTCAGCCATTTCGACCGCATCGACCAATCCACGCGTCTCATAAGAGACGACAATGATCGGCTTGATGGTATTCTCCAAAATGACTTCCATCTGATAGGTATCGGCGATGGCTTGATTGACATCAGTTGGCAGCACCATCGACATCACAAAGTCGATATTCGGTAATGCATCGCACAGCCGGATACCCTCTGCCACATCTTGCAGAACGGGTTTGCGTCGCTCTCCAGTACGGTGATCAATGATGTTCAAACAATCTGAACCCGGACCGAAATAAAACCGATCGCCAGATAATAACATGGCTGGCTCACCCAAGCGATTATATAACGTGAATTCTTTGGGTACCGTAGCAAGCGCTTGTTCTACCATTTGGTGAGGGATGCGCACCAATCCGTTCTCTAATACTGTTGCCCCAGCTTTTTTCAATAAATTGACTGCCCCTTCGTATTCTAACTCTACGCCAATGCTCTCCAAAATTTCGAGACTGGCGTTGTGTAAGTCCCGAGCCTGTTTTTCACTCAAGCGCGAAGTACTGCCGCGATGGAATGTTAGATTTGATTTTTGGGTTTCAAGACAAGACACTGCGGATTCTCCTCTTAATCTAAAATAATGTGCGCATCTTCTGTCTTCCAATAGACTCGCACTTGATCCCCTTTCTGATAGCGACGTAAATCATCGATGCACGTGTTCTGCAAACGCATGACGGATGTGGATTTGTCAGACATTCGCAGGATATAACGAGTATCTGTTCCGATATAAACCACTTCCTCAACATCCGCCTCCAAACCGGATGTAACGGCTGCCCCCGCCGAACTGACTGCCATCATCATCTTCTCAGGGCGGACGGTGAAGGTGACTCGCTCACCGACATTGGCTTTGATGATGCCGCAAGAGACGCTGACGATCTCTGAACCCATTTCTAATTTGGCGATATCCTGCTCGATAGACTTCACAATACCGGTGAAGAAGTTGCTCTCACCAATAAAATCAGCTACAAAGCGCGTGGCGGGGTTTTCATATAAGCTGACTGGGTCTCCCACCTGCAAAATATCGCCTTGGCTCATCACGGCGATCCTGTCTGACATGGTCAGTGCTTCTTCTTGGTCATGGGTGACATAAATGAAGGTAATGCCGACTTGTTTTTGGATTTGTTTTAGCTCAAGCTGCATTGCTTTGCGCAGCTTAAGATCCAGCGCGCCCAAGGGTTCATCTAGCAGTAGCACAGCCGGTTGATTGACCAAGGCACGCGCTAGCGCGACTCGCTGCTGCTGACCGCCCGATAATTGGGATGGTTTACGCAACCCCATCTGTGCTAATTGAACAAGTTCTAATGCTTCCTTGGAGCGCTGCATGCGCTCAGCTTTTGGCACGCGCTTTACGGCTAACCCAAACGCCACGTTCTTTTCCACATTTAGATGCGGAAAAAGGGCGTAATTCTGAAAGACCGTGTTGACTGGTCTTAGATTGGGAGGTATCTTGCTCATCGCTTTGTTTTGGATGAATACCTCTCCACTGCTGGGCACTTCAAAACCAGCTACCAGTCGCAAGGTGGTGGTTTTTCCACATCCACTCGGTCCCAACAAGGTAAAGAACTCACCTGGGGATATGGTAAGGTTGATTTCTTTCACTGCGTGTACTGTCTCCTCGCCCCCACTTCCAGACTGAAAGACTTTACTGACATCTTTTAATTCAACTGCGTATTCAGGCAAAAGATCACCTCCGTGATGAATTTGCTGCTCCCGCTCGGCGCATCCATTCCGCTAAGAACATAACTACCATGGATATGACCATCAGGATCGCTGCTAGGCTAACGACTAAAGGTAAACGATTAGGGAATCTTAATTGAGAATATAAGTAAACAGGCAATGTAGGTTGGGTTCCTACCAAGAAGGAAGCGATCGCAAATTCATCGAAAGATAAGGTAAAACAGATCAAGAATGCGGCTACCAGAGCCGGTGAACAAATCGGCAGGGTTACCCGCAAGAGCGCTCCCCAATACGATGTGCCTAAGTCCATGGCTGCTTCTTCAAGATTGTTCGGGAAACCCACCAAGCGTGATGATATGATCAACAATGCGTATGGCAAACTGATCACGACATGCGCCGCGCCAGCCGCCATGGCTGATAATTTTATATCAACTGTGTTATACAAGATCAGCAGGGAAACGCCTAGGATGATATAGGGAATCACCAATGGCATCGCTGCGACCCCAGTAAAGATACCCTTAACTTTGAAATCATAACGCGTGATGGCGATCGCGCCCAGCGTTCCTAGGAAAGTTGCCACGATGGATGATCCGGTCGCCAAGAGCACGCTCGTTCGAACCGCCTCTAATAATTCACGATTTTGAATAAGCTGTCGGTACCATTCGAGCGTAAATCCTTTGAGCGGAAAAACAAGTTGGGTTGAGTTGTTGAAAGAGAATATGACTAACAAGAAAATTGGCGCGTAAAGCAGCAGCGCCAATATCAGAAAATAAATATGACCTGTTGAGATTTTTACTTTTGTACGCATTTACATCTCCAACAAGCTCGAAAGTGAGACAAATCGGGTGATGATGAAGATCATCACGATCATGAGCGCCAACATGGCAAGGCTCATCACCGAGCCCATGGGCCAATTTAATGCGCGCATGAATTGATCTTGGATCAAGTTCCCGTACATCGATCCTTGAGCGCCGCCGACTAATAGAGGCGTAACGAACTCACCCAAGGTGGGGATAAAGCAAAAGAAGAAGCCTGCTACGACACCCGGAGCGCTCAAGGGTAATGTGACTCGAAAAAATACCTCCGCCTTTTTGCAACCTAGATCGGCAGCCGCCTCTAAGAGACTTTTGTCGATGCGTTCCAATGCCGCGAAGATTGGCAGCGCAACGAACGGGAACCATACATAGATCAGCGTTACGATGACAGCATTTCGGCTGTATATCAGAATGGGTGAGGCTTTCTCGAAGAAACCTAACCATATAAGCAGGGAGTTCAATAAACCTGACGACCCCAGGATCAGCTTCCAGGAGAAGATCCGCAGCAGGTAGCTCGTCCAAGTTGGCATGATCAGTAAGGTCAGCATGATCATGCGTTGCGGACCCGCCTGAAAAGCAAGGAAATATGCTAGGGGATAAGCTAACAAGACAGATACCGCAGCAATGGCTAGCGCGATCAGCATTGAACGCCATAACAAGCGATGATAAACACCATTTGCCATGAAATCAGCGTAATGCCGGAGGGTAAATATTTGGCGCGCCTCCCCAATGGTTCCCTCTCGAAAGCTGAAAAAGACCATCACTACGAGTGGTAGTAAAAAGAACACAAAAAGGTATGTGGAAGGCAAGCCAAGTAAGAACGTTATTCGGCGTCGATTTTCCATAATAGATATCTAGTATGAACCCAGGGCTTCAACTAGATCATCCATGTTGAAGCGCCTGAGTTGTTTGATATTGGATGGATATTATTGTGAAGTCTTAACTTCAGACCAAACGTTTGTCCAAGCTTCACGTTGTTCTGGAGTAATGTACTGGTAGAAAACGGTACGATCAATGATATTCTGATCGTCCAATTGCAGTAATTTGATCACATCTGGGTCAACTAATTCCAGAGCGCTTGCGTTGGAGATTCCGTACCAATATTCATTTGCTAAATACGCCATCGATTCAGGTGCAAGGTAAGCATCAATCATAGCATGCGCCAGGTCGACATTCTTGGAGCTGCTGGGGATCGCAAAACCGCATAAGAAGCCAGTCCGCCCTTCGGTGGGGTCGATATAGGCTACTTCATAACCCTGATCGAGTAGGCTGGAATAGGAAGCGTTCCAAGCGCCTGCGCCCAACCAAGCGTCTCCGGCAGCTAAGAGGTTGTCGAGGTCAGTCTGACTGCCCCAATAAGTGACAATATTGGGCGCCAATTCGAGTAATTTCTGGCGGATTTCTTCATCTTGTTCGGGCGTTGTCCCCCATGGATCATAGCCCAATGTGAGCGCGGTTACGATATGGGCTGTTTCGCCTGAATCAAAGAAGGATACTTTTCCGGCGTACTGCTCATCCCAAAGATCTGCCCAGGAATCAGGCACTTCTTCAACCAAGTCAGTGCGTACAATGATCGATTCGTATCCCCAATCCCACGGGATCCAGTACTGTTTGCCATCGAACTTTCCCCGCTCGGCAAGCGATGGCGTTACCCCTTCCCAATTGCTCAATTTGCTGGTGTCGATTTCCTGAACCAAGCCCTCGTCAACCAAGATCTTCCAGTAATTTGAACATGGATGCACTAAGTCAGCTTCAAAGCCGCTTTGCAGCTTGGCGTAAGCTTCAGCGCTTTCGGTAAGAAAACTAAAATCTACTTTAACATCGGGATATTGCTCAGCGAAAGCCCCCCAAAATTCGGGTAATTCATAACCAGCCCAGTCCAACATCACTAAATTTCCTGATGCCTCTGCTTCTGGTTCGACTGGCTGCTCTGTTTCGGCTGGTTCTTCTGGTTCTGCGGGCGCTTCCGTGACTGCTGGTTCCGCGGGCGCTTCTTCGACCGTTTGTCCCCCACAAGCTGTTACTAGTAAGGATAGGATCATTAACGTAATCAGAAAGGTAAATAAACGTTTGCTTGTGGACATAACTTTTTCTCCTTCGTTCCAAAAGTTTTAACCGATTTTTTTTTGACCGAACAATAGGGTTCTTGTACCACCTCCTTTCTGATTTTTTAATACGAACGAACACTTGTCATATCGAATATTGAAATTATAAGATATTAAAGGCATTTATACAAGACAAATTGACGGCAATTTTTATTATTAAACAAATTATTTCGATTATCTGTAATAATTTTTGTTCAATTCACACAAGATTCCCCAATGGGCGTATAATAAAGATATACACAATCTGGATCACCATGGAAACCTGCTTCAATGAAAACGATCAGTTCAACACAAAGGGATGATGATGACAGCAAATAAAGACATTATGGAAGGCATGTTGTTTACGGATATGTATCAGCTCACCATGGCGCAACTCTATTACCGTTATGATCAACACGAGCGCCGTGTGCAGTTCGACCATTTCTATCGCAGCAATCCCGATTACGGCACCCACAAGGCTGGCTATTGCATCACGGCTGGTTTGCATTGCTTGCTGGATTGGATACAGGAAACGCGTGTCACCCCGCATGAGATCGACTATTTACGATCGCAAAAGAGCCGCAATGGCTCGCAGCTCTTTAGGGATGATTTCCTGGAATGGTTGGCTGAAAATGGGAATTTCGAGGCTATCGATCTGTGGGCAATTCCAGAAGGTAGAGTGGTGCATCCCAATATCCCACTCACGGTTGTGCAAGGTCCGCTGGCAATGGCGCAGATCTTGGAGACTTCGCTGCTCAATCACCTCAATTATCAGACCTTGATCGCCACCAAAGCTGCTCGTATTCACGATATTGGACGCGGTCAGGTCATGATGGAGTTTGGGTTGCGACGCGCGCAGGGGCGCGGCGGAAACGAAGGCGCACGCGCGGCTTTGATCGGCGGGGCAGACTTCTCGTCGAATGTGGGCGCCTCCGCCTATATGGGCATTCAACCCAAAGGAACGCACGCTCACAGCATGGTGCAGCTCTTCATGTCGCTGGGCATGTCTGAATTGGATGCTTTTCGCGCCTATGCCGATGTTTACCCGGATGACTGCTTGCTTTTGGTCGATACGATCCATACCCTTGAGAGCGGCATCCCGAACGCAATCATGGTCTTTGAAGAACTGCGTAAGAAGGGACACGAACCAATGGGCATCCGCTTGGATTCTGGCGACCTGGCTTATTTAAGCATTCAATCCGCCAGTATGTTAAATGAAGCCGGGTTTGAGGATGTCTCAATTGTGCTGTCGAATAATTTGGACGAGATGGTCATCTGGCAGATCATTACACAGATCACCCAAGAAGCGCCGCGCTATGAGGTTGACGCCGATCATCTGCTTAAGCGGCTTGTGTTTGGCGTTGGCACGCGTCTGATCACCTCCTGGGGTGAACCAGCGTTAGGCGGCGTTTATAAATTGGTCGCCGTACAGGACAAGGGGGAATGGCTACCCGCTATCAAGATCTCCGACTCTCGCACGAAAACGCCTAATCCAGGTTATAAACGTGTCTGGCGTATTTATGATCCACGCGGCAAAGCCACCGCTGATCTGATCGCACTAGCGGATGAGGAGTTCTCTGCGAGGGACAGTATTACTCTGCGCCATCCCACCGATCATACCAAGTATCGCCTCTTAGAGAAGGACGATATCTCTGAAGTCGAAGACCTGTTGGTGCAAGTCCTGCGGCAGGGTGAACGTCTGATGGAGATGCCCAATCTGGAAACCATCCGTGCGCAGCGTATCTCGGATGTTGATCGCCTTGACCCAGGCGTACGGCGTGTTATGTATCCGCATATTTACCACGTCTCGCTATCCGACAAATTATGGGACCTCAAGCAGGATTTGATCGAATCAGCAAGAAGCAAATAGGGAAAGTGTATGATCTCAAATTCTAAAATTAAAGGATCAGCGATCAATCTAGCTTTTACTTTTTGATGATAGGCTTTGATGCGGTCCAATTATGATTCCTCTAGAATCAAGATTCGTTTTTTCAATCGTTCAGCCATCTGATAGATCGATGCCCATTCGATATAATCCATATCATCTCCAATTTCACCTGTTTGAAAATCGGTAAAAAAGGCTTGCGATGATAGAGAATACTGATTTTCAAAATCCGCTAAATACCCTTCTAGTTCAGTAAGCTGCTTTTTGCTTTCGATTAACTCATATCTAAATAATTTTTCGAGCGCTAAGTCAACAATTTCACTTGTTTCACCTTGCGCATAGATCTTTTCTAAAGCACGGATACGATCACTGCTCATTTTTCCTTCTCCATTTATCACCAGAGGTTTGTGAGACAAATATCCATTTCATAATAATACTAACTAACTTAAATTATACTATTAACCGATATGCTTTAAAAGCTGCTCTGGATAATATGTTTTCAAGGCTGGCGCGGCGCGATCATACTGCTCTCTATCCAGCGTGACAAGGGGACAGGCATAGCGTAAGGCAACGCTGACATAAACTGCATCGCTTCCACGCAGTTGAAAATTCGCGGCTGTTCCGATAGACTGTCTGGATAATAAGTCATCCAGTGGTACGAATAAGATCTGCGGGATTGCACGCAGCTGCTCAGCGAATCGAATGGCTAGTTTTTTATCGTTGTATACGCGGCTGATAGCGGCTGCTGTTTCAGGTAATAACAGCGTTGGGGCGATCATGGGAATGCCTTCAGACTTGAGAAAGTTCAGCAGTGCTTTACTTTTTTGATGACCAATTTCACTGGGGATAAATGCATTAATAAATACACTGGCATCGATTGTGTATGGTCCTTTCATGAGTAACTCTCAGCGGCGGCTTTCTGTAAGGGCTATGGTGACACTTTTTTCTGATCTGGGTAGTTGTGCAATTTGTTCCCCAATCTGTTCTAATTTAACCCAACCTTCATCCTTTTCGATAGGTTTTTGTTCTCTTTCTCCATTTTCTACAGCAGAAAGGATCGCGATTGGTTTTCCATGGCGAGTGACAATATAATGGATTCCATCCTCTTTCACCTGCCGGATCGTCTCAGATAGTTTAACTTTCAATTCCCGAATTCCAATTTCTGGCATATGAACCTCTTACCTCAACAGTTTCTACTTGGTAGTATTGTAGTCATAATTGCAACTACATTATAAAAGATTCCCCTACTTTTGCCTAGGTCTTTTATTCTCTCATTGATTGTATGAGTCAAAATACAAGGCTGCGTCGGGTGGGATAAATGCTTCATATTTTGTGCTGTTAGTTTATTAAAACTGTGCTTTGTTCGTCTGTGTATATTCTTCTGCAAAGTAAAATTTTTTTAAATTTCAGTTCTGCTGAAAAAAAGTCATTTTCTGCTAGATGATTAGTTATTTGCGATATACGGTATTTAATCCTACTGCTGTATGATTGCTAATACATTTGTATGAAATTCTTGCTGATCTATTATTGATGCTTGACTTTCAAAATAAAATGTAGATAATTGGAGACAACAATAATATATGAAATCTGTGTCCTCTTGAGCTTTCCCTCGATGAAAAGAAGATGAACATATGCATAGATAATCAAAACTAACTTTGTTGGAGAAATAGCAATTATGAAAATAAAAACCAATTCTCTTAAGACAGTTGTATTTTTAATGATAACTGTTCTATTCGGGTTAGCAATTTCACCCTTTATCGCAGGGATAGACAATCAAACTCATCAACCAGAGACAGCGCTTCTATCTGTTACA
>CAZJMV010000187.1:0-3068 GCA_964547225.1 uncultured Anaerolineaceae bacterium | reverse complement strand
TTTTCCGCTCCACCTGGTCAGGATGCCATCCTAACCTACTCAGGTGTAAATCCGCTTCAACTCAAATGCAGCGCCTATGAATGAATTCATAGGCTAAGGACATCCAAACCTGATCAATCAGGTTCATATCCCTCCCCAACCTGCTTTAGCAGGTTTGAGGGTTTTGGTCAGGCATCGGTTTTAACCGATGCTAATATTCGATTGGTCATATGTCGGGGTTGGAGGATCGAGAACAACGAATTCCTAGGAAATACCGATTTTGGACGCGTTATGATTACCTTGCGAAGGTTCAGCATCCTGAATTCAATCTTCTTCAATAAATAATTAACCATTAACGATTAACGATTAAATATCGTGGCACTCTCTCACAATACTCCTCATACACCTCGCCATACACATCCCTTAGGTGTTCCTCCTCGCTAAGCACCATCCAGTGAAATGTCAGCCAATAG
This sequence comes from uncultured Anaerolineaceae bacterium, assembly GCA_964547225.1. Classification (GTDB taxonomy): domain Bacteria; phylum Chloroflexota; class Anaerolineae; order Anaerolineales; family UBA4823; genus CAZJMV01. Next base: position 2,616 of record CAZJMV010000187.1, on the reverse strand, counting down.
ACCGCAAACCAACCCAATCCAAATGGAATTTGCCAAACGATCACATAGCCCAGGATTCCAAGACCGATCAGAACCACCTGCGGATTGCGCGTATAGCGATAGAGACCCGGCTGCTGCAAGCCATCCACCTGCCAACCGCTTGCCCGCCAGATGCCCAACCAGAACATATGACTAAATCCCATCCCGAAGCCGATCACGAATAGCGGCAAACCGATCACTTGCTGCAAAACACCAACATGCACCTCAGGCCAATCGACAGGGATCAGAGCCCAAGCGTAACCGAAGTACAAGCACACCACCAAGATCTCAAGCAGGGTGACCAACGGTCGCAGGCGTTTTTTTTCCTGATATTCGCGTCGAACGATTACACGAAAGACGTAATAAGAAAACAAGATCGTTGTCAAACCCCAAATCAAAAACCAAATCCAGTTCATTTCAGCCTCCCATTTGTAAACTTTTTCTCCTAACTAACACTGCTGACTGCCCTGCATGATGCTTAATCTATCGTTTTCAAAGCGTGTGATAGGTTTATAAACTGCGCTCGATCTTCTCAACTCGTTTCAACTGACTAGCGCTTAAGTCGGCTTTCCTTTGCTCCAATACATGCATAAATTGATCCATATTGCTCCGATCGACAGCTATTTGCGCGCTTTCAGCATATTGGGCAACCGATTTCGGACGGCAGGCGCGCAGTTGTTCCATCAGATAGGGAAAGATATCTTGGCTATACGCAGTAGAATGGGCAGCCACTTTGGCGAATACCCGTATGCCTGCATCCTGTGTGATGACCGAACCAGCCTCATAGACTTGCTTTACGCGGCTCATTTGCGAATAAACCTCATCCGCTCGCAAGTCCGCAATGGTCGAGAGCGCGATCATGCCGCCCCATACCAGACGGTTATTGTGGTCAATGATCAGCTTTAAGAAATCATCCACATAAGGCGCGATCATCTCCGGTTTACGATAACCGATCTCGTACAGCGCCTTGATGCAATCATTGCGCACTTTCATGTCTTTGCCCTTCAACGCTTCTACGAGTTCAGTTACTGCCGATCCATCTTCCCTCTCCACTAATTCAATTGCCAGATCGATATTGGGCTGATCTGAACGGATGCCCTGCGCGCTAGCTAATTTATTCAAAACAGTCATCGATTATTCTCCTTTGTATAAACACATACACGACTCTCGCTTACTCTGCTGCCGCACAAGTCATTTCACAGAGACCACAGAGTTCTTCACAGAGTTTCATAGTGCTTTTTTTTATCTCACCTTCACGCTACGCCTCTGCTTGGCTCCAGCCAGCGTCCCCGTCTGCTCTGCTCTAGCCAGCGCCCCCGCTGGCGTACCAGTCATTTCACAGAGACCACAGAGTTCTTCACAGAGATTCACAGTGCTTTTTTTTATCTCAGCCTTCACACGCTGCGCCTCTGCTCCATCCAGCATCCCCGTCTGCACTAGCCAGCCTCTCCGCTGGCGAACAAGCGCCGAAGAATCTCGCTTCTCTAATCTATTATACACTGCACAAGCCTTCGATTTCAATACATCAAACAGATTCCTTCCCCCAACAACCAACCTTGGAGTATAATCATAAACAATCATGCAATAAAAAATTCTTATCAAACAGAAACAGGTAAAAATGAATCCAACACCACCCGATATTACCTCCCCCATTCACCCCGAAGCGCCTCCCATCATACACGTTGGCGGCTCGCATTACGAGATTGGAGAGCAGATTGGCAAAGCGCGCCCACAACAAATCCACAACAGCATCCATAACGCCCGCAAGCTGATCGAGGAAGCCTATGACAGCCTCGAGCTAACCTGGGAAGGCGCGCAAATCCAAGCGCAGAAATACATGCCCTTCGCACAGGAACGCTACCCCCAATACATTGATGAACTCCAAGGTATCGCTGATGGCGCGGATGTGCCATTCGAGGAATTGTCTGTCGTCAACGCGCTTGAAGCTGTCACTATGGATGCACTGCACCTCTCCAAATGCAGCAGTTTCGCCGTAAATGGTGAGATCACCACGGATGAGCATGTCTTGGTGGCGCATAATGAGGATTGGACGCCCGAAGATGAAGCGGATGTATATCTTGTAAACGCCGCGCCGGATGACGAACCCGCCTTTCTAGCAATGACCTATGGCGGCTTGCTGCCCAATATCGGCTTCAATGCAGCCGGCATCGCGCAATGCTGCGACACGGTTTATCCAAACGATTCGCGCATCGGTCTGCCGCGTGTCGTGCTCTCGCGTGCCATCCTGGGAGCGCGTAATCTCGTTGATGCCGTCCGTTTGGCGCTGGCGCCTCAGCGTGCAGCGGGCTACAATCACCTGCTGGTGGATGAAAATGGGGAGATGCTCTCTGTGGAAGTTGCGGCGCGTAGATTCGCGATTATCCCCGCCTATGAGGGCTATTTGGCGCATACCAATCACTATCTCGATCCCAAGATGCAAGCCATCGAAAAAGACCCTGATGAATTGATCGTCACTCGCCTGCGCTACTTCCGTATTATGCGTTTACTGAAAAATCAAGCTTCGCATTCGATCAAGTCCCTGAAAGCCATACAGCGCGATCACCTTAATTACCCTGACTCGATCTGCAACCACTGCTC
>CAZJMV010000186.1:0-6367 GCA_964547225.1 uncultured Anaerolineaceae bacterium | reverse complement strand
GATTGATATTCACGGATTCGTCCACATCCCTGACAGCGTAAATTACACGCATGGGTCAATTCAAGCATTAACACGACTGGAATGCGCTTCTTGCCAAGCCTGTCTCTGAATTGTTTATTGCCGTTAAATAAACTCTGATCCAGGGTATGTTTGGCAATTTTTAGATTAATCGATATGGGCAGGGACATGCCAGCCTCCAAATGAAATGACTATTCGATTACTTCGGTTATTTGATGATCTGTGTGAAAGAATTATGTTATCCCTATTCATCGATCAACCGTAGCACTTCAGCGCGACTGAGTTTCTTTCTGCCATCCACTAAGGCATTAATACTTGCATAAGCTAAGTTGAGTGGTATTTTGCAGAATTGCATTGCTGGTCCAGCTGGCAGGTCTCGTAGATATTGGCTGCCAAGCTCTAAATTCATGATTGCATAATCAACCATATCCTTGTCATTCCAATCATGAGGGAAGAAATCAACGCCGCGAGATAAATCTTCCTTTCTGTTGCGTAAGATATTGACGGCTTGTAATCCCCTTCCGAAACCGATCGCGTTCATACGATCGCTGCGCGTGCCATTATACCAAGCCCAGATATCGGAGAGCAACAAACCAACCGTTCCCGCGACGCTAAATGTGTAATGGTCTAAATCTGATTTCGTTTCAACTTGCCATTTTCTGGAAGCCCAGTGAGCCATCCGATCTGCCATGGCAGCGGTTGCATCCCAGATGCGTGGAGCAATACTTGTTGGCGATAAACAAAGCCATTCGTTTAAACGAAGGCTTACTTCAGGGATTTCATCTCGATAAGTTTGTAGAGTCTTCCCCAATCCATCCCATCCTTCACAGTTTTCCGCGGCTTGAATGGAATGACTGATTATATTTAATAGGCGCTGTTTTGTAGCCCAATTAAGTTCAGGATGATCTTCAATTTCATCGATGGCGCGCATACATAAATAGGCGGAGGCAACCGCCTCCATCAGGTCGGGAGGTAATCTTGTGATAGGAATAAAAAAAGTCCTACTGGTATTTTCAAGGATCTCAAAAGCATTCAATATGTTTCTCCTATCATTCTCGAACAAAAAATTTGATCCATTCCGCAAGATTTGGTTGAGTGTTCTCAGAATTGTTCAATCGACGTTCGGAAGCGTGCTAACGCGATCAATGGAAAGTAGATCCTGTAAAGATCATACCGTAAATAGAATACCTTTGGGAAACCGGATCCTGTAAAGAAATCCTCTTTCCAAGTACCATCGCTTTGCTGTGAATGAATAAGATATTCAATTCCCTTGATTACTGCTGAATTGGTTGTTTCTCTTGAAGCGATCAATCCGATCAGAACCCATGCGGTTTGAGAGGCTGTACTGTCTCCAATCCCTCTCTGAGCAGGGTCAATATAGGTATAACAGGTTTCGCCCCAGCCTCCATCTGAGTTCTGTTGTGAGATCAGCCATTTGATCGCTTTTTGAATATAGTCTTGTTGAGGATCTTCGCCCACGTTTGCTAGACAAGATAACACAAGCGCAGTGCCATACAAATAATTTACGCCCCAACGACCATACCATGCGCCATCGCTTTCTTGCGTCGCGCGAAGGTAATCTACAGCTCGATTTATCTCGTCTCCTTTTACAATTTCTCTTTGGAGAAATTCAACCACATGCGCAGTAACATCAGCGCAGGTGGGATCCAGTGGTGAAATAAAATCTGCAAAAGGAGCATGCACAAGAATGCTTTGAGTATTATCTCGATCAAATGCAGCCCAACCACCATCGCTCGATTGCATCTCTAACACCCAGTTTAGGGCGCGTTCAATTGCTTGCGCTTTTTTCCCGGGTTGATGTTCTGCAAGTTGAATTCGGTTTAATGCCTGCGGGACAATAGCGCTGTCATCCAAATCTGGATACCAATTGTTGTAGAATTCGAATGACCAGCCACCAGGGTGTGTGTGTGGATTTTTGATCGCCCAATCACCTTTGTGTTGAATTTCTTTGCTCAACAACCATTCAGCAGCCTTGGTTAGTGATGAATGATTTGGTGGAAGACCCGAATCGGATAACGCGATCACCGTCCAAGCGGTATCCCATACTGGAGAGACCGCAGGTTGCAGCGTAAGATTTTGATCATCTTCGATGATGAAATCTTCTAAGCCAGCAATCGCCTGCTTGATCACAGGATGTTCCAGACTGTAACCTAAACTTTTCAACGCATACATGGAATAGATCCAAGGAAGCATGATGCCTCCCCAACTTCCGTCAGCTTCTTGATGTTCTAGGATCCATTTTTCCACACGCTGTATGGCTTTATGCCTACCCGGTTGGATCGGCAGTTTTTCATATCCTTTCAAGAGTTGATCAGCAACCTGAAAGAAATTCTTCCAACTAAACAGATTTTTTGATATCTGATTTGAAGACGAATGCAGCTCTGTTTTCTCCAAATATAATTCTTGGATATCTATTTGATTTGCTTTTTCACAGACTGGTTTATTAGACAGCAGGATCGTTAATGCCATGATCGTGGCTCGTGACCAACTTGCAAATTCATAGATGTTTATTGGGAACCAATTCGGGAGAAAAATGATTTCAGGTGGAATGGATGGGATACTGTTCCAGTCATATTGTCCAAAGAGTGCTAACCAAACCTTTGTGATCAGATTGGCTTGTTCGATACCCCCTTTTGAGCGAATGAATTGACCAGCTCTCTTCATGAACGGTTCGTTTGCATGGATTTTGGCAATCTTTAAACCCAAGTAGGTTTGGATACTAGCGCTCAGATCTCCTGGACCTGCATAAAAGGCGCTCCATGAACCATCTGAGTTTTGTTCCTCAAGGACCTTATTGATCACTTTACTTTGCCTGATTGGTTCAACTTGTCCGGTCATGTAGAACATTAAAGAGATATAACCTGCGGATACACTCGCGTCTGCTATCAAATCACCCTGCCAGAACCCTCCTGGTTTTTGAATACCGAGCAAATATGCTTGAGTTTTATTGATCGCCTGGATTAATTCCATTGAATTATCAATGTTTTTTTTGGAGGGTTCAATGACTTTGTGCATCGTTTACCTCATCATGTATTCTGTTTTATTCTTATCTATCAGACTGCAATCATTTTTTAGATCGTCAATAATAAATTCCAACTCATTTCAGCTTAGAATAAACCTTGCTATTTTACCAAGTCTTATTCACTTTTGGTAGGCTTGTTGTCTGAAATATTTTTCGATTCAATAATCTTTGAATCGATTTCGTGATGACAATCTTGCTTTATGATCGAATATGCACCATGCACACAGACTACTTCAAGGAAAATTTATAGATAGACCCGCAGAATCTCAACCAATGCCTGTATATAAGCTGGGTTGGTATTTAGGGCGGGGATATACTGGAATCCTTTTCCACCGGCTGATTCGTAAACCTTTCGCGTTTCAATCTCGATTTCATAAATTGATTCAAGGCAATCGGCTGAAAACCCTGGGCAGAAAACGCTTGCTGAAGAAATTTTCTCCATCCCCCATTCTTTCAAGACCTGCTCTGTGTAGGGTTTCAACCAATGGATCGGTCCAAAGCGCGATTGAAAGGATATTCGCCAGGAACCGCTTTTCAATCCCAACGCTTCAACCAGCAATTCAATCGTTTCCTGACACTGTTGGGCATAAGGATCGCCTGCCTTGGAATAACTTTCTGGGATGCCGTGGAAAGAAAACAGGATGCGTTCAGATTTACTGTGCGTTTCCCAAAATTGCTTTATATGCGCAGCCATTGCATGGATATAAATAGGATCGTTATGATAGCCGCGAATGACTTCGAATGGGATCGGATTCTTCCATTGTCCGATTTCTTTTGAGACTGCTTGAATGATCGATCCCGTGGTTGTTTCTGAGTATTGTGGGAAGAGCGGTAAGATCAGAAATTGCTGCACACCTGCTTCACGCAAAGTGTTTAATTGATCTGGAATGGATGGTTTTCTGTAGCTCATCGCGCAACCGATAACGAAAGGAGTATCAGTCTCTTTTTGTAAAGCCTGATAGATTAATTCTGTTTGTTGATGAGTGATCGCAACCAGCGGTGATCCATCTTGTGTCCAAATCTTTTGGTATTTTTGAGCCGATTCTTGAGGGCGATTTCGTAAAATGATCCCTTTCAGGATTGGCTTCCATAACCAACCAGGCAGCTGTACAACATAAGGATCGCTTAGAAACTCTCCTAAATATTCTCGCACAGATTCTTCGGTTGGTTTATCTGGTGAGCCAGTGTTAATCAGCAGGATACCAGTTTTATTTTTTGATGGTTTTATGGAACCGTGAATGTTTGGATCGCTGTGATAGATCATCGATCTATTTTAAAACCATTATCAATCGTGTACTTAAGAAGATTAATAGAATAAGCGCGATCTTGCGAAATGTTTTCGGAAGAATATTGCGCTCTAGACTGGTTCCGATGAAAATGCCATTGCCGCTAGCGCGATATCAAAACTCGCTAAGCTTTGGGTGAAGCCGGCGAAGAAAACGAACCGCGATAAAGGGCAATCAATTTCTCTTTCCAAAAAAAAGACTGCGCCTACATTTCCAGACACAGTCAATCAATTAGATTCTTCGTGTGAATGACCAGCTATTGCCCCGTCGTCGCATCCACGGAACACATGTCGACTGCCGATTCGACATTCCCCTTAAAGGCACGCACATCAAAATGGTATTGGGTGCTCAATTCTAGGTTTTGAATAGAGGCTTGGTTGGCATTTTTCCCTACAGTCAACTCGAGGCTTGTGCCTGCCATATAAATCCGGAAGCCATCGATATCCGCAGGCATATTATATTGCCAAGCCAGTTCAATGATGCGTGGAACCGAAGCAACCCGCCAAGTGCAATTGAAGGGTGGCTCAACGTTTGGCGCGACTTGCACGTTCTGGATAAGCACTACTCCCGTATAAGTATTATTGGCGTTATTTTCATCCACCACATCATTATTGGAGTCTACAATCGCGCTCCAGTGCATTTCTCCCCAGCCTGGATAGGTATAGGTACAGCTCTTGCCTACTGCTCCCTGGTTGATCTTGTTGGCATTGATATCCCAACTGCATCCGATTTCATCGGATTTAGCATGCGGTTTCCAAATCACCGTAAAACTGGAAGTGATTTGCGCGTTGCCTTGCTTAGCGGCGACAACTGAAACATCCACCTCTCCAGGGCTTTGCCTGGCGGTAACAGAAGCGTTTTGGATGATCAGATCAGCCTGACTGGCATCGGGTGGCACTTCTTCTTCTGGCGGAACCTCGCCTTCAGGCGGTTCCGGTTGCACTTCAACCGGTTCCTCCGGTTCAACGACCGCTTGTGTTTCTTGTTGTGGGGGGACTTCACCTTCTGGCGCTTCGCTGACGACAACTTCTTGCGTGACGACGGGTTCGGAGGGGCTTTGTGGTGAAATTTGCTGACCTCTGCCGCAGATGAAGGCTGCACTCAACAAGGCTGCGATGATGATGGAAAAATGGAGCAATTTTCTATTTACTTTTATTTTCATGACTTCTCTCCCTCGGCTCGGAACATTTGTTTGATAATAAAACCTAATAAATATTCAATTATTCTTCGTGGGTATTTGATGGACTAGATACTCTCTAATTCTATATTAATTTATTATATAATTCAAGAGATGGCTATATCAATTTACGATTAATTTACATTTTGATATCGAAAGATTTGGTGAATGATGGTTACTTTATTGAAGAACATCATATTTATCCATGGTTTGGAGGGCACTAGTCAGGGTGTTAAGGCGAGTTTGCTACGCGGCATCTATCCTGAAATCTTGACCCCAGACTTTCGCGGCGATTTAGCCGCTCGCATGGCTTACCTGAATGAAATAGTTGCGCAAAAAAAGGATTGGACGATGATTGGCTCCAGTTTTGGAGGGCTGATGGCAGCGCTATTCACCTGTCAGCATCCGCAGCGGGTTCGCAAAGCGATCCTGTTGGCGCCCGCGCTGATCTTGTTTCAAGAGTCGGATTTTCCCAAGCAGCCAATAAGTATACCCGTGACGGTCTATCATGGCGAACGTGATACAGTCATCCCTCTGCAAGCTGTGCGGTTCATCGCAGAGCGCCTCTTTGCCAATTTAGTTTTTCATCAAGTGGATGATGATCATGGGCTCTATAAGACGGTGCATGAGATCGATTGGCAGGCGCTGATTGAATGAATTAAGTCTGCTGCGATTAATCATATTCATGAAAGAGCCGCTCTGATTTCCTTGAATTCGTTCTTGAATTCTGCGATTATTTGCCTCTTTTCATCCTCAGGCAGTAAACTAGCCTTGATACCATTCAAGCTGATCTTTTCCAAATCTTGGACTTGAAAGTCGAACTGCTCAACCAATACCTGATAC
>CAZJMV010000185.1:0-17243 GCA_964547225.1 uncultured Anaerolineaceae bacterium | reverse complement strand
TAATAAAGGGAAATAAAAATGTACCTAAGTAGAACTGGAAATATACAGGATATAATATTATGGTTCATCTTAAGCGGAATATGGGGTATTGGGGGATGGTTGATTTCTGTAAATCTATTTCGTTTACGTTCCAGGGAACGTCTTTTTTCAGGCATATCAATTGGATTATTCCTTTTCATTCTGTTAAGTAGTATTCTCGGAAGAATACTATTACCAGAATTCACCTATTGGAGTGCAGCTTTAATTATCCTTGTGTTTGGAATAATTCTAGCTTTGAGAAATCATGAAACAACTAATTTTCCCATCAAAGATTTTTTTGTTTATAGCCAGATAATAGGATTCTTTTTTCTTTTTTTCTTATTTACCTTAATAAATTTTGGTTTGGCGATTTTTGATGATTATTCCAATCTGCCTCTTACATCTTTGATAGCTACCGGAGATATTCCGCCCCATTTTTTCCTAAATCCGGAAATACCTCTAGATTATCACTTTGGAATGCATATTCTTTCTGCCAGCATGGTAAATATTGGAGGACTATATCCATGGATTGCCCTTGATATAACAAAATCTCTTTCAATTTCCCTATCTATCATAATAGGCTGGTTATGGTTTCGTAGATATATCCGGTCTGATTGGAGTTGGTTATGGATTAGTATACTTATATTATTTGCTGATGGAAGTCGGTGGTTATTGCTCTTTTTACCAGTATCTGTTTTGGAAAAAATTGGCAAAAATTTATCTCTTTTAGGATCCGCTCACCAAACTGGATCAAATCTCTACGAAGCGCTTATTAATCCATGGGCAATTCAAGGTGGTGGACCAATCTCGTTTCCCTTTGCTTTTTTAAGCGGAATGTCAGGGACAACAACTTTTGCGATGGGTGGGAACAGCGCTTTACCTATTTTGTCAGTTTTTTTATTATTGTTATTAGCCCGAAAAAGTTGGAAACCATTACAAGGATTAATATTTGGATCGATTATCGCCTCATTGTTAATAATATCCGAACAACACTATATGATCATCTGGATAGGTTTATCAATAAGCTTATTAATATTCGTATGTAATCAACGTACTTTAGATCCCTTCATCAACCATTTATCGGTTTTGCTTCCCAGCATATCAATACTTCCTTTCATCGGAGGATCTTTTACAATTACACTTCAAAGATATATAAATCAATTAATTGGGCAATCAACCCCTTCTAGCATAATGGTACCAAGTTTTGCGTTTCGAGTTCCACCAAGCTTTCTTTCTGCCCATTTAGGAACATTAGCAATAACCGACATAGGACAATTTTTGATTGCGATATGCGAGATAGGTCCATTAGTTTCTCTCGCTCCCTTTAGTTTTTATTTATTAAAGAAATCACCCAGCTCGAATAAATTTTTAATAAGCGGGTTGAGTATAATGGCAATCATTAGCTTCCTGTTCCCAATATTTATCCGCTTTACAGAAAGAGAGCGTGACCTCTCCCGATTCACTGGAACTGCTACATCAATCTGGTTAATACTTGCACTTCCGTATCTTTGGTATGCTTATAAAAGGGGAAGCAAAAAAATCCAGACGATCTTTTTATTAATATATTTCATCACAATTTTCGGGGGACTTGCATTATTCCCAATTCAATTGGTTGCTATTGCCTCTCCACAAGCATCTTATTTTATCCAAGAACCTGATATTTTAATGACAAGAAAGTATTGGAATCAGCTGGAAGTTGATGCGAAAATTCTTGATATGAATTATGTGTATCGTCCTGCTGCGCTTTTTGGCAGAACCACTACAAAAGCTTATGAAAATGTCTACACTCCTTTCCCAGAATTCATCACACTAACCCAAAATCCAGATCCAACTGAAATTTCTCGTGCAGGATACACTTATGTTTACATGGATCGAAAGACTTGGAAGAACCTTAATGAAGAAAATAAATCGGCGTTCAAGAAAAGTTGTGTGAAATTAATACAGGAAGAAAGGGCATCTGATGGTGATTTCAGAAGGCTGTTAGATATCCAGAATTGCAGTACTGAAGATTAGAATTTACCAATAATCCTTGAACCTTTCACAACTCAAGTTATAATTCAATCGCTGAATTTTGGAATAACTTCGATGAACAGTGAATCTAACTCTGACCGTGATTTAATTCTATTGGAACAGATCGAGATGGATCCTGATATTACACAGGCTTCTCTGGCTGATAAATTAGGTGTTGCTGTAGGCACTGTAAATTGGCATATCAAACGCCTGGTGGCAAAAGGATATATCAAAGTAAAACGAGCACAAAGACGAAAACTGAGGTATATTATCACACCGAAAGGACTTGCGTTTCGAGCTCATTTAACGATCCATTATATTGAAACATCGATGCGCTTATATCGAAATACGCGTCAGAAGGTAATTAGATTGCTCGAGCAAGTAAAAGAGAACGGTCACAGTAGCGTGAGAATAAATGGAGATGGCGACATCGCTGATATTTGTCGGTTGACCTGCTTAGAACAAGGCATTCAAGTTTATCATCTAGATTTGAATGACAAATCACCAATTCCAATCTTAGAGATATCTGGGTTAAAGGTATTTTTGAGAGAACAAAATTGAGGTATAAAAATGGCTAAAGACAATTTCTGGGAAAATCAAAAAGTTTGTATTACAGGTGGCGCTGGTTTTTGGGGTTCTTTTGTTGTGGATAAGCTAAAAAAAATCGGAGCAAAAGAAGTATTTATTCCAAAAATAGAAGATTATGATTTGGTAAATTTAGCTGACATCCAAAGGATGTTGAATGATGCCAACCCAACCATGATCATCCATCTAGCTGCCTTAGCGGGAGGTATTGGAGCAAACCGTGCCAGACCAGCCGATTTTTTCTATATCAATCTGATGATGGGAACACAATTGATCCATGAAGCATGGAAGTTTGGCGTTGATAAATTCGTAGCCGTTGGAACAATCTGCGCCTATCCAAAATTTACCCCAATTCCATTCAATGAGGAAGATTTATGGAATGGCTATCCAGAAGAAACAAACGCTCCCTACGGATTGGCAAAGAAAATGTTGCTTGTACAAGCTCAAGCTTATCGAGAACAATACGGTTTCAACACAATCTATCCATTACCAGTAAATCTTTACGGACCTAGAGATAATTTCAATTTAGAAACTTCACACGTTATTCCAGCTTTAATCCGTAAGTGCATAGAAGCAGAAGAACGCGGAGATGAGAACATCATCCTCTGGGGTGATGGCTCCCCAACAAGAGAATTTTTATATGTAGAAGACGCAGCAGAAGGTTTATTGATGGCAGCAGAACGTTATGATGGAAGTGAACCATTCAACCTAGGCTCTGGTCAGGAAATTAGTATTAAAGATCTTGCAAACCTAATCGCAAGCATCACTGGTTATAAAGGAAATATCGTATGGGATACTAGTAAACCCAATGGTCAACCAAGACGCGCTCTCGACACATCTCGTGCAGAAAAATTCTTTGGTTTCAAAGCAAGAACCCCGCTTGAAGAAGGCTTGAAACGGACAATTGAATGGTACCGTCAAAACCAGTAAAGCAAAGATATATTTCTCATTTTCCCCAAAAGGTATTTTAGGAAAAATGGCTCAGACTTCTTTACAAAAATCCACATTCAATACTACCGAGGAATTAGTCCTTTATTTGCGTCCATCAAAAGGATGGTCAGCACTCAATCTGATTGAGTTGTGGCGCTATCGAGAGTTAATTTTTTTCCTCTTATGGCGTGACATTAAAGTCAGGTATAAACAAACTGCTCTTGGAGCGCTCTGGGCAATCATTCAGCCTTTCTTCACAATGATCGTGTTCACAATTTTCTTCGGAAGATTAGCGAAGGTGCCATCCGACAATGTCCCCTATCCAATATTTTCTTATACGGCTCTCTTGCCATGGGGACTGTTCACAAAAGCACTTTCAGATACCGGTCGTTCACTGGTCGCAAATAGAACTATGATCACTAAAGTCTATTTTCCAAGACTATCGATTCCAATTGCATCGGTTTTAAGCGGATTAGTTGATTTTCTGATCGCCTTTATCGTCTTGATCGGTATGATAATATTCTACCAACTAAACCCAGAAAGTGGATTCACCTTTACTCTAACAAATGCCACATTAACTTTACCTCTCTTTATTCTTTTAGCATTGATAACAGCCTTAGGTGTCGGTTTGTGGCTTTCTGCCCTCAATGTACTTTATCGAGATATAAACTACATCCTCCCGTTCTTAACTCAATTCTGGTTGTTTATCACACCAATTGCCTATCCTGCCAGTATGATCCCGGAAAATTGGCGACTTTTATATGCCATCAACCCAATGACAGGTGTAGTTGAAGGTTTTCGCTGGGCTCTATTAGGTACAACAGATGCACCTGGTCCTATTCTCTTTGTCTCTTCCACAATTTCTATCCTTGTATTAATTAGCGGTCTATTCTATTTCCGGCGAATGGAACGCACATTTGCAGATATGGTCTAATGAGTGAAATAGCAATCCGAGTTAATCAGCTAAGCAAGAAATATAAAATCGGTACCACACTAGGTGGGTTAAGTTACCGACAAGGATACAACACCCTAAGAGAAACACTAACAAAAATTGTAGTTTCTCCTTTTCAACGTTTATCTACTCAAGAAAAATCTAATACAAATAAATCAATAAAAGAAAATTCAATAATATGGGCATTGAAAGATCTTTCTTTTACGATCAATAAAGGGCAAGTAATCGGAGTAATTGGAAAAAACGGGGCAGGTAAAAGCACACTATTAAAGATCCTTTCACGTGTTACCGAACCCAGTGCTGGCGAAGTTGAAATTCACGGTCGAGTCGGTTCTCTCTTAGAAGTTGGCACAGGCTTTCATCCGGAATTGACTGGAAGAGAGAATATCTTCCTCAACGGGGCAATTCTCGGAATGAAGCGATTCGAAATTCAAGATAAATTTGATGAAATCGTGGACTTCTCTGGAGTGGAGCAATTTATTGATACACCAGTGAAACGCTATTCAAGCGGGATGTATCTTCGCCTTGCCTTTGCTGTAGCAGCACACTTAGAACCAGAAATACTAGTAGTTGATGAAGTACTTGCAGTCGGAGATGCAGAATTTCAGAGGAAATGCATAGGAAAGATGAGTGACGTAGCTCAAGAAGGACGAACGGTGTTGTTTGTCAGTCATAATATGTCGGCAATTCTTAGGCTAACCCAAGAAAGTATTGTGCTTGACAAAGGTCAAATGATTCTTCGCGCGCCATCCTCGGAAGCTGTTGACTATTATATGTCATCAGGACTAGCCCAAGTTGGTGAACGAAAATGGGAAAGTCATGAAATCCCAGATAGCTCTAAACCTTTTTACCCCACCGCTTTGCGGGTCAAGGATCCACAAGGGCAAATTGTGGACAATCTACGCTCCACGAAACCCTTCACTGTTGAAATCGAATACTCATTAATTGCTCCGATTACCGGTCTCAGAGTAGGCATATATTTGACAACTGCGCGAGGTGAGTATGTGTTGGCTTCCTTTGATACCGATGACACAGAACTATTCAATCATTTCTCTGTACGACAAGCTGGCAATTATATCAGCCGCTGTACTATTCCTTCAGACTTCCTAAACGAAGGTCGTTATATTCTAGGAGTAAATGCGAGTTCCTATCGTGTAAAACGGTATTTTCAGGATGAACAAGCATTAGCATTCACAGTTGATGCAACCGATGCGCCAGGTTCACAATGGACAGAGATACGTATGGGACCAGTTCGACCCAAATTGGATTGGCAAATAGAAAACGAGACATTATATGTAGCCAGGAGATAAAGCTGGCTAATTTTGCAGGCAATGAATTGCGTATGATAAGCAAAAGGACAATAAAGAATTTTCTCGGAGATATCCCTTATTCAGCAGAACTATACTGGCAACTGCAACAAGGAGGAAAACCACTCAATAAAGCCTTCTCACTCAAGAAAATCGAGAGAGCGCTACCAGATTGGCGCGCACAAGCTTCAGAAGCTCTCAAGTCAAATCATACCAAGCACAAAAGAAATGTCGTTCTCTTTAGTACGCTTCGTTATTGGATCGAACATACTACTTTAATGGGAATGACTTTAGCCGGACAAGGACATGCAGTAACCTTACTCTATCTTCCTTATGCAAATTGGCAGAAACCTTTGAACAAATTTGATCAAAGGCGCCAAAATACGTATGCAAAAAATATCCTTGAAAACGCTAAACCAATGCTTCAACCGATCTCATTGTTGGATTTACCTTCCACGCCTAAGCAAACAATCCCAGATTCTTTAATGACTTTAATCGAAGAAGTATCCGTAAGAGATACACAATACACAATGCAAGTGGAAGAATTCGATCAGAACAGCAATTCTGAAGCCTCTCAGTTATATCATTTTCGCTTATCAAGAAACCTTCAGGCAGCAAAAACCATATTAGCTTGGCTAGATTCATTAAACCGAAGTCAATATCCTGATATTTTTATTATCCCTAATGGTAGTATCCTAGAAATGGGATCACTATTTCAAGCTGTGCGATCCCGTAATATACCTGTGATCACCTATGAATTTGGAGAACAGCGAGATAGAATCTGGCTTTCAAAAAATCAAGAAGTAATGTTTCAGAACACCGACTCCTTATGGAAGACATTCGAAGAGACTCCAATAGATGAAACCCAATGGAATAAAATCAAATCTCTATTCAAGTCGAGACAAAAAGCAAATCTATTCGAAAATTTCTCCAGGAAGTGGCAAGGCACGCCTAGTCAAGGAGGTCAGCTAGTACGCGAAAAATTAGGTCTAGACAACCGACCAATTATCCTATTAGCCGCAAATGTCATTGGTGATAGCTTAACCTTAGGTAGACAAGTTTTCAGCAGAAATATGACTGAATGGCTTATCTACACCGTAAAATATTTAGCAGAAATTAAAGAAGTACAATTCATTATCCGTATTCATCCTGGGGAAAGGTTCATCGAAGGCCCATCAGTCTCCGAATTAGTCAAAATAACTATTAACCCTATACCTCAACATATACACCTTGTCGAAGCTGAGGACACGATTAACACTTATGATTTAGTTGATATTGCAGATCTTGGTTTAGTGTACACAACAACCGTAGGTTTAGAAATGGCGATGAGTGGTATCCCAGTGATTGTGGTAGGAAAAACCCATTATCGAGATAGAGGTTTTACTTTTAACCCAACTAGCTGGGATAGTTATCACAAACATCTTTCCGAATTCATTAATGACCCATCATCTCTTTCAATGACTCGTTTTCAAGTAGAACAAGCTTGGAATTATGCGTACCGTTTTTTCTTTGATTATCCGAGTCTTTTCCCATGGCACCTAGTAGGTTTTTGGGATGATGTTGAAAAATGGCAAATTGGGCGCGTACTATCAGACGAAGGAATAGAATTATTTTCCACAACATTTGATTACCTGACCGGTGAACCGAGAAAATGGGCAATAAATTCAACAGAGGTTAAACAAAACGTATGAGTGATATCAAACAAGAAGTCCAGCAATTTTATAATAGTGTTGGTTGGACTCTCGTTGGAGAGGACATTTATCAAAACGCTCGCTATGAAGATTTACGTCCTGTCTCTCGAGAATATATCACTCGCTGCCATCAAAGGATAACGAAAGTTCTCAATAGAAAAGGGAAATACCTTCTCGATGCTGGTTCCGGACCTGTCCAATATCCAGCGTATTTAGAGTATTCAGATCATTATCAGTATCGAGTTTGTGCAGATATTTCTATAACAGCACTTGCGGAGGCTCGGAATCGTCTTGACGATCATGGATTATATGTTGTATGTGATATTGCTGATCTACCCTTCAATGATAATGTTTTCGATGGAATTGTTAGCTTACACACGATTCATCATCTGCCAGAGGACGAACACCTGCAAGCCTACCTTTCACTATATCGTGTTCTAGCGAATAATAGTAAAGCCGCGATTGTCAACGGTTGGCAGGATTCTAAAATATTAAACGCTTCTGAACCAGCGATACGCTTAGCACAAAGAATTCGTCATTTCTTTGAAAAGAAAGATCGTAAAAATATCCAAAAAAACGGAAATAGCAATATCAAAGA
Organism: uncultured Anaerolineaceae bacterium; assembly: GCA_964547225.1. Classification (GTDB taxonomy): domain Bacteria; phylum Chloroflexota; class Anaerolineae; order Anaerolineales; family UBA4823; genus CAZJMV01. The sequence goes on along the minus strand of CAZJMV010000185.1, from coordinate 9,152 downwards.
TGAACCAAGGATCAAGAAGAACAAGCTCATAGGTAACAAGAATCCAAAAGGTACATTTACTAGCCGGCATGATGTCCTATGGATAAAGAAGGAAGTTGGTTCATTCATGGATACAGAAATACTTGTTTGGAGAAGCGTTAGCGTTCGTTTTCTGCGGGCGTTAATCCACCCGACATTGGGTGGCAAATTTTGGTTAAAACTTTTATACTCCTTAGAGGAGAAATATCCACATTATTTTGGTGAAAATGGAAAATATCCATTGATAGTAATTTCAAAATAACCGGAGGTATGATTGGCAAATTCTGATTGGAAAGACAAAGTCGTGATGGTTACTGGAGGAACTGGTTCCTTCGGAAAAAAATTCATTGAAATAATGTTAGCTGAATATCAACCTCAAAAGTTGATTGTCTTCAGTCGCGATGAACTTAAACAACATGAAATGCGAACCGGTGGTTTCGAGCATCCCAGTTTAAGATATTTTTTAGGTGATGTTCGCGATCAATTACGTTTGAGACGCGCAATGAATGGTGTCGATATCGTAATCCACGCGGCTGCATTAAAACAAGTACCCGCATGTGAGTATAATCCCATGGAGGCAATCAAGACCAATATCTTGGGCAGCAGTAATGTTATTGAAGCAGCCCTAGACAGCAATGTCAAGAAAGTAATGGCACTCAGCACAGATAAATCTGTGAATCCAGTAAACTTATATGGAACAACAAAACTTGCTGCTGAAAAATTGTTTGTGCAAAGTAACAGTTATGCAGCAGGAAGCTTTACACGATTTAGTTGTGTCCGTTATGGAAATGTGGTCGGCAGCAGAGGTAGTGTAATTCCACTTTTCATAAAACAACGAAAGAATGGAAAAATTACTATTACGGATAAAAGGATGACCCGTTTTTGGCTAACCCTTGAACAAGGTGTACGTTTTGTCATCCAGTGTACAGAACAAATGCACGGCGGGGAAGTCTTTATTCCCAAGATTCCTTCAACACGCATTGTAGATCTAGCGAAGGTTATTGCGCCAAATGCCGAGATGGAAGTGATTGGAATCCGCCCAGGAGAAAAATTACACGAAGTCTTGATCCATGAAGATGAAGCTCGTTCTGCAGTTGAATTGGAGAATATGTTCGTTGTACAACCCACTGCTGCCCTGTGGTTCGGGCATGAGTGGCAAGAAAAAGGAAGCACACTAGCAGAAGGCTTCCGTTATACTAGTGAGACTAATCCCGAATGGTTAACGCTCGAAAAAATAAAGGAGATCATCAAGCCATTCGAGGAGGAATTGATACAAAAAGCATAGCCTTACCGGAGGCAGGCAATGCAGCCACGTCGTGTTTTAATTACCGGTGCCAGTGGCTTGCTTGGAATAAACCTAGCTCTGGAGATCGCAAAAAAGCATCCAGTCATTGGTGTTGTAGGAACGCAAGCAATCCAAACAAGTGCATTCCAAGTGGTGAAAGCCGATTTACTGGCTTCCGGCGCCGTGGAGCGTATCATTGAAGAAACTCAACCTAATTGGGTTATTCATTGCGCTGCTCTGGCGAATGTAGATGCCTGTGAGGCAGAACCAACACTGGCATATCAACTGAATAGCGAAATCCCTTATAGACTGGCAAAATATGTCGCCAGGGGCGGAGCGCGCCTGATACATGTCTCCACAGATGCAGTCTTCGATGGTCGACGAGGGCAATATCGAGAAGAAGATACACCTAATCCACTCAGCGTTTATGCAAAAAGCAAACTAGCGGGAGAGTCTTCGGTAAGCGTAGCAAACCCAGATGCAATTATCGCTAGAGTAAATTTGTTCGGTTGGAGTATCAACGGAAGGCGTAGCTTAGCCGAATTCTTCTATCATAATTTATCATCCGGAAACAAGATCATGGGATTTACAGATGTATTTTTTTGCCCGATCTTGGCAAATGATCTAGCAGGAATCTTTATGAAAATGTTGGAAATAGAATTACATGGTCTATATCATGTAGTCAGCGGTGATTGTATGAGCAAGTATGAATTTGGATTACAACTCGCTAAAAGGTTTGGATTGAAGCACGATTTAATCAAACCAACTTCCGTGAACGAAGCAGGCTTAACAGCAGCCAGGTCACCAAATCTAACTCTAAGCGCTGAGAAATTAGAAACGGCGATCGGAAATCCTCTTCCGTTTATTAGCCAAGGTCTTGATCATTTCTACGCTTTATATCAAAAAAATTACCCTCAAAAACTCAAAGAGCTGCAAGGATAATAACACAGGAAATCATACTGCCTCATTCTAAGCTTCTTCTATTATTTCAAGTTGATAGCCAGAAAAACATAAGGAGTACTTGATGGAAATCCAAATTGGTAATCATAAAATTGGAGAAAAACACCCCACTTATTTCATCGCAGATATCGCCGCTAATCATGATGGTGACTTAGAACGAGCGAAATTACTGATCAGATTAGCGAAAGATGCCGGCGCTGATGCCGCGAAATTTCAAAACTTTCGCGCTCCTCAAATTGTCTCAGATTATGGTTTTCAATCTATGGGAGGTCAGGTTTCTCATCAAGCCACATGGAAAAAATCCGTCTTTGAGGTCTATAATGATGCCTCCATACCGTTTGATTGGACGCCGATACTTAAGGAAGAATGCGATAAAGTTGGGATTGATTACTTTTCTTCGCCATACGATTTTGAAGCCATTGATATGCTTGATCCATTTGTTCCTGCTTATAAGATCGGATCTGGTGAAATTGATTGGTTGGAAGCGCTTAAAAGGATGGCGAGTTTTGGCAAACCAATATTGCTTGCTACAGGAGCAGCAACCATAGCTGATGTTCAGCGAGCAGTGCACACGATCCTGGCAATAAATCCGCAACTCGTATTGATGCAATGCAATACAAACTATACCGCCAGTTTAGAGAATTTCGATCACATACATTTAAATGTGTTAAAAACCTATCACACTATGTTTCCAGATATAATATTAGGTCTTTCCGATCACACACCTGGTCACGCCACTGTATTAGGCGCTGTTACATTAGGGGCAAGAGTTGTGGAAAAACATTTTACGGATAACAACAGTCGAACTGGACCTGACCATAAGTTCGCCATGAATCCAACTACATGGGAGGAGATGATACTACGAACACGTGAACTTGAGCGAGCGCTTGGAACTCCTGACAAGGTTGTCGTAGATAATGAAAGGGAAACCGTTGTTTTACAACGACGTTGTTTAAGAGCCGCGAGAGATATTCAAGCAGGTGAAATTTTCACTCGCGAAATGATTGATGTATTACGTCCAGCCACGCCAGGAGCTATATTACCACCAGATATTAATCATGTCATAGGCACAAAAGCGCTTAACAACATACCCTTGGGTAAAGAATTACGATGGACTGATCTGGGAATATAACTTACCCAAGCGATATTAATTTAATTATGCGGATATTATATTTCACTCGTAACTATACATCTCACGATTATCGGTTTCTTTCCGTATTAGCGAAGAGTCATCATAAAATCTATTACTTGCGGCTCGAAAAAAATACTCCACCATTAGAAAAACGTTCCTTACCTTCCGAAGTAGAAATCGTAGAATGGCAGCAAGAGAGATCATGGGTCACACTGTGGGATGGATATAGTCTCTTAATCGAGCTTAAAAGCATCATCAAAACAATAAAACCTGACCTCATTCAAGCAGGCCCTATACAACGAACTGCCCTCTTGGTTGCGCTGACCGGTTTTCAACCCTTGGTGACCATGTCATGGGGGTATGATTTACTGATCGACGCGAAACGCAATCCTTTTTGGGGGTTAGCAACTCGATATACACTCAAAAAAAGCGCCGTTCTAATTGCTGATTGTGATACGCTTTTTGAAGAAGCAATCCGTTATGGCATGCCCAAGTCGAAAATCATAACCTTCCCTTGGGGAATCGACCTTAAGCATTTCTCATTACAGAAAAATTCTGCTCCTAAAAAAGGAGATCCAAAAAAACAGACTCCATTTATTATATTATCCACTCGAAGTTGGGAACCGATCTATGGTGTAGATACAATTGCCAAAGCTTTTGTCATTGCCGCCCAGAAAAGATCAGATATCCGTTTAATTATGTTAGGGAACGGATCACAATCTAAACAAATATATAAGATCTTTAAAGAAGCAGGTCTAATAGGAAATAAACCTCTGGAAAACCGAGTATTATTTCCAGGACAAATTGGGTTTGATGAACTCCCAGAATACTATCAATCTGCTGACCTTTATGTATCAGCTTCACATAGTGATGGAACATCGATTTCACTCTTAGAAGCAATGGCTTGTGGAACGCCTGCAATCGTATCCGACATCCCTGGGAATCGGGAATGGATAATGCCAAATCATAATGGATGGTTATTTCCTGAATCAGATGCGAATGCTTTAGCAGAAATAATCTTAAATGCAATAGAAAAACCTACTAAATTATATAAGATGGGCAGAACAGCACGGTATTTAGTTGAGAAAAGAGCAGACTGGACAAAGAACTCTCCAATGCTATTTAAAGCATTCGACATTGCTTTGAAGGATTATCAGCAATGAGCAATAATTATCGGACAGTCGCGATTATTCAGGCGAGAATGGGTTCCAGCCGTCTTCCCGGGAAGGTCTTACTAGATATCAACGGTAAGCCCATGCTAGTACATGTCGTTGAACGGACAAAACAAGCCCAGACAATCGATCAAATCATTATAGCGACATCCTCTGAACGTGAAGATGACCCTATCGTTGAATTATGCTTGAGCAAAGGTTACAACTTCTACAGAGGAAGCTCCTTTGATCTATTAGATCGTTATTATCAAGCAGCTAAGCAATATGAAGCTGAGATTATTGTTCGTATTACTGCAGATTGTCCTCTCATTGACCCTGAAGTAATCGACCTTACAGTTAATGCTTTCCTTGGTATAGAAAAAGGACGCCCAGAGTTATTCCAAGAATTATCACCAAAAGCATCAAAATATGAAAAAATAATATTTCCATACGATTTTGCTGCAAATCGCCTCCCCCCACCATGGGGACGTACTTTCCCTATCGGTTTAGACACCGAGGTTTGTACACTTCAGGCACTTGAGACTGCCTGGCAAGAAGCGTTTGCGCCTCATCAGCGGGAACATGTAATGCCGTTCTTCTATGAAAACCCTGAGCGTTTCCAGATTCTGCTCGTCAACCATGACATCGATTATGGCGCATTACGATGGACAGTTGACACTTCTGAAGATTTAGAACTCATACGAAAGATTTTTTCTTTTTTTGACAACCGAGGAAATTTCTCTTGGTTAGATATCCTTGACCTTATTAACAAAGAACCATCTCTCAAGAATATCAATTCTCAAGTTAAACATAAAGACTATCGCCAAATTGATGATAGAAAAGAAAAATAAATATTCGAATATATGACGCTTTTGACCATCTTTTCGACTCCAAAACCTTTTACAGACCCTCATATTGCCACTATCCAAAGAAATGCAATCGCGTCCTGGACACAATTGGGGGCAGAATGTGATGTCTTATTAATTGGTGAGGAAGATGGTCTACCAGAAGCTGCAGAAGAATATCACGTGCGGGTGATCAAAAAAGTCGACCGAAACGAATCCGGTACTCCTTTAATAAGTTCCATCTTCCAGATCGCAGAAGAAAGCAGTCAGAGCCCGTTCTTTGTTTATGTGAACGCTGACATTATTTTGATGAACGATATGCTTCAAGGATTAGGAAAGATAATTAAATCTATAAAAAAATCTTCGGACGGGTTGACAGAATCAAATAAATATGAACCATTCTTATTAATTGGACAACGCTGGGATATGGAAATTACTCAATTGCTTCATTTTTCTAAGAACTGGCAAGAAGAATTGCGGCTTGAAGTGCGGCGATATGGTAGGATGCATAGACCAGCTGGTAGTGATTACTTCCTTTTTCCACGGGATGCCTTTTCCAAATTGCCGGATTTCGCAATCGGACGAGCTGGATGGGACAATTGGATGATCTATCATGCTTATAGCCAGGGATGGAAAGTAATCGATGGCACTAAAGATATCATGATCGTTCATCAAAACCATGACTACAGACATTTACCCAATGGGAAGCCTCATTATAATCACAAAGAGAGTCAAGATAATATGGATATGGGAGGTGGAATGAAACATATGTACATGGTTTTGGATGCAAATTACCAATTATCGAATGGTCAATTAAAGAAAGCTACTTTATCCTTGCCGCGTTTCATTCGGAAAATTGAAAGATTGATTATGCCTAATACCGGTAATTTACGAGGCTTCCGAGGTACTAGCACCCGTCTCTTTAAAAAACTTCGCAGGAAAATCGAATAACCACATGGCGCGAGTAGGTATCAATCCAACACGTGGAAAAACAATAAACCATCGTCCCGCAGACGTGACCGTAGCTTTATTAAGTTATATCCCAGATCTTTCTGGCTACTTTGAAGATAGGTTGGATATACTAAAAATCGTTTTAGAAAGTATAAAAAGAAATACATCTAATCCTCATGATCTGCTTGTATTTGATAATGGAAGTTGCCAAGAGGTCACAGATTTTTTACTAGAACGGAAACAAGCTGGAGATATCAATTATCTGATCTTATCTGACAAGAATATTGGGAAAATTGATGCCTTTAAAATCATCTTCAGTGCAGCGCCTGGGAAAATCATTGCTTACAGTGATGATGATATCCTTTATTATCCCAACTGGTTGAAAGCACAATTAGAAATTCTAAATTCCTTCCCTAATGTCGGCATGGTTAGTGGAGTACCTGTACGCAATGCCTCAAACCATGCGAAGAGTAGTCTGGAAAAGTTGATATCTGATAAACCTAACGATATTAGTGTGACCAAAAGTCACACTATTCCTGATGATTGGGAAATCGATTGGGCTATCAGTACTGGTCGCGATCCAGAGAAACACATCCTAGAGACGAAAAACCAACAAGATATTGTTTTGGAAACAGCAGAAAAAACTCATGAGATATCCATCAAAGCGATAGGTTCTGCAAATCATTTCCAATTCATATCAAAAAAGGATTTAATTCTAAAGGCAATCCCAAATGATTGGAGCGGTAAGCTAATGGGTGCAATGATGGAATTGGATGAAGCCATCGACCAGCTTGGATATTTAAGATTATCAACTAGTCAAAGATATACACGCCATTTAGGCAATGTACTCAATGATGATCTGATTAAAGAACTCCAGAGCTTAGGTCTTATAGATAGTAGTGACTTTAGTGTAAATCGGATTGCATCTCAAACAAAAAGAGGAAAGCACTGGCTATTAAGAATTCCAGGTAGCAGAAGAGCGCTTTCAGCAATCTATCACCGGCTTTTTAAGATACTATATCAATGAGCATACAGGTTGATAAAGACCACATCCTAGAAGTCCGCCAACATCCAATTTTTATATGCGGGCATCCAAAGTCAGGCACTAGCTTAGTTCGGGCGATATTAGATTCACATCCGGAACTGATTGTCTACCCAGAAGAAAGCATGTTCTTCAGGCAATTCTTACCCAAAACAGAGAAGTATGATCTGAGCGACAAGCTTAGATTCGCTGAGGAGTATCTTATTCACTTCTTCAAATGGCAAAAAGGAAATCCACAACCTGAGCAAGTAGATTACCCCGATCGAGATTACAGTCAATATTCCTTCAATATGATCAATCAATATCTCCACGAATATGTTGAACGGAATTATCAACATGATGGAGATATCTTAAGTGCGGCAGTTCTAGCCTTCGGTCAAGCGGGAGATTTATTAAACAAAAACAATCGCTATTGGGTAGAGAAATCTCCATACAATGAATATTATGCAAAACAAATTTTTTCCTGGTGGGAAGAGGCACGCTGCATTCATGTGATAAGAGATCCTCGTGATAATTATGCTTCCTATAAAAGAAAACACCCTGATTGGAAGGCAGAATTTTTTTCTAATAATTGGCGGAACTCCACATCCGCTGGAATAAAAAATCAAGAACAATATACACCGAAAAAATACTTAATCTTACGTTATGAAGATTTAACTAGCTCACCAGAAAATGGAAGAGATACTATTTCTGCCCTTGTTAACTTTCTGGGAATTTCATGGGATGAAAAGCTCTTGACCCCAACACGCGCAAATCTTCCTTGGAAAGGAAATTCCATGTTCAGCAATCAATTTGAGGGGATCAGTTCAAAACCAATTGCAAGATGGAAAGAAAAACTATCCAGGGATGACGCCGAAGTCATTCAAATAATGACTGAACCTTTTATTTCTCATTTCAATTACGTAGACAACAAAGTAAAACGGAAAATTTCAACTAGAGCTTATTTACGAGCAGGGTCCTGGTCTCTAAGAAGAAAGATCCAACGCTTTCTGTAATGACCAGATTGATTGTAGGAAAAAGAGTTATTAAACAATATGTATAGTTCTATGAGAAAAAGGATTTCAAAAGCTACAAGAATATTATTGGGAAAACAATCAGAAAACATGAGTGTAAAAGAAATCCCCCAAATAACAGATGAAGAAGTTGAAGAAGCAAAACTCTTTTTTCCAATGGAAAAATTCTTTATTTTTGGTTATGCCCGTTCAGGAACAACCATGCTTACACGCTTGGTTCGCTTACATCCTGAAATCCATTGCAATTATCAAGCACATTTTTTCACCAGACCACCATTGTTAACGGCACTCATACAAGATAAAGCGATCGATGAATGGTTCAGACGTCCAAGTTTTCGCTGGAATCGAGGTAAAGACCTTTCCCCTGTTGTATTGCGTGCAGTAAGTGATTTCATCCTCGAACGTGATGCACGCAAAGAAGGGAAGAATATCGTCGGAGATAAAAGTCCAAACAACTTATTAGGGGGAGAATCAGTCGAGTTGTTGCACAAAATCTACCCGGATGCACGTTTAATATATATTATCCGCGATGGTAGAGATGCTGTTTTATCACATCGCTTCCAGTCTTTTATCGATAAAACAGAATATTTATTTAAAGAAGACCAACAAATTCGTTTAGATTTTGCAAAGAATTCAGATCCTTTTATTAACGGAGATCGATCTATTTTTACAAAGAAAGGAATAAAACAAGCTGCAACTTGTTGGACACAAAATGTCCAAGAAACAACTCGTTTAGGTAAACAGCTTTTTGGAGA
>CAZJMV010000184.1:0-4971 GCA_964547225.1 uncultured Anaerolineaceae bacterium | reverse complement strand
GGATATTGTAAAGCTTAACTTGCCAACTTTCGATCTGATCGAACTTGGTTTCGAAACGTGGCGCTAATGGTTTTCGTGATTTAATTTGATAAGTAATTTGTAAGGAAGGATCACGGGCAATGTTAAAAACCATTATTGTCCAAATTAAGATTCCCAAAGGAAACAACCACCATGCAGCGCATAAACCTGCTGCGGTGATAAGTGCAAGCATTGACAAATTGATTGGGTGTAGAAGTGCAAAAACATAGGGATTACGCATAGATATATTAAGCCTTTATAAAAACCTTAGAAGAAAGTCTCAATCTCTGCATAAATATCATAAATTGAATCTGGATCGCTTTGATAATGTCGCCCACCAGTGATCTCTGAAATCTGACGAAGAATTTCTTTATTGGCATCATTTCCAAATGCAATGGTGAATATCTTTATCGTGGTGCCGCTTTTGTCCTCCGATGTTCCTATTATATTCACTAAATCTTGAATTTGTATACTAGAATCTGTATCCATTCCATCAGATAAAACCACTATTGCACGAATATGATTAGTATCCCCATCAGCTTCAATCGCTTTGTATGCCTCTAAGGTTGCATCAAATAATCTTGTACCACCGCCTTCACTCACAGCCGAAACCCGCCTTTGTAATTCTTCACGGTTTTCTGACAAAGGGGATAAGTCTGCTAATGAGATAATCTCAGTCGAAAAAAGAATTACTTGAAGTCGATCACGATCATCTAGTAATCCAACAAACTGGACTAGACTCTCTCTTGCTGCGGATATTTTCTTCCCTTGCATACTACCAGAAGTATCCATTACAACCACAACATCAACGGGTTTCTTTACTTGACTCCAAAGGTCCTGGATAGCAATGGTAACTTCTGAATCAGGAACTTCAAGCACGGTTTGTGGTTGGTTGATATCAACACCATGGTTAGAATCGAGAGGAAAACCAAGTGGTATCGAAGGATCAGCAGGACGAAAACCATATTGAATTGCTTGTTCTTGTTGTTTTGTATTCAATAGGAAGGATTCGAAAATTTGAGCTGCTTCTCGCTGTTCGTCTTCTACCCAAGGTGCATTGAGTATCAAATAAGGGTGGTTTGACCAGAATGTACCTTCTTTTGGATAGATCGCTATTACAGGAAGTTGAGTGCTTTCGCCAGAAATTCGTTTTGTTTCTTGCGCCACAACGAGGTTTTCATACATGACAGCAGCGCTTAAGTAAGAAGGACCACGTTCAAACATTCGCGTTGCGAAAAAACCAGTGCTTTTTCCATAATGAATAATACTTGATTGTACATTTTTCATGAAAGCTTGTAATTTTTCAGAGTTGATATTTTCTATGGAAAGATCGCGCTGTTTATTTGCGCCAGCATATGCTTGGGCAATTACAGAGACCAAGCCACTATTGCTGAAGTTTGGATGAGTGTGTCCGAATTTGAAAGTTCCCCATTCTGGATAACCATATGCAGACCAACCCTCTTCTGATATTGAAAGTTGGCTGATATCATTCCATCCTAACTTTTTATCTGGGTATCCCAATGCTTCTGCCATTGGTTGCCACATAGCTATTACAACTGGACTAAGTACTAAGTAGTTGAATTTATTATTTATTAGGTCTGTGGCGTGCTCTTTCTTCCATGAAGTGTTTGCCATTGGAATTACAATATCAGAGGCTGGGCTCCATACGGTTGGTTGAATATCTTGAGAGATTATCCTTCGCATTGTTTCGATGGATCCCATTGGAATTGCTTCAATCTCTATTATTCCTCCTGCCTCAGTTTTGTTTTTCGATTGGTTGAACTCATCGATTAAAGGAATCAACCATTCTTCTTTCTCTGACCCATATACCATATTTACGGTTATTTTCTTTACCCTAATTATTCCTAAACTGCTGCATGAGGTTACTAATATTGATGAAGAAATCAATAAATTGAATAGAAAAAATATACTTCTTCTCACCTTTTACTCTCCTAAGATAAAATACTCAAAAGTACTACTGCTGGATATTACGAATCCAGAATTGCAATAATGTGTCTAAGACATCTCCAGAAGGTAACTCGATCTCGGGAGGAATATCTAGCTTCAAACCATTATCAGTGTATATAACAAAAGGACTGGCATGTTGATCGATATTAATTTGTGAATTTGCAGGACGAAAACCATACTTCAATAAAGCTATCTCTTGGAGTTCTTGAGAAGTTAATCGATCAATAAAAGCCTGAGCCGCTTTTCGTTTTTCTGGTGTAACCCATTCTGCATTAATCACACAAAACGGGTGATCACTCATAATTGTTGCAGGTGGATAGTAAACAATCAACTCACCATATCGACCTTCAGCGTTCTTAAGATGTTCAATTGCAGTAGCTTCATATACTGCAACCATGTCATACTTACTTGGACCATAAGCAATAATATCTTTCATATAAGTGCCAGTACTTGATCCAAAATCTGAAATACTTCCTTCGAAATCTTTTAACCACTGTTGAAAAGCTTCATTTGAAAGAATATCATCAACGGTCATACCGTTGGTTTTTCCTATATAATCGTATGCCATTAAAACAATCGTCATAAATCCGCTATTCGATCGCGTTGGATCTGTGTGACCGAATTTAACATAACCCCATTCAGGCTTTCCAAAAGTAGACCAACCTTCTGGGTCAGTTAGAGCTTCTTTTATTTTTACCCACATATTTCCATTAGGATTATTGCCCCATAAAACTTCTGCTCGGTCTGCCCAAAAGACTAGAACCAATGGGGTTAGGAGGACTTTCCTACAATATTGTTGGTCGCTTTGCAAAACCAATGGTTCACCAAATTTGTTCCGAGAAAGATCTTCGAGTAGGTTGATTTGAAGTGAGCTCGCGGGACTGATAATGTCTGGTTCATATTTTCCGTCTAAAATAGACAGATACATCTCCCGTGAACCCATCATTTCTACATTTACTTGTACTGGATTGCCATCCACAATTAATGGATGATTTTCCATTTTTTGTAAGACTTCCTCCATCCAAGCCTCTTTTTCAGTGGATAAGAGTAATGATAATTCAATGGGTCTTGGAGGAGGTAGAATTAATTCTCGCAAAGGTGCATATGCGTGTGAACGAAATTTTGGCAACAGCAAGGTGGATATGAAAATAATTGTAGCTAATATACTAAAAAAACTGAATAATAGCCAGTTAAGAAATGGGGTTTTCATGACATCTTATCTTGTGAATGGGTCTATATATCATCTATTTTGTTTGACTTGTTAATCAGTATAATTCTTGTCGCAATTATTATATTAACGGGACATGAACAAATTAATAACATTTCGTAAAAAGCTACGTTTTACAGATTGATATTTTATATTTGATAATAATTTGTATTGAATCAAGATTATTGTCATAAAAAAAGTATGATCTACAAATATTTACAATATATTTTCTAAACGTTAACCAAACCTTTAATAAAATTTAAAAATGCGTTGGTAAATATTGTATTATATCTGTGAAGATTAATGATTAATAAAAGAAAATAAATATCATATCAGTTAAACCAAGAGGAAATTCGTATGCGTATTTTGGTCACGAACGATGACGGTGTTTTTGCTCCAGGTTTATTAGCTCTGAGTCAAGAAATGAGGAAAATTGGTCAGGTTGATATATTAGCTCCTGATCGAAACTGGTCTGGGGGTGGTCATGTAAAGACACTCGATCGCCCATTGCGTGTAAAAGAAGTCCAATTAGCCGATGGCACTAAATCGTTAGCAAGTGATGGTGCTCCTTCAGATTGTGTGGCTTTGTCTTTACTGGGTTATCTTCCTGAGAAAGCAGATATTGTTGTTTCTGGAATTAATCCAACCGCAAATTTGAGCCAAGATGTGACTTATTCCGGAACTGTGACCGCTGCGATGGAGGCAGTAATTTGGGGTGTACCCGCGATTGCCTTTTCACTAGATAGCAGTAAGCATCATTTGGAACTAGCGGATTTTTCCGAAGCTGCTATGGTGGCAACGGTTATTGTGAAAAAGGTTCAATCTCATGGTCTACCAGCTGGTGTTCTTCTTAATGTAAATATCCCTGACATACCGAAAGAGATGATAAAAGGATTTCGATTGACACGACAAGGAATGCGAGTTTATCATGATCGTATAGATCAGCGAATTGATCCCCGCGGACAACCATATTACTGGATTGGTGGGGAAGCGCCAACAGGGATACCGGAAAATGGGTCAGATTTTGGTGCACTCTCGGAAGGATATGTTTCGATCACGCCTTTGCAGTTAGATTTAACTGCATATCCGGCTCTTCATTTATTACGGAATTGGGATTGGAATTCTTTGAGATCCAAACCAGGCTCAAATGGGCAGAAACACGGGCGAGAAAATTCTGATAAAAGCCTAGAATTGCGGAAAATTTTTAAATCCCCAAACTAGTTAATAATAAAATATTAACAATGATTTGACCTATCGTTAATATTGCTTTCTCTACTCGTTAAAACAAAAAAGATATACTCCAGCTTGCAAGATTTACACAAGATAGGAATAAGTAAATCATTTAAAAAAAAGGAGAAAAATAGTATGTTTCGAAAAATTTCCCTCGTGCTATCTTTTATTATGATAGCTACCCTACTTCTGAGCGCCTGTGGTGGAACAGCAACGGAAGCTCCAGAAGTAACAGAAGAATCTGCCCCAGCGCAGACAGAAGAAGCTGTCCCTGAAGAAACTGAGGAAGCAGCTTCAAATGAAGGAACCATACAGATGGCTGGTTCCACAACAGTACAGCCTTTGGCAGAAGTACTTGGGGAAGCGTATATGGAAATGCACCCCGGTGTAGTCATCGAGGTACAGGGTGGCGGATCCAGTGTAGGTGTTACCTCGGCGGGTGAATGCACGACCCCGATTGGTAATGCTTCTCGAACGGTGAAGGACTCTGAGTTCGAAGAGTTCCCAGGAATCACCGCATATGTAATCGCCAATGATGGTATCGCCAT
>CAZJMV010000183.1:0-6349 GCA_964547225.1 uncultured Anaerolineaceae bacterium | reverse complement strand
TTAATGCACACCTCGAAAACTGTGGAGGTGTTAGCGATTGCATATATCGGAGGTCGAGGAAGTCTGTGGGGGGGTATGGCGATCGCGTTCCCATTTGTCTTTATGATGGAATATCTTCGTTCTAACTTCACCGATCTACCTGGTTTGCATTTGGTGATCTATGGAGTCTTAATGATCCTAACCATGATCTATTATCCAGGCGGTTTGGCGGGTGTCTATAACTGGTTGAAAGATAAATTGGATAAACTTCTTTCAAAATCGAAGATTGAATAGAGAGCGGATTCTTTCATGCCAAAGATAAAGCGCAGTATTCTAATTCCTGATAGCCAAGATTTTCCACAAAAGGCAGATGTGGTTGTGATCGGTGGCGGTATTGTTGGTGTCGCGACGGCATTTTGGTTATCTAATGCCGGTCTCGATGTGATCCTGTTGGAGATGCGAGATGGTTTATCGACCCTAACGACACCAAATTCCGTGGAATGTTTTCGCGCTCAATTTAATGAGCCTGAGATGGTCGCTTTGGCGGTGGAGAGCATTCAGGTGTTCGAGAATTTCGCAGATGTAATCGGTATTCCTGGATATGATATTTCTTTGCACCAACACGGCTATCTTTTTGTTACTGATGACGAAAGTTGTGAAATCGAATTAATGGCTGCTGTTGAACAACATCATCAACTTGGAGTCACTGATTCCGAATTCCTATCGGGAATCGAACTGAAAAAGCGGTATCCTTTTCTCTCAGAAAAAGCGATTGCTGCTACATTTCGACAAAATGATGGTTGGTTGTCTTCGCATGAAGCTACACAGGGTTTTGCATCGGGTAGTCAAGCAAAATTCTTCCTAAAAACAAAGGCGATTGGAATCAAACAGGATGCTAATGAAATTAGCGGAGTAGAGACCAGGCGTGGTTTTATTCACACAAGAAATGTGGTAAACGCTGCTGGTCCATTTGCGGGTGAGGTTGGTAAGATGGTAGGGTTGGATTTACCTTTAGAACCAGTTCGCCGACAAAAAGCCTTTATTGCGCCTAAACCCGAGATCCCTCAAGATGCACCCATGACGATAGACTTGATACGCGATGTCTATTGGCGTCCAGATGTGGGTGGCGCGTATATCGGTTGGGTTGATCCTGATGAGCCGGTAAGTCAACCGAGTGAAGATTTACCAGTAGACCGTTTCTTTGCTGCACAAACTTTGGAGCAATTAGCAATTCTCTTTCCGTTTTGGGGACAGGTTGCTGAGAATCTCAAAGCGACAGAAGTCTACACAAGCGCTGGTCAGTACGTTTACACACCCGATGATAAGCCTTTAATTGGTCAAGTATCAGAAATCAAGGGTTTTTATTTGAATTGTGGTTATTGGGCTGGCGTAATGCTTTCCCCAGCCGCTGGTAAACGCATTGCGGATCTAATAACTGGAAAGTTAAAACCAGAAGAAAATCCCTTACGCCCGACACGTTATCAGGAAGGGATTTCTTTAAGTGGCGATAGTTTCTTGAGTGGTCGTCATTGATTATGAGTAGGTGAATGAATATGAATTCTCAAATGTTAGCCTCCTATAAGTATGATCTTGGTGAAATCAAACGCGGATATACCGATCGAACATTGTATATAGATATAACCAATAATATAATCAATTCGAAGCCAGTTAGCGATACCATGAAAGATGTCTTCGTTGGAGGAAAAGGATTTGGTTTGTGGTTATTGTGGCAAGCTATATCGGGGAATACAAATTGGTATGATCCGGAAAATGAGCTTGTGATATCATCTGGACCTTTGGGAGGAGTAACTCAATTCCCAGGATCTGGAAAATCCATCGTTGTTACCATATCACCCACTACACATACTGTCGTTGATAGCAATGTAGGTGGCTATTTTGGTCCTTATCTTAAGTTCGCGGGATGGGATGCCCTAGAGATTAAAGGGAAAGCTTCAAAAAACATCATTATCTATATCGATGGGTTTGAAGGAGTAGTTGAGATTTATGAGGCATCCACGGAGACAGAAGATACGTATTTCCTTCTTGATGAATTGTTGGAAATGTATGCTGAGGAAGAATCCCAAAAACGCCTAATTTCTTCTGTTACAGCAGGACCTGGTTCAGATCATACTTTAATTGGATGTCTAAATGTGAGCTTTTTTGATACCCGTCGGAATCGTGCTAGGATAAAGCAAGCAGGACGTGGTGGTACTGGTACCGTTTTTCGAGATAAACATATAAGAGCGATCGTTGTTAAGTCACCACCTTTTAAGGGAGATATTCTACATCCTGCTGATCTGAAGCGGATTCAAGCCGTGGGTAAAAAAATGAATCAAGAGATCGCTGAACAGGATCCTATCCAGAATCAAATCGGCACGAAGGGAACCACGATGCTGGTTGATATTCTGAATTATCACGATCTTTTGCCTGTAAATAATTTTAAGTTTGGGTCCCATCCGGATGCTGATCATATCAACGCGGATATCTTTTTAGAACGGTTTACGGAGGGTCTTCCGGACGGATGTTGGTATGGATGCACCCTAGCTTGTTCACATGCTGTAAAGGGTTTCAAACTTCGGACAGGTCCATATCAAGGGAAATCTGTATGTATTGATGGTCCCGAATATGAAACCATCGGGGGTGTTGGTTCTAATTGCGGTATTTTTAACCCCGATGATATTTTAGAGATCAATTTCTATTGTGATAATTATGGAATCGATGTGATTTCTTTTGGTACTCTTACAGCTTTCATTATGGAATGCTATGAAGCGGGAATATTGAATTCTGAAATAACTGGAGGTTTGGAATTAAGTTTTGGAAATGGAACGGCTGCGCTGGAATTATTGCATCAAATGAGTCGCGGTGAAGGTTTTGGAAAAATCGCTGGACAGGGTATTCGAATAATGAAGGCGATTTTTGTAGAACAATATGCGGCTGACGCGCAATTCTTACAAGATATTGGCATGGAAGCGAAAGGAATGGAATATTCTGAGTATGTGACTAAAGAATCCTTAGCTCAACAGGGGGGTTATGGTCTCGCGAATAAGGGACCTCAGCATGATGAAGCTTGGCTTATTTCCATGGATTCGATTTTGAATCTAATCCCTTCGATCGAAGAAAAAGCAGAAGCCTTACATTATTTTCCAATGTGGCGTACTTGG
This sequence comes from uncultured Anaerolineaceae bacterium, assembly GCA_964547225.1. Taxonomy (GTDB): domain Bacteria; phylum Chloroflexota; class Anaerolineae; order Anaerolineales; family UBA4823; genus CAZJMV01. The sequence goes on along the minus strand of CAZJMV010000183.1, from coordinate 3,209 downwards.
TTTAGTTTGAATGGTTTGTGTAAAATCATTTGGAATGATGTTGAGCCTGCTGATAATAAGACAAAATATTCAGGAATTGATGTCGCCAAAGTCCCTGAACATGTGCAAAATTATGTTGATTTATTTGTAGGGGTAACGGGACGTGAAGATGTAACGAGTGGTGAAGATTTGATCAAAATGTCAGAAGCGGTCTATAATTTTCAGAGGGTTTTTAATTTTCGGATGGGTTTTGGAATGCGCGAAGATGATGCGATTCCTTATCGCTCGGTAGGACCTGTCACCGAAGAAGAGTATTTATCCCGCCAAGAACGCTATGATAGGCAGTTAGAAGAAATGTGGCATCATTCTGGTCTATCAAAAAAGATAACAAAAGAAAAGTTGGATTTGTTGAGAACATATCGTGAAGAACAATACGAGCAGTTAATTGACGCAGTGTATAAAAGGCGAGGTTGGACTAATGAAGGTATACCAACTAATGAAACCTTGAAGCGTTTAAAGATTGATTTTCCTGAGGTTCTGGAAGTTGTAAATCGCAGGATATAGCATAGAAAGAAAGGATTATTAGTATGGCATTTAATCTTATTGAAGTACTCACGCTCGAAGAGATTAATCAAATTCACCAATATAGTATGAAGGTTTTAGAGAATATTGGTATTCAATTTAATGATGCTGCTGCTATTGAGATTTTTAAAAGGCATGGTTTTAAAGTCGAAAATCATACAGTCTTCATGCAAGAGAAGCAAGTCCTCAAAGCGATAGAAAGTGTGCCAAACAAATTTACGCTTCATGCTCGTAATCATGATCGAACTGTAACTGTTGGTGGAGGAAACCCCGTTTTTGTTCCAGCTTATGGCGCTCCCTTTGTGGTTGATGCGGATATAGGAAAGCGTGAGGCAACAATGCAAGACTATCACAATCTGATTAGTCTTGTTCAATCGCTTCCTAATCAAGATGTATCAGGGTTTACACTTGTAGAGCCTGGGGATGTCCCATCAGAATTAGCGCATCTTTATATGCTTTATGCAACTATGATCCACTCAGATAAACCGTATATGGGTAGTACGGAGGGAACGGTAGGCGCTCAACATACAATGGAGATGGCGGAAATTGTTTATGGAGGGAAAATCTCAAAACCGGTTGTCGTTGGTTTGATCAATCCAATCAGCCCGCTAGGTTATAGCAAAGAGATGTCAGAAGCCTTAGTGACTTATGCTCAATATGGACAGCCAGTGATTATAGCATCACTGATCATGGCAGGATCGACTGGACCGATTACTTTAGGCGGGGTGCTTGTACAACAGAATGCCGAAGTACTTGGAGGTATTGTGTTGACCCAGATCATTAATCCAGGCACACCAATCCTTTATGGGTCTACATCTACAAATATCGAAATGAGAACAGGAGCGTTGGCAATTGGCAGTCCTGAACTGAACTTGCTCGTTACTGCGCATGCACAAATGGCTAGACATTATGGTTTTCCATCTAGAGCGGGTGGCTCATTGACAGATTCGAATGTGCCCGATAATCAAGCAGGATTTGAATCGATGTTTAGTTTGTTAACTACGGTGAATAGTGGCGTCGATTATATTCTCCATTCCGCTGGAATTCTAAATGGTTACTTAGCTGTTTCGTATGAGAAATTTGTTTTAGACGATGAAATTTGTGGGATGGTTCGTCGTTATCGCAAGGGAATAGAAATTTCAGAAGAGAATCTAGCGTACGAGGTGATCAAAAATGTAGGTCATAGTGGTAATTTTCTCATGGAAATGCATACTGTTGAGCGTTGCCGCAGCGAATTTTGGGAACCAGAACTGTGTGACCGTCAAAGTTTGGATAAGTGGATGCAATCAGGACGCAAAGATTCCATTGATAGAGCTAAAAAACGTTGGCAGACAATGCTTTCTGAACATGAAGATCCTCCAATCGATAAGATGATTTTAAAACAACTGAGATCGTATTTTGAAGAACATATTTCATAAGTAGATAATCTGTTAGTTGTATATTATTAGAATTTATAGATCAATAAGAAAGGAAAACCTAATGCTTGTTGGAAATAGAATGACTCCGAATCCGATAACTTGCTCACCTGACACATCGATTACTGAAGCTTTAAAGAAAATGCGTCAGGAAAATGTACACCGTTTCCCAGTCCTTGATAAAAAGGGGAAGCTAGCTGGCATTGTTTCTCATACAGACTTGCTTTATGCTTCACCATCTTCTGTTACTTCATTAAATGTTTGGGAAATTACGTACTTAATGAATCAAGTCAAAGTAAAAGAGGTGATGACACGTGAAGTGATCACTGTACAGGAAGACTGCCCCATAGAAGAAGCGGCAAAACTGATGCGAAAAAATACTGTCGGTGGTTTACCGGTTATGCGCGGGGAGGAATTGGTCGGTATTATCACTGAATCAGATATATTTGAAATCTTCCTTGAATTGTTGATGGCACAAGAAAAAGGTGTTCGTTTAACGGTTTTAGCTCCCTATTTCAAAGGTTCTTTAGCGCAGATTAGCGCTGCAATTACCGAAAAGGGAGGTTTGATCTTAGCCATGAATACTTTTATGGGGGAGGACCTAAGCAATTGGGGCTGTCACATGAAAGTTTCAGATATTACCAAAGAAGAATTATTAGAAGCGGTAAAACCTTTGGTTGTGGAGGTGCTTGATATACGCGATATTAATGATCAATAACTAAAAATATCATCTCTCACAAATATCTGTGAAGAAGACAATGGATTTTATGGATCAGATATTTCTTCCAGAATACTTAAAGAGAGATCTAGAAAATTATAAGGAGTAAAGGAAAAAAGAATATGACAGAAAATTTAACTACTATTCTTTCATCAAAAGCAAAAAAGGTTGAGATCAATCGTGACAAACCAACTGTGATCATAGGAGAGCGCATCAATCCAACCGGGCGGAAAAAGGTCTTAGCAGCATTGCAAGAGGGAGATTTTGAAATTGTTCGACAAGATGCTGTCAATCAGGTTGCAGCAGGTGCAGCAGTTCTGGATGTCAATGCTGGTGTACCTGGAGCAGATGAACCTGTATTAATGGAGAAAGTATTACGTACTGTATTGGAAGCGACGGATGTACCGTTATGCATCGATACGGCTGATTCGGAAGCATTAGAAGCAGCGTTGAAGATTTACGAAGGGAAAGCCTTGGTTAATTCGGTAAATGGGGAAGAGGAATCGTTGGAGAGA
>CAZJMV010000182.1:0-4498 GCA_964547225.1 uncultured Anaerolineaceae bacterium | reverse complement strand
TACCAATCATACGGATGTAATCCAAAGCAGGCGGCACCCATGAGGGCGCTGTTGGGATAGGTGATCACGTTGATAGGGATATTCTTGAGAACTGTCGATAAGCGTCCTTTATTGTAAAAGGCTTGGCTAAAGTGATCGCTTTGTAAAGCGGGTAGAATACGGGGTGGAATTCCACCGCCTAGATAGATACCTCCGGTTGCAAGTAAGTTCAAACCCATATTGCCAGTCTCGGCGCCAAGGATGGAGACAAATAACTCGAGTGTTTTTTGACAAATTTCACATTCCACATTGGGGTTTAAAGCTGTATTGGCGATCAGTGGTACCGGGTCTTTTTGCTTAGCGATCTCTTCTGTGAACCAAACCGGCTCTTGGAGCATGCCAGCGTGTTTTAGGAAGCGATAAATATTCCAAATTCCGAGACCAGAACAAACTTGTTCGTAGCTGACATGCTCATAATGAAGTTCATAGTGTAAGTATTCTAGGAGAGATAATTGAATCTGGTTAGTAGGCGCGAAGTCAACATGTCCACCTTCGGATCCATGTGCTCGATAACGGATGCCATCCCAGGTTAGATATGCTTCACCTAATCCGGTTCCAGGGGCAATGACAGCTATACTTCCACCGGGGATTGCTTCCCCATCGGATAGGATGAAGAGGTCTTTTTTGTCTAGATAAGGAATTGCGTATGCGATGGCTTCAAGATCATTAAGGAGGTAGGTTGCGTGCCAGTCAAAATTTTTTTGTAGTTTGGCTGCTTCGATTTTCCAAGAGAGATTGGTCACATTTGCTTTACCTGAGATAACCGGTCCTGCCACTCCAAAACTTGCGGTGGTAATCGTTTCTTGGGTGTGTTCAAGATAATCTTGGATAATTGCCTCTATACTATGGTGGATAGCGCTTGGGTACCTTTTCTCTGCGATGGGATAGTATGGTCCTTTTTCAGGAGTGTAGAGGGCAAGAATAGTTTTGGTTCCACCAATATCGCCTGCTAATAGCATGGTTCTTTCTCCATTAATAGAATGATCGATTGGTCTCTGTCTAGATCACCAGATCTGGATTTATATTTAGATACCGTGATGTATCATTATCTTGTTATTTTTAGTATAACCCGAAATGACTTGCTTGATGATTGAACGATATTAGGTGAATATTATTATTTTATGTTGAGATATTATGTTTGAGAATCGCAAATTGACAGGTAGCGGGAATAGGCTTCCTGCCATCCATCACTCTGATTGGGTTCATATTCAACGATCTCGAAAGAATTTCGGACGATGCTTCGACCTTCTGATAAGGAGGCAATCTCCCCGACTGCTATGGCTTGAACGAGTGTGTTTCCAATGACAGTTGCTTCTTCCGGACCAGCCAAGACAATTCTTCCCGTGGCGTCAGCGGTAAATTGATTAAGGAGTGAATTCTTGGACCCACCACCGAAAATATGGATGATAGGAAAATGTGTTCCGGCTACTTTGTCAATTTGGTCTGCCACACGACGATATTCCAAGGCGAGACTTTCGAGGATGCAGCGAATCATAGCTGCTTTATCAGAGGGAATGGGTTGTGCAGTTTCTTTACAAAAGGAATTAATTTCGGTAGGCATATCTGTTGGTGACATGAAGCGTTTGTCATTCACCGCGATCAGTGATTTGAAAGGTGTAGCAGATTTCGCGAGTTCGATCAGATCATCATAGCTAAAGGTTGCGCCTTGTAGATTCCATATTCGGCGGCATTCCTGAAGGAACCATAGTCCAGAAATGTTTTTTAGAAAACGAATCTTGTTTTCCACGCCACCCTCATTGGATAGACTTGCTTTTAGACTCTCATCGTTGATCAGCGGTTTGTTCAGCTCAATACCCATTAATGACCAGGTGCCCGAACTGATATATATATAGTTGCTTTCTGATGCGGGAACAGCCGCAACTGCACTAGCGGTATCATGTCCTGCGCTAGCGATGACAAGAAGTTGGGGTATGGATAAACTTTGGGCGATGGATGGACGAATTTCACCGAGGATTGTTCCTGGTTGAATGATCTTCCCGAAAATTTGGGTTGGTATTCCGAATGCAGAGATAAGATCTAAGTCCCATTGATTTGTATTAGGGTTTAGGCATTGTGTGGTTGAAGAAATGGTGAATTCGTTGAATTTCTGACCAGTCAGGAAGAAGTTGAAGAGATCAGGTAGGTTTAAGAAAGTTTGTGCGATGGAAAGTTGTGGATCATTTGCTACGACCATTGAAAAAAGTTGAAAGAGACTATTAAATTCGATGAACTGTATACCAGTTTTCGCATAGATTTGTTTTTTAGATACTCGTTTAAATGCGGTAGCGAAAATCTGATCCGTTCTTTGATCACGATAATGATATGGATTTCCGATCAGGACATCGTTTTTATCCAGCAAACCAAAGTCAACTCCCCAAGTATCTAGTCCAATCGATTGAATAGGTTGTTGACATGTCTCAGAGGTTAAAGCTAAACCATAGGTGATTTCATCCCAAAGATGAAGGATATCCCAATATAAGCTATAACCGATCGGGATACCTTTGTTTGGAAAGCGATAGATTTCTTGAAGGTTTAATTTGTTCTTATTGAGTTTACTGATCATGACGCGTCCGCTCGCAGCGCCAAGGTCAATCGCAATGAAAGTTCCTGATGACATATCCATTATCCTCCGGTGTTGTTTTTCGGATCTTACTCTTGCAGATTGATATCTCTTCGATTATTAATAGAAATATTTTCTGATCTAAGATAGACATTATAACTAAAAATCGGATGAGTAGATGGATGGATGCAATATTTGAAATATTAAAAAATCGGAATTCGCTATAAAAAAAGATTGACAGCGCTGATAAATTAAGCTAGAATGAGTGCACGTTTGATCAAAAATGAACATATGTGCAAAACGATAAGGTAGCCGATGATTACTGATGCAAAAACGCATCTAATGGTTAAGGTGGCAAAAGAGTATTTCGAGATGGGGAAAACTCAACAGGAAATCGCAAATGTTATGCGAATTTCTCGCTCGACTGTCTCACGTGTATTATCTCGCGCAAGAGAAGAAGGCATAGTTCAAATCTCGATTGAAGTTCCCCCGGGAATCTATTTAGAATTAGAGAAATCGATTGAAAAATATTTTGGTCTATTAGAAGTGATTGTGATCGAAACCAGTCATTATGATTCTCCAGATGGAGTGGCTCTAGAGTTAGGTCAAGCGGCAGCAAATTATTTGGAACGCACGATACATAACGATGATGTGATTGGTTTTGCCTGGGGAATGACCATGAAAGCGATGGTTGACGCCATGCAGCCTCTAAAAATGACAGGCGTGAAAGTATTTCAGATGAATGGGGGTTTGACACCACAGATGACGGATATTCATGGCACAAGTTTGACGAGGAATCTGGCAGCACGTTTAGGAGGCGATGCTTATATGTTGCAAGCGCCTGGGGTTGCTGACAGCATACAAGTTCAGCAAGTGTTTTTAGCTGACGCTCAAGTTCAGCAAGTATTTAATTTAGCTAATGGCGCCAGCGCTGCTTTCTTTGGCATTGGAACGGTCGCTGATGATACATTATGGGGTAGAGCTGGTCTTTTGTCGGATGATGTCATGGCGGAACTGGAAAGTTTGGGTGCTGTGGGGGATATTATGTCTCGTTACTATGACTCAGAAGGCAAGATGGTACATTCAAATTTATGCCGGAGGGTTGTTGGAATCCCGATCGATCAACTAATGTTGGTTGAGCGGCGGATAGGAGTAGCGGGAGGTCGTAAGAAATTTAATGCAATTTTTGGGGCAATACTTGGCGGTTATATCAATGTACTCATAACGGATCATATTACTGCAAAGAAGATAAAAAGTACATTCGATATACTATAGATTTGATTTATTTGGAAGGAGGTACGATCGAGAACTAACTATCATTTTATAATTTTGTTTTGAACTACTATAAAAAGAAGGAGAAATAATGAACGCGAGAAAGCTACTATCAATTTTAGTTCTAGTTACGTTAATGGGTGTTGTCTTGTTGGGATGTAGTACACCTGCAGCAGAAACACCCGTAGAGGAAGTAATAGTACCAGAAGAAGAAGAACCCGTTGCAGAAGAACCAGAAGCGGAAGCAGAACCATATGAGATCGCCGTGATCGTTAAGATCACTGGTATTCCGTGGTTCAACCGCATGGAAGAAGGTGTTGATCAGGCAGCCAAGGATTTCAACGTTAATGCATATCAGGTTGGTCCTGCGGATGCAGATCCCGCTCAACAAGCAAAGATCGTTGAGGATATGATCAGCAAAGGTGTCGACGCGATCGCGGTTGTTCCGAATGATGCGACTGCTTTAGAGCCTGTCTTCAAGAAAGCACAAGAAGCAGGTATTATCGTTCTCACGCACGAATCGCCAGATCAGGTTGGCAATGACTATGACTTGGAACTGATTGACAATGAAGAGTTTGGTCGCCATCACTGGGATATGCTGGTTGAGAATATGGGTGATACTGGACA
>CAZJMV010000181.1:0-4746 GCA_964547225.1 uncultured Anaerolineaceae bacterium | reverse complement strand
GAGCGCTCCTCAGCATGACACTAAGCTATACCTGTCACTCTGAGGAGCGGTCAACGTTGATCCAACGCCACTCACACTAACGAAAGCGACGAAGGGTCTCGCGCTGCATGGACGAGATGCTTCGTCGCTTTTTTATGGATGAAGTCAGCAAATGTATGCGAGCGCTCCTCAGCATGACAAAAGGAGTGCTTGTCTATGGATGAAGTCAGCAAATGTATGCGAGCGCTCCTCAGCATGACAATATGCTATACCTGTCACTCTGAGGAGCGGTCAACAACCATGGATTACCACTATAAATAATAAAGCGACGAAGGGTCTCGGTTGTTGCCGCATGAGTCTAAAGAGATTGCCTCAGCTCGACGAGAGCGCTCGAGCCTCGTAATGGTAAGGATGAAGGTCGAGAGAGCTCAGGCATTCGAAATGCCAATGGCGTTTGGAACACGAAAGACACGAAATAGCGCGAAAGACGCAAGAGAAATCCCTTGCATCGCTGCGTATTGGCGTCATTAAATAAAGGAAGAAAAAAGCTCAGTGAATCTGCGTGAATTCTCCCCGCAATCTCTGTGTAAAAATTGTTAATAACCTAAACGCCTGCGAGTAGCATGCAGGCGTTTAGAAAGAAAAGGATGGAGCCTACCCAAAACCTTTGATCTCTGTTTTATTAATTCTTGTTCAATTGATACATCTTCGGCATCTTGGCGACAAAGGGACAATTCGCTGCACCGGGACATGCAATCCCACAACCAGCCTGCTGACAGTCAATCCCATCAGAACCAGGCATTCCATCTATCACCAACTTTCCCTTATCCACAAGGAAATCCAACATCCCCGTGAGCGCGGCTGGTTCTATCTCAAGCCGTTGTCCAATTTGATTAATAGTCAATGTACCTTGACCATCCTCGATCGTCTGTAAAATCTTATTAAGCATAATTATCCTAGTCCAAACAAGATCCCGCCTTGGAAAACGATGAACGCCATCAGCCAGGCAAGGATCAATTGTCCAATGATGCTGACCCACATCCAGCGGTTGCCTAATTCCTGTCGTTCAGCCGCTATCGCTACCATACAGGGAGTGTAGATCAATACGAATACCATGAAGGCAAAGGCAGCTAGGGCGCCATGTCCACCACTGGAGGCATCGAAATTCGTCTTTACGGCGCTCATCAAAGCGGTTGGCTCAGGCTCTTCTTCCGCTTCGAAAAGATTGATCCCGACGATCAGTGGCAGTGATTTTAACGTATCGATCGTGGCGCCGATAAAACTAGTCACGATCTCGCCAACATCTTCAAAGAAGGTCGTCGGTTCCGCTTCCTCTTCTGCTTCTTCGACATTATAGATCTGCGCCATGGTACCCACCACGACTTCTTTAGCCACAAACCCAGTCACCAGCGCACCGGAAGCTTCCCATGTGCCAAAGCCAAGTGGTTTTAAAGCTGGCGCCATGACACCCGAAACACTGGCAAACAAGCTGTTGTGGACATCATTCTCAGCAAAGGTTCCTTGACCACCGGTTGGTATCGATAACAAGACCCATAGGATGATCGAGACTGCCAGGATGACCGTCCAGGCTTTACGCACAAATTCACCGGTGCGCTCCCACATGTGGAACCAGATGCCGCGTAAGGTCGGCATACGATAGGGCGGAAGTTCCATCACAAAGGTGGATTGCTCCTTGCTTTTGAAGATTGTCCGTTTTAGGATCATTCCGATCAAGATTGCCGTTAGGATACCGATCAGATACAGGCTGAATACAACCGCGCCGGCGCTGCTTGGGAAAAAGATTGCTGCGAATAAGACATAGACTGGTAAGCGTGCCCCGCAGCTCATGAATGGTACCAATAAACCAGTCAGAATACGGTCTTTTTCATTCTCTAACGTGCGTGTGGCGTAGAACGCTGGCACGGTGCATCCAAAACCAACCAACATCGGTAGGAAGCTCTTGCCATGCAGCCCAATCGAATGCATCAATCGGTCCATGACAAAAGCAGCGCGTGCCATATAACCCGAGTCCTCTAAGATCGCTAAGGCTAGATACAAGAACATCAAGACCGGTACAAAGACCAGCACACCCCCAACACCAGCGATGATGCCATCCACAGATAGGCTTTCAACCCAAGTGCCACTTAAACCAATCAGATTGATGATCGCCACGACCCAATTTGTGATCGGACCACCAATGACCCCATCAACCCAATCTAGAAATGGTCCCGAGACATCGGTTGTCAACTTAAACACGACCCACATGGCGACCAAAAAGATCGGGATTCCCAAATAGCGATTGGTAACGATTTGATCGATCTTGTCCGAGATGTTGATACGGTTACTTGCCGGTCGCTTGACGACTTTTTTCACGAGACCGTTGATCCAGCCGTAGCGATGATCAGCTACCAAAACATCGCTGTCCTCGCCAAAAAAGTCCATCAAGCATACTTTACTTGCTTCGACTTGGGTGATAACCGAATTAGCCCCCTCTGATAGACTAACTTTTTCCAATATATCATTGTCATTTTCGAGCAGTTTGATCGCTAACCAGCGAGCGGGATAGAGTTCTTTCAGCGCAGCTTGTTCTTCGATACGCGCCTGGATTTTCTTAATTTCTTCTTCGATCTCTTGTCCGTAATCAATACGGAAATTATTGTTAAATTCTAATGTGGCTGCCATGATTAATTCTTCTCCTGTGCTTTCTCTTGGATAAGTCGGGTAAGTTCTTGGATACCCTGCCCTTTGCTGGCGATAGCGCGAACGACCGGTGCGCCAAGCGCCTGACTAAGACGATCTGTATCGATCGTTATCCCGTGTCCTTCGGCGATATCACTCATATTCAATACGGTGATCACAGGTACGCCCAGTTCTAAGACTTGCACGGTCAAATATAAGTTACGCTCCAAATTAGCCGCATCCACGACCGTCACGACCAGATCAGGTTTCTCATTTATGATATAATCACGAGCAATGACCTCCTCAGGAGAGAAGGCATTCAAGCTGTAGGTTCCAGGTAAATCGACGACTTGGATATCGGTTTGATTGACTTGGAACTTACCTTCTTTTTTCTCGACGGTTTTGCCGGGCCAGTTTCCCACGTGCTGCTTTGAACCCGTGAGGGCGTTGAAAATGGTGCTCTTGCCAGCGTTGGGATTGCCAGCCAAAGCGATGTGGATAGTCTTTTTCACGTTCATCTTCAAGATACTCTCTTTCATAAGTTTTTTCGGATATGATTTCTACCAATATCTTGTTTGCCAGACCACGACCTAACGCGACGCGTGAATCTCGCACGGCGATCATTAAAGGACCTCCTTGATCCTGTACGACTTCTAATTCAACGCCTGGCGTGAAACCCATGGCGGTTAATCGGTTTTGTACATTTTCGCATCCTTTTATGCTTGATAAACGTACGATTTCGCCAGGTCTGATCAACGATAAAGGAATTTCATTCGAATAAGTCATCCATAGCCTTTCTTTCAGGAAAGCTCCACAAGAATATCTTGCGCTTCCTGTTTACGTAAGGAAAGGTGGTAGTCTTTTACCACGAAATCGATGGGGTCTCCTAGAGGCGCGATACGCTCTACGCGCACATTCTCACCTTTGACCAATCCCATCGCCATAAAACGTTGGCGTGCAGAGCCTTGCGTTTTATTCTCGACGATCTTACCTTGTTGTCCGATTTTCATCTTTGATAGGGGGATCACTTCTTTTTGCATGTATTTCTCCTTTTGTTTAGATTGTTCTTTCATATTGGGTTGGTTTTCAGCGATTTTTTTTTCAATGAAAACCGATTTACTGACATCTTTGGATAAATGAAGTTTGTTTTCATCGATCATGATGAGTACTCCACCATGACTGCTTTTCGCCAAACAAACCAGCTCGCATCCGGTTTGTATGCCTTCTTGATTAAAAAAGGATTGGGTGGCTTGATCGGCTTCCAATTGGATGACCATGGCTCGATCGCCTACTTCTAGCTCATATAATGGAAAGCTGATCTTATAACCGCTCTCATCTTCCAAGCGTGGGATTGGATTGCCATGCAAACCTTTACTTGGATTACCCAAGAAAACAGCTAGGCGGTCTGCCACCTGATCGGTTGTGATATGTTCCATTCGGCAGGCTTGCGCATCGGCTTCTTCCAAGGTCATATATAGGTGTTTGACCAAGAACATTTCCCAGAGTCTTCGGTTACGCAGGACCTGTCGGACGATATTACGACCCTCGGAAGTGAAATCGACGCCCTTATAGGGAAGATATTCCACCAATCCCATATCCGCTAAACGACGTACCATCTGATTGACTGAGACCGGCAGCACTCCCAGCGACTCAGCTACATCTGAAAGCGGGAACGGACCGTGCAAACCTTTCTCCTCCAATTGTGCCATGGTCACTAGGTACATTTGCTCGCTTTCGCTCAAGTCGGCGTATTTATGGCTTTCCATAAAAAACCTCATAATATTTTATAGTTTACCATACATTATAACATAATTTCCAGAAATACATAGACAAATGTCATGAATATTTATGACAATTATCATAATAATTTCGTTTTGAGATGTATTGGTTAAAGATGGGGATGGCGAGGCGACATTACTCCCCTGTCACCCTGAGGAGCGCTCACCATTGATCCAGCGCCACCCACACTAAAGCAAGCGACGAAGGGTCTCGGTTGTTGCCGCATGGGTCTAAAGAGATTGCTTCGACCGGCGAAGAGCATACCGGTCTCGCAATGACAAGGACGTGGGGAGCAAGGGGTACACGGGG
>CAZJMV010000180.1:0-14313 GCA_964547225.1 uncultured Anaerolineaceae bacterium | reverse complement strand
TCGGTTGTTGCCGCATGGGTCTAAAGAGATTGCTTCGACCGGCGAAGAGCATACCGGTCTCGCAATGACAAGGACGTGGGGAGCAAGGGGTACACGGGGTTCGCAATGAAAAGGATGAGGGTCGAGAGCGCTCAGGCATTCGAAATGCCAAGGGCGTTTGGAACACGAAAACCACGAAAGGGTGCGAAAGACACGAAAGCAATCCTTTACATCACAGCGGCTTTGTGTTTAAGTAAACAAAAAAAACTCAGTAATCTCCGTGAAAATTCTCTGTGCTCACTGTGAAATGACACCTAGTAACGCGAAAACTAGTGGATATCTTCCACCAGTTTTCAGAAGGAGGAGCAAGGTGAATTTGAAAAAATTCTCTAATTCACAGCTTGCAAAAGATTTTCAATTTGATCGATGCGTTTCACACCCACCACCAAGGAAACGACTGACGGTTGTTCCAATAAACTCAATAAAGCATGCTGCATAAGCGTGCGATCTTTTACCTTTGCATCAGCTTGAATCATTTCTAGCTGATCGAACATATCATCATTCAACGCCATTGTCCATTCAGGCTTCTGCGCCTGACGTGAGTCTTGCGCAGGTTCCTCGCCACGTTGATATTTGCCGGTTAGCAAGCCACCCTGCAGCACCTGATAGGGCGCCACCGCGATTTGTTCTTTTTCACAAAAGGGCAAGATATCCGCTTCGATATCGCGTTTGAGCAGGCTGTATGGCGGCTGTAAAATGACCGGTCGATGCCAGCCGTTCTCATCGCAGACCTGCAGCAATTCGCTGATCTGAGCGGCGGAGAAATTAGATATACCCCAATAAAGCACCTTACCGACTGTAATCAGATCGTTGAATACCTCAACCGATTCAGTGATTGGGGTATTCGGATCCGGCTTGTGCATGTAATATAGATCGACATGATCGCTTTGCAGGCGTTTGAGCGAGCGGTCGATCTCACGCAGCACATGCGCCCGACTGAGCCCCTCGTCATCGTCGTTGGGACCGATCTTCATGCCGACCTTAGTTGCCAGCACGATCTGAGCGCGCTTTCCCTTTAATGCCTTCCCCAGGATCTCCTCAGACACACCGCCTGCCGAACCGATCGTGCGCGTATAGCCTTCGTACATATTGGCGGTGTCGATGAAATTGATGCCATGATCGATCGCCCAGTGGGTGAGCTCGATCGCATCGCTTTCCTTCACCGGTGTGCCGTAGGTCATTGTACCCAGGCAGAGCGGCGAGACTTTCAGATCGCTGTTTGGAATAGGGTTCAATTTCATCGGCATTATCCTTTCAAAGAAGCAATCCCCGCTTTGAGCGAGTCAGCCAAATAATCCAGGGTTTCATCCGGCATACCCACCCACCACGGGAAGCTGAAGGAGTTATCCCACCACTCCTCAAGAACGGGGGTATCAAATTCACCCGCGCCTAATTTCTGGAAGATCGGGTAACGATAGAGTGGGTAATACTGCACGATAGCACGAATACCGGCTTCGTTGCTCAGGAAATCGAGCAGGTCATTACGGTTCTTTCCAAAGGCGGAGCCATCGAAATGCATTACGAATTGGTGGAAGACATTCCGATATCCAGATGGAATCTTGACCACGCTGATCTCAGGGATATCTTCCAGCTTAGCGCGCAACTTCATCGCTTGTTTAATCAAAATATCATTGTCACGATCGAGTGTCTTGAGTTGTTGGCTGCCTAAAGCGCATTGCGCTTCGCCAATGCTGAAGTTGTTTGGCCAGACGCCTTCCATATCCATATCGACGTTTGACATAGCAGGCGCCCAATAGCGTTCGCGGTCAGCCGGGTAGGGGCGTACGCCATTATGGCGCAGTCCGGGCACCAACGCTGCATCCGCATCGGACTTGACCGTCAGCATGCCGCCTTCGCCAAGGGTGGTCATATTCTTGGCGCCGTGGAAGCTGAAGCAGCCAAAGTCGCCAAAGGCGCCTACACTTTGACCATTGATGGCGGCGCCTGGCGCCTGGGCGCAATCTTCGACGACGCGCAAGTTGTGTTTCTCAGCGATCTTCATCACAGCGGGCATATCGACCGGCATACCCAATAAATGCACAACCACCACTGCTTTGGTGCGCTCGGTGATCTTGCGTTCGATGTCTTTGGGGTCAGCGACCCAGGTCTCGGGGTCGATATCCGACCATACGATCGTAGCGCCGGTATTTCCAAAGGGAATCGCTGTGGCGCAGAAGGTGTAGCCCGGGATGATGACTTCATCGCCCTCATGCAAGTCACATAAGATCGCCGAGAGATGGAGCGCATTGGTGGCATTGTCGACTGCGAAAGCGTGGTTAGCGCCAGTATAAGCGCCAAAATCAGCTTCAAATTGTTTCAAGTAAACGCCTTGCGTTTGCGCTTCGGCATTGCGCATTACATTCACAACCGCGTTGATTTCATCTTCCGTATAAGGTTTCATGCGAGCCGGGAAATTGACCTTGTAGCCGCTGACGGAACCGCGACCAGATGCATCGCCTAATTGTGTATTTTTTGTCATTCAATAAATCTCCTTCTTTTTATTTTTTAAAGTTATAAAGCATTTGCGCATAGCTGAATAGCTTTGCGCGCATTCTCGATCACCCAATCCGGCGCGGCGTCATCATGGGATAGCAAGACATTTTCGCAAACGCCGCGCTCTTTTAGGGCGATATTCAGAAAATGAAATAAAGTCGATGATTCAGGGCGCTGCTCAATGCTGCCGCGCAGCATTTTCATTGCCTGATTGATCGATTCCTGCACCAGCATGGCTCGTTCGATATCGCCTCTCTTGATGGCGCGATAGATCTCCACGAAGGGACGTGGATCG
The DNA here is from genome assembly GCA_964547225.1 of uncultured Anaerolineaceae bacterium. Classification (GTDB taxonomy): domain Bacteria; phylum Chloroflexota; class Anaerolineae; order Anaerolineales; family UBA4823; genus CAZJMV01. The sequence goes on along the minus strand of CAZJMV010000180.1, from coordinate 11,486 downwards.
AGGTGGATCATGCTGACAATGAAACCAGAGGCGCCCAATCGCAATGAATCGGCGATCAAATTTTCCTTACCCTGCATAAGATAATAATCCGGATAATCGGATAAAGCTTCCACTAGACTTTTGAAACGTTTGAAATCAGCGCTTGAATCTTTGAATCCAATGATATTGCCATGCGCGGCTAAGCGCAGCACCAAGTCATTGCTGAACTGCACATTGGTGAATTCGGGGATATCATAAACGATCACCGGCAGCGGGCTTTGATCCGCAAAATCAATATAGATTTTTTCGACCTCAGTCTGATTATAGTGGAAATAACCTGGTACGGTGGCAATCGCGATCGTCGCGCCGTTATCCGCCATCACGCGTGCATTCTCAACCATACCTGGTACGCCCGAAGCCATACAGCCAGCCAAGAGGGGCACGCTTCCATTGAGATAATCTGCGGCGGCGGCGCAGATGCGAGCACGATCAATTTGATTGAACCACGGACCGCGACCGGTGCTGCCAGCTACAAAGATTCCCGCTGCGCCGGCATCGATCATCTCTTGCATCAGTGAGCGCAAGCCGGGCAGATCAAGTTCTCCATTAAGTTTGACTGGTGTTGCGATTGGAACAACAGGTCCTAAATCATTCATTGTTTTCCCTTTGTACTTTGATAAGAGTTTTTAAATCCGATAAGGTAAAAACAGCCATATCGACTTGCGTTGGAAGCATCATTCCAAGCAACCAGATACGATCTTTATTTGGTTTGTTGGTGTAATAGCTGATATAGACTTCATCCTTATGGATTGCAGCGCCGGCGTAAGCAGTATCGCCGCTGCTGGGTAGGTCGATCAGGTATGTTAAACCGCGGCTATCCATGTGAAAGAGAGAAGTTCTTTTAGGACTAAGGATTGAACCCTGTTTGCGTAGTCTTTTCCCGATCTTGGGTTGATAGCGACCGACAGCATAGATCTCGCCACCCAAAGTGAACAGATTGGGACCATCCAGACGGGTGATCGTGCTGAAGGCAGTCTTTTTCCAAGTGGTATAAGATCGATCGCTGATTGCAATGCTCGTCCCGGCGTCATCGCTTCCGAAAAGGCTTCCTTGTCCTTCGATGCGCGTGACTGCGATCAAATTGCCATCCGGTAGGAATTCAAGCGCGGTTTCATCAGCGCCTGCCTCAGTGCAGATGGCTGCCATCTGTTCCCACTGCAGACCGTTTTGGCTTTTAAGGAGCACAACTTGATGAGAATCCAAGCGGTGCGCGGGCGTGTACCAGTTGATCTGATCGATACTCTTTGGTTTACCTAGCAGCCAGTCCGTTGGGGTAATCTGCTCGAATGCACTCCATTGTGTGCCATCCGGGCTGTGCGTCACGATGCTGGTATAGGGTTGTGGGTCGATTGTTTTATTGAGTAAGGCGATCAGGGTAAGCTGATCTTGGATGACAGCCAGTTTAGGGTCGCGGATATCTTCCCCGTAGCCATCAAAACGCGCCGCTTCTTGCCAGCTTTGTGCATCAGAAGAGCGTAGTAAGACCAATTGACTGCGTTTGCTTGCCAGATGCCAAGGCGAGGCAGTATAGACCAGCCAGAATTGATCCCGCCAGAAGGTCAGGTCCGTGAAGGCGTTGTGCAGCTTGTTTTTGGCAATTGTCCATGAGCGCACAGCTTTCATCTTTATCCTTCGATACTTCGTCGCTGCGCAAGTTGATCACGCACTTCAGCGAACCGTTCACGGTTAAGGGGATAGACCAGCGCCAAAATGATGCCGCCAACCAGAAAGAGCGCCGGGATCGGTCCGATTAACAAGCGAATGCCATTGATCGCGCTAATTGGCTGTGAGGCTGCCGCGGCAGAATAATTGGTCCATTCCAGCACTAGCAAGACCATCGGCATTGCCAGGGATGAAGCGATCTTGCGCCCCAAAGCCACTAAGCTGTAATACATGCCCTCGTGACGCTTGCCGGTCTGCAGTTCATCCCACTCGACCGTATCTGGAATCATCGACCAGGTCAGCACCTGGATCGCGCCCAACCCGATGCCTGCCGCAGCGCCCAGCACCAAGGTGGCTGGTAACCCCCATGCTGGTTGGATGATGCCCAGCCCGATCACCATGATGCCTAGGAAGACCATGCCGCCGATATATGCCTTTTGCTTGTTCCAGCGACGCGCAGCCCATTCCCAAAAAGGCAGCGAGATCAGCGCAGCCACAAAGAGCAGTCCGAAGATCAGGTCGCCTTGTTCTTCCAGGTTCATACGGTGTTTGAGGAAATACAGCAAGGTCGACTGCACGATATCCAGCGCGGCATAGGTTGTCATGAAGATGCCCAGCGCGAAGACGAAAGGTTTATTCTTAATGGCAGCCAGGATCGATTCTATTAGTTTCGGTTCTTCTTGTTTCTGATATTCCATGCGCTCACGCGTCCCAAAGAAGACCGCGAAGATCGGCAGGATGCTGATGAAAGCGACACCCGCGCCGACCGCCAGCACGCGACCGGCATTTTCAGGGCTGACATTGCCGATGATCGCCAGCGGTACGACGAAAGCGATCATACCGCCGATGATCGAGAATGCCATGCGGTAGGTGGTCAGTGTGGTGCGCTCGTCATAATCGGAGGTCAATTCTGGCGTTAAGGCGAAATAGGGCATATACAGCACGGTCGCAGTTGTATCGTATAGAATGAAGGCAACCCCATAATACACTGCCAACCAAAGCTGACTTTCGATCGGTGGATGCCACCATAAAAGAATATATGCCAGCGCAAAAGGTAACGCGCCCCAAATCAGGAAGGGACGTCGCCTTCCCCAGCGTGTGCGCGTGCGATCGGAGATATAACCAATCAATGGATCATTGATATAGTCGGAGGTGCGTCCCAAGAAGACCGCCAGCGCGGCTAAGCCAGGTCGTAAGCCGATCACATCGGTCAGGAAGATCGCAAAAAACAGTCCGACAACTGTGTCTGCCAGATTGATGCCTGCGTCGCCCACACCATACATCAGCTTGGTGCGTAGGGGTAATTTTTCTGTGTTCGATTTGTCTGCCATTGTGGAAATCCTCCTATCCTTTGACTGCGCCAAAGGTGATCCCTTTGATAAAATATTGTTGGAAGGCGATGAAGAAAATGACCATGAAGAACGCGCCGAAGGTACCGCCAGCCATCGATAAACCGATATCGGTGATCGTTTTGCCATAGGCGGGGGTGCGTGCGATGAATGAGACGCCCACCGGAATGGTATATTGGAATTTATCGGATGCCAAGACCATATGCCACATGAAATAGTTCCAAGCTTGATTAAAGGTGAAGATCGCCAGAGCTGCTAGGGCGGGTTTCAGCAGCGGCAGCACGATCTTGGTATAGGTCGCCCATTCGGAAGCGCCATCGATCCTGGCAGCATCCAGCAGCTCATCGGGGATCGTACTACAGAATTGTTTGATCAGGAAGACGCCAAATGGGGAGGAAAGCATCGGCAATGCCATTGCAAAATAGACGCCCAGCATGCTATCTGTCAAATGAAGAGAGCGTACCAGCAAGAAGAGCGGGATCATCATGACTTGATTGGGCAGAAACATGGTTGATAATAAAACGAAGAAAAGTGTGTTCGAGCCGGGGAATTTCTTCTTCCCGAAGCCGTATCCGGTCAATGAGCTGATCAGTAAGACCAAGACGACCGTCAACATGGAGACAGCTACGCTGTTGATCACCCAGCGCCAGACTGGCCAAGGACCGGTGAATAATTTGATCCAATTCTCAAGCGTTGGGTTGGAAGGGAAGAATTCTGGCGGCACAGACATGGTCACGGTCTGTAATTTGAAAGAGCCGCTCACCATCCAATAGAGAGGCAGCAGGAAACTGATCGCGAGCAGGGTCAGCATGATAAAGCCAATCAGTTTAGCGGATTTTTCAGCGGCGCGGTATTTAATCGGCATCTCGTTCATAGATCTGTATCCTTCCAGAATCGCATTTGTAATAGGGTCACAACTAAGATGATCAATAACAATACAACCCCAATCGCAGAAGCTTTGCCGTATTTGGCGGAGATGAAGGCGGTCTGATAGATCAGATAGACCAGGGAAGTGCTCGAATTATACGGTCCACCGCGTGTCAGCATGAAGATCACTTCCCAGAGCTGAAAGACTTGGATGGTTTGCGTGGCGAGAACGAACAGGATCACCGGTCGCAGCAGCGGCAGGCGGATAAAAAAGGTCTTTTGCAGATCATTGGCGCCATCCACCTGAGCCGCGTCCAAGACGTCTTGCGGAATGCCAGCCAAACCCGCCAGGAATAAGATGATCGGTTGCCCGATGGTAAAGGTCAACACCACAAAAACGACTGCCCAGAAGCTTTGCGGCGCGTTGGAAAGCCACAGCACAGGTTCGATTCCGAAAATCCCCAAAATATAATTTAATAAGCCATAGGTTGGGTTAAAAATCCACAGCCAGACGACCGATAGGATCACACCGCCAGCCACTCCCGGTAGATAAAAGGCGCCTCGAAAGAAGGATTGCAGGCGCATGTCAAGCGGATCGATCAGCAAGGCGATCACTAGGGAAATGAATAGCGTAGCGGGTACGATCACCACGGTGTAGTTGATCGTGTTGATCAGCGCTTTTTTGAAGACCGGATCATTTGCCAGTCGGATATACTGCTCAAAACCGACGAATTGGCGTGCGCTGATATCAAAGGAAGAGCGGTAGAAAGATAAACTAATCGCAAATAATAACGGTACCAGCATAAACGCGATAAAGGCAAGATAACCAGGCGCAATGAAGAGATATCCGCTGCGTCCTTTCCAAATATTCCTTGTAAGTTCTTTGAATTGGGACATAGAACTCCGGTGGTGTTTTAGGTTTATTCAAGAATTGGGCTGCCAGAGAGACCCCTGCCAGCCCAATGATTATGGTTTAGAGCTTATCGTCTTATGGGCACTCAGCAATGATTGCGTTGGCGCGTTCGACAAAGGCATCTAAAATAGCTTGGATATCAGCGCCATCTTGCCAGAATTCCTGGCGCGCTTCTGCCCAGGCTTGGCGGACATCATTGTAGTTGCAGGGTACGCCATCATTGAAGTAGCTGTTATAAGCGCCATGTGCACGCGCAGCTTCCATCCAGGCAGCCACTGCCGGGTCATCGCTCTCGAAGGGAGCATCGTTGCGGACGGGGGTCTTGCCCCAACCAGCCGCGATCTGAGCGGCGATATCAGGCTGCTGCATATAACTGATCAGCTCATAGATCGCTTCCAGTTTTGCAGGATCATCTTGCTTGAAGACACCCCAAACATCCGGGTTAGACATACCGACCGGAGTGATCGGCGCGCCGGGTTTATTGGGGAACTGAACGTGCATATACTCAAAGGGTTCGATTGTGCCTTCGGCGATTGCATTGCCTGTGATCTTGTCATACCAGTTACCTTGACCGAGCATGGCGATCTGTCCATTCAGCCAGTAGGGATCGGTGGTGTCATCGATCAGACCAGCCGCGCCGGGAACCATTAAGCCCTTATCATAGATCGAGTGTAGGAATTCAAAGGCTTCCATACATGCAGGGCTGTTGACGGTGTAGGTCTGAGTCTCTGCATCATAGAATTGGCAGTCGGGGAAGCCAGCCAGCCAGTGGTTGGTGGCGGAGTCCATTGATGGGCTACCAGCGAAGAAAGCGGTGCAGTAGGTATCGGGTGGGTTGTTGATCGCTTCACAGGCTGCCATGAATTCTTCTGTCGTCCAGCCATAATCGGGGGCTTGCGGCAGCATATCGGTGAGACCAGCTTCCTCGAACAAGGTGGTGTTGATGATGAAATTCCAGTAACCGCCGCTAGCGGGGATGCTCCAGATCACATCGCCATCGTAAGAACCGGCAAAAGTGGCTTGATCATAAGCCGCGATATCTTCTTCGCTTAGCGCCGGGGCGAGGTCTTCCAGCAAACCTTCGTCATAATATTTCTTGACGCGGAATTTGGTGTCGAAGTAAATATCGGGTGGCGTTCCGGCTGCAACCGCGGTGTCCACATACAGCGTGCTGCCGCTGGCGTCATAGCCGCGTAATGCGAAATCGATATCAACGCCTGGGTGCGCTTCTTCATATTCGTTGAAGATGCGGGTGTACCAATCGGACCAAAGCTCACCAGTATCGCTCATCGCTGATCCTTCGCTGCCGAAAATCCAGTAGGTGATATTGATGCGCTCAGGCTGTACTTCGACTGGCACTTCAACTTCTTGTGTGACGATGACTTCAACTTCTTTCTCGACGACGACTTCCTTCTCGACAACTTCCGTGACCACAACTTCTTTCTCGACAATTTGCGGCTGACAGCCAGCGACCAAAATACTAGCGATCATCAAAATGGTGAAAAAGAATAGAGTTTTGTTCATTTTTTCTCCTATATCCTAAGAATGGTTTTTGATACTAAAGTTTCTTGAGAACAATTGGGTTGGATTTGTTCGAATACAGCCTCCTTTCACAGGTGAAGATCAGCGAGTCAGACAAATTTCTACGATTTATTTGACTCTTGTACTGAACTGGAGTACAATAATTGGTAGGATAGCAGATATCAGACATCTGATGAATATTATAGTAAAATATTTCCTACTTGTCAATAAAGAAACTGCGCATCTTTATGGTAAGATACCGATTGAAGAGCGAATGTTTTATTTTTCTAAGGAAATACACGCAGCAACGATCGGTATACGGTATAACCCAACCTATCCTGCAAGTATAGGAGGAGATCTCGGATGAAACAACCGCTTCGAGGTCCGGCTTTATACAAAGCCATACGCGAATATCTTAAGCAATATATCATCGAACAAGAATTGAAACCTGGCGACGCATTGCCTCCCGAAGGTCAATTGGTCGAAGAGTTAGGTGTTGGTAGGAGCACGGTCAGGGAGGCAGTCAAGTCACTGCAATCCCTGGGGATCGTTGAAGTGCGTCAGGGAGATGGGCTGTATGTGCGCGAGTTGAATTTTGACCCCATGTTGGAAGCGTTCCAATTTGGGATGCAGTTCGACCCGCACACCGTGGCGGAACTGCTGCAGATCCGTATCTTCCTCGAAATGGCTGTGATCGGTGATGCGGTGCCAAAGATTGATGCAGATGAAATCGAGCAATTAGAGAGTATTCTCAATCAATGGGAAGCGCGTATTCAATCGGAGAAGGAATATTATGATCTGGATGAGGACTTTCATCGCGTGATCTATTCGGTGTTGGGTAATAATAGCCTGCTCAAGCTCTTTGAGGTCTTCTGGATCGCTTTTTTGGGATTGGAAGTGCGCGCTATCCGCGAATCGGACCCGGTCGTGGAACTGCAATCTCATCAACTGATCTTGGATGCGATCAAATCCGGCGATTCAGGGCAGACGCGTAAGGAATTATTGGGACATTTCGCGCATGTCAAAGCGCGCATCAATGAATATATCCTTTCAACGGAAGCCAATTAATGGTTAATGGTTTATGATTAATGGTTAATGAGGGGACGATTATTTTTGCTGGTTGAGATCAAGGTTAACCACGAATAACACGAATAAACACGAAAGCAATTCGTAAAATCCCAGGAATTCGTTGTTCTCGATTCCAACAATCATCTTGTACATAGCTGCTCATATCATAATACTTACGTCGGTTTGGATGAATTGTTTGAGATCCTAAAGGTTTTTCTCGCAGGTATCGATAATTAGGTTATTCCTTCTGAAACTTTTAGAGTCTTCTTAGTGCGATGATGGGATTGATATGTGTTGGTAAATGAAAATCCACTAATTATTCTGATCGAATCGCTGGAAGGATATCATCTTTAATCAACTGCCAGCGGTCCTTTGTTTTCTGAATAATGCCTGATGCAATTGCCACTACTAAATCTCTTTCAGGAATCACACAGATCACATTCCCGCCAGAGCCTAACGCAGAATACGAAAATTGACCCTCCTCATCCCGCAGCCACCATAGATAGCCGTAGTTATTAGCGCTTGGACGGGTCGATTCATTGATCCAGTCTTTCGATACAACCTGATGCTCTTCCCAGTTCCCTTCATTCAAGTACATACTTCCAAATCTCGCCATGTCTCTGGGCGTCATCGTCAATCCCCAGCCTCCGACGGTATAACCTTGGGGATCCTTTATCCAACCGCGCACATTCTTGCCAAAAACATCCTCCAATGCGAAGGATTTCATTTCTAAGTCTGGGATCTCTCTCATCCCTAAAGGAGATAATAAATGAATATTCGCAAACTCGCGTGCGCTCAACCCGCTGGTTTTTGTGATGATTGCTGACAGCAAGTGCGTGCCAGCCGTATAGTATTGAAAGACACCATTTTGCCCTTTTTGCCCCATAATATTGAGGATATAGGTGATCCAGTCCTTTTGTCTGCTCAGCCGAATTAGCGGTTCTTGAGGAGGGCTTTCGGCTGATTTCATTGAAAAAGGGAATGCAGCCGTCATGGTGAGCAGATGTTTGATTGTAATGGCTTGTTTTTGGAAATCAAAGGGATCGGATTGATATTCTGGGAAATAATCTAATACCGGTTGAATAATACTCTTGATAAATCCCTTCTCGACTGCAATCCCAATCAAAGCGGACAGGACGCTTTTCGTTACAGAAGCCACGTGATGGGTGTCCTGCGCTCCATAACCGTGGTAATATTTTTCAAAGACGATCAAATCCTTCTGAACGATCACAATTCCATTAATATTCTTATATTGATCTTTTATCACAGCATCTAGCTTTGCAAACATATTCACGTCCATTCTTACAACTTCAGATTCAATGGTCGTCCATGGATGGTTTCGAGAAATCCGCTAATCAATTTAAATACCTCCCTGTGATCGAAGCATTATTAGTTTTCAAATCATCTAGTGTGCCCTCGGCAATGATCTTTCCTCCCTCATACCCGCCGCCTGGACCGAGTTCAATGATCCAGTCACAAGTTTTCAGCAGGTCAGGATCATGTTCAACCATTATGACAGAATTACCTTTGCTGATGAGCTCATCTAACAAGACGATCAGCTTTGATGTGTCATACAGACTGAGCCCGGTTGACGGTTCATCTAAAATATAGAGGATATTGCCACTTCGTTTTTTGCCAATTTGCTTAGCAAGCTTGATGCGCTGTGCTTCGCCTCCGCTCAAGGTAGGCGTTGGCTGACCGAGCTTGATATATCCCATCCCGATCCGATCCAGGATTTTCAGCACGGAGATGATGTTGGGGTGTCCTTCAAAAAACAGGACCGCATCAGAGACGGTCATTTCAAGCACATCGGATATTTTTTTACCCTTATACTTGATCGATAGAGATTGCTCGTTATACCTTTTACCATGACATTCTCGGCAAACACGATAGATATTTTGATCGCCGCCTAGCCAAATCGTCTCTTGACCAGTCCCATTGCAAGCTGAACACGCTCCTTGAGAATTGAAAGAGAAGTGACTTGAGGATAATCCGCGTTGTTTGGCGGAAGGCTGCTGAGCAAAGATTTTTCGGATCTTATCCCAAATTCCGATATAGGTGACCGGATTTGAATTCATATTCCTGCCGATGGGGGCTTGAGAAATCTCGGCGTATCCGGAAATATTCTCGGTCCCTTCGATCAGATCCGCAATAGGCATTTCTGTGTCTGCTTCAGATTCGTCTTCATCAAGCGGATAGTTGCTGTTGCGGTTTTGTCGGGTTTGATATCGCCAGGCGCCTTTTAGAAGCGGGAGGAGCGTATCCGAAACAAGCGAACTCTTCCCGCTGCCAGAAACACCGGCTACACCTACTAAACAACTTAATGGGAAGGATGCGGTTATATTCTTTAGATTATTGGTTTGGGCATTCCTTACCGTGACCTTAGGTTGGCTGATTGGATCAAGCTTGCATGTCTTTCGATTTGGGATTGATAATCTGCCGGAGAGAAATTGACTGGTGATCGAAGCATCGCAGGCGATTAATCCAGCCCAATCCCCTTGATAGATCACCTCGCCGCCCTCTGAGCCAGCTTTTGGACCGATATCAATAATATGCTCTGCCATCTCGATCGTATTTCTATCATGCTCAATGACAATCACTGTATTTCCCAACTCCTTCAATTCGTTGATCGATTGAAGCATGGCTTTCTTCTCAACTTCATGCAGACCAGCGCTGGGTTCATCCAAGACATAGATCAGCGAATCTTGCTGTGAGTCCAGATGAGAGGCTAGGAACAACCTCTGAATTTCACCGCCGCTCAAACTGGGCAGTTCTCGATATAGTGTCAAATGTCCTAATCGAACCTTCAGAAGACCTTTGATCCTTTGTAAGATTTCATTGAGGATGTTTTTACCGTACTGCGAAAATCGATTCCGAGTGGAGACAGATTCCAAAAATCGATCTAATTCAGATATGGTCATCAGCCCTAATTCGCCAATATGCCGATTCTCAATTGTCACACTGCGTGCTTCGTCGGAAATTCTAAAGCCATGACAATCTGGACAAGTGGTATTGGCATACAGATCACTGATGTCATTGCTTCTTCGATTTAGATGCCCCTCAAAGATGCGTGTCAGACAGTAGCTGCGTTTGTTGGTATTGCTGCTGGAATACTCTCCGTAAACGACTGCCTGTTTGATCTCGTTTGGTAAAGATAAAAATGGGGTGTCCATATAGTTGCCATATTTTCTAGTTAACAGCCTTTCATAGCCCGGTGTAATCCCCGCTTTGATGAAAACTTCTCTGAGTGTGATGCAGTTATCTGGCGCTAATGTCTTGAAATTAATAGCAAAATATGAGCCTCGCCCGGAACATTTGATGCACATTCCATCCGGTGAGGTATAAGCGAAAGAACTCGATAACAGCCTTTCTTCTATATTCCCGCATTGAGCACAGGTCAGATCATGATTAAGCAATTCCCCGCAATTTGAACATTGGATATTTCCTTCGATCGAAAAAAGTATATACAGCAGGTTGAGAATACTTGATTTCGATCCCACTGTCGAACGTGGGTTGCTCTGTCGAATGATGCGCTGCTGAACAGCTATCGCTGGGCTAATGCCGGAGATCGAATCAAACTTTTCTTGATCATCAATTCCCGATAGGACACCCAATGATCTTAGATACTGGCTGCGTCCCTCTTCAAAGACAATATCGAACATCAAGCTGGATTTGCCTGAGCCGCTAACACCAGTTGCCACGATCAGCTTCTCTTTGGGAATGGATAGGTCGATATGCTTGAGATTATGCAATTTTGCACCCTTGATTTGAATGCTTTTCGTCATGTCGCTTTCTAATGAATTCCTTTCTCGGTTCTTGTTATCTTGACCGCAAATCCAGCCTAATCATACTACAGGCTTTGGGTTAGGTGGTTATTTGTATCTGGTAGTTTTTCATTTAGCAAAGTGGTATTTTTTTACTCGTTGGTTTCTCTTTATTCGCTTCTATTATTCCCATAAGTAGGTTAGGATGCCATCCTGGCCTGAGAAGGTGATTTTTGGATCACGAAGGCACACAAAAGGGGATCACGAGGGACACGAAATCTGCGAAAGGCGCGCAAGGAATTC
>CAZJMV010000179.1:0-11634 GCA_964547225.1 uncultured Anaerolineaceae bacterium | reverse complement strand
TATTGTCAAGGATTATAAACCAATCTGTGTAACTTAGGTTGAAAGAACGGTCATGAAATAACTCATGAAATTGCAGTATACTAATAAAAACTTTAATTGCTTTTTTTTTAACATTCTCCTTTCAATGTGAGGGATTGAATGATCATAAGAAATTTGAAAGTTCATTCTGTTGATGACTGGTAAAGAAGTAAGAACCGTCGAAAATAATGACAGCACACCATTGAGCGCTGGCAGTAATTTGGTAGAAATGAATTTAAGAGCTCTTGATTTAGTTGAGAGATTTTTTCAACCGATTTACAGCTTAAGCTTGGTATTGCTAAAGGAAGATCTAGCGCGAAAAGTAACCATGGAGGCGCTTTGTGAAACGCTTTCCTATCAATATATGCGTTATAAAGGATCGGCAGATGTTGTCAACATTTATAAGATCGCTCTGAAGAAAATAAACAAGCAATCTCGTCAAGGTTCAAATTCAGGATGGAAAGAGGAAAGCGATTCTAATGGTTTACTTCGATGGATAAACACACTCAATCAACTAGAAAAAGAATTTTTCTACTTGAGCTATTTATTAAAACTTGAACCGCGCTTGATTTCAGCTATCTTAAATGTCAGTCATGGAGCAGTTGAAACGCAGTTGGGGCTTTTTCGGCGTGAACTATCCCGAAATGTCTATGCCAAAATAGAGCAGCAAGAATTAGGGGATATTGCTTCTATGGATTCGTTAGTACAGAATGATGTCAATCAGATCTGGAAAATCAGCCCAATTTCAACCAAAGAACAAGAAGAATTAGCTCAGATGATTGTGACATGTACAAATGACCGTGTCCAATATCTAAAGAGACTGCGTATAGCAAAAAGAACCCTCTTCCTGTCTAGTATGGGATTTATCCTTCTTATTACTTTAACTATGAGTATTTTTATTAGTGGAAGAAGTGATCTACTTTCCAATCTTAAATTCCCATCGTTAGTATCAGAAAGTAGTAAAGTTCAATTACCCTCCCCCTTAATAGCATCGTCTTCTTCGGATGAGATAAAAGTGCGTATGATGAATGGTTATGATTTGTGGGAAGTGCTCTGGGCGGATATCCAAATCACAGATTATGGACCTGCAAGTTATATTGGACCTGCCAAGATCTATCGCGATCAAATCTGGATATCTCAACCCGATCAGAGTCTGGAATTATTTGGTATATATGGTCAGAAGCCGAATAGTATCTATATTCAGAATGGCGAAGAGATTCATTATGAGAATCCTGTAGCTGGAGATTTTGGGCTTAGAAGAAGTTATCAAGAAGACGCTTTGTTTATTCAAAATATCGATATTGCACAAATGCTATTTCCGGATCGAGGAGGTTGGTTTCAACAAGAGAGTATTTTACGTCCGAGAAAAACGACAAAGATTGCGAATCGTAAATCACTTCTGGTAGATTGGATTGATGCTGAGGGGAGAGTAAAAGAAAAGTTGTGGATAGATAGTATTTATGGGATCATCTTGAAACGTCAAGTATTTTTAGATCAATCCGAGCAGAAACTCAACAAGGAGATTCTATTCAATGATATTCGATTTGAAGAGGATGCGCCTGATATCAGACTGGATGAATGGTTGGCGTTGGAAAATTTCGATTTACTGGCTCTACATGAAATGCAGGCACCTAGCAAAGGAATCATGACGCCAACTCCTACAATCGGGAGTGAGATCATTGAGAGAATACCAATTCCGACTGAAGGATCTCCTGTGGGATTAAATCCAGACCAACGATCGCTTATTTTTCAATATGATCAAGGCAATGATATCGTTTATATACAGGATAATACCGCTCAAATTGATACAGATCTCTTTGCGGATGGATATTATTTAGGAAAAATAAAATTTGGACTACCTTGGGGTTTGCGTTGTCAGCGGTCATCAGATGGAAGCCGAATTGCTTTTAATATGGGGTCTGATGGAACAACGGTTCCGGACTATACACTACGCTGGTTCTGGGTAAATGAACCGTTGATCGAGTATCAACCTTTATCGGGATTTATTACACCTGATTTTGCTTTTTCTCCGGATGGTCTTCGGTTAGCTGCTTTTGCAATAACTAAGGACGAATCTCAGAAAGGGATTTATTTGATAGAGCTTGCGACGGGGGAATATAAAAAGATCATCGATTTAGATTGGGCTGAGAGCTTGGTTTGGCGAACGGATGGGGAATATCTTGCGTTGATTGGTAAGCTCGAAGATGAGGATGATCTCTCCCCCATGGTAATTCATACGAATACTGGTGTGATCGCTTATCAAATCGATATGAGTGAGTTGAATACAGCTTTGTATGATCGCTGGCCTGTCTATACCTGGGATTTATCTTTTCCAAAACCTGAGATGGGAATGCAAAGTTGTGCTGAAGCGCCAATTCCGTAATTAGTCTAATCTGGTATAATTTTCATGTTCAAAATTTTTCCGAAAATTTATTTGTTAATCAAGAGCGAGGACATATTGATGAGGAACCAATAAAATGTCGAAAGAAGAATATCTCGAGTTATATTATCAAATGGTTTTAATACGCCGAATCGAGGAACGCGCTGCACAGCTTTATCAACAAGGGAAAATTGGTGGATTTCTACACCTCTATATCGGACAAGAAGCCGTCAGCACAGGATTGATTTCTGCGCGAAAACCTCAAGATAGGATCATCACAGCTTACCGTGACCATGGGGTGGCGATCAATTGTGGTTTATCAGCTAAGGAGGTGATGGCGGAGCTGCTTGGAAAGGAAACCGGATGTTCTAGCGGTAAAGGTGGTTCGATGCATATGGCGGATGTGAAGAAGAATTTCTGGGGAGGGCATGCCATTGTCGGCGCTCATTTGCCAATTGCAGCTGGTCTAGCGCTAGGTGATCTATATCAAGATACGGATGGGGTAACGCTGTGTATGTTTGGGGATGGCGCAACGAATATCGGTTATTTCCATGAGGCTTTGAACCTTTCCAAAGTCTGGAATCTGCCTGTGATCTGGATATGTGAAAACAACCAATATGGCATGGGAACCGCAGTAAAACGTGCCTCTGCTGTTTCGGATATTCGCCAGAAAGCGGATGGATATGGAATACCGAATAGTGCAGTCGATGGTATGGATATCCTCAAGGTACGTGAAGCGGCAGAGAAAATTTTCTCTTCCGTTAGATCTGGGGAAGGTCCTTATTTTCTTGAGGCAGTGACTTATCGTTTTCGAGGTCATTCTATGGGAGATCCTGAACGATACCGCGGCGCTGACGAGATCAAGAAATGGGAAGAGAATGATCCGATAGGAATCTATCGAAAGTATTTGGTTGATGGGAAACATACAACCGTTGAGCAATTGAATGAGCAAGATGATCTTGTCGAGAAAGAGGTTCAAGAAGCGGTTGAATTTGCAGAGAGCAGTCCCGATCCAAAACCAGAAGCATTATATGAACATATCTATGTCCATGATAAAGTGGCATAGCAGTAATCCATTTAAGTGATTTGTGGGAGTGAGGAAGGTGATATGGCAAGAATAACCATGCGAGAAGCTATTTCGCAAGCTCTTTGGGAAGAAATGGAGCGAGATCCAGATGTCTTTATCTTAGGGGAGGAGGTCGGTGTGTGGGGAGGTACTTACGCGGTGACTAAAGGTTTTTATGATCATTTCGGAGAAAAACGCGTCAGGGATACGCCTATTGCGGAAGCAGCCATCATCGGAGCTGCGATAGGCGCCTCTCTAACAGGTCTGCGTCCAGTTGCAGAATTGATGACGATCAATTTTGCTTTTTCGGCTATGGATCATATTGTCAATGAGGCCGCGAAACTGCATTATATGTTTGCTGGGCAGATGGTCTTACCACTTGTTATCCGCACCGTAGGCGGTGGCGGTCGTCAATTAGGAGCCACGCACTCTCAATCCCCGGATGCGATTTTCGCTCATTTCCCTGGTCTCAAAGTGGTTGCCCCCGGAACACCTGAAGATGCAAAAGGATTGCTTAAGAGCGCTATCCGTTCGGATGATCCAATCTTCTTCATTGAACATGCTACTTTATATCAAGTACGCGGTGAAGTTCCTGATGAGGAGGTTTTGATCCCGATTGGTAAATCGAAGATTCAACGTGAAGGTTCCGATGTAACGATCGTGACCTATAGTAAGATGTTGGATGTTTCTAACAAAGCTGCAGACCAACTCGAGAAGGAGGGTATACAAGCGGAGATCATTGACTTACGATCGCTGCGACCTTTGGATATGGAACCTGTTTTTGAATCTTTTAAGAAGACCAACCGTGCGGTAATTGTTGAAGAGGGATGGCGATCGTATGGCGTTGGTTCTGAGGTGGCGGCTCGTTTATATGAAGGCGCTTTTGATTATATCGATGCGCCTATTAAGCGTGTCGCGCAAAAAGAAGTCCCTTTACCCTATAATCAAGCCTTGGAACAAATGGCTTTACCTCAGGTCGAAGATGTTATTGCGGCTGTGAAGGAGGTGCTTTAATGGCTGATATTGTGAATATGCCCAAACTTGGTTTTGATATGGCAGAAGGAACCCTCGTTAGGTGGGTCATTCAAGAAGGGGAGCAAGTTTCTAAAGGGGCGATCTTAGCAGAGATCGAAACTGACAAAGCAACCGTTGAAGTCGAGTCTGATTTTGAAGGTATTCTATTCAAACATCTCGTTCAAACGGATGTGATTGTACCCATTAATACACCGATTGCCGTGATAGCTAAGCCTGGTGAAGAAGTAGACCTAGACAGCTTGGATGGATTACAGAAACTTCCCTCAGGTGAGAGTATTTCACCTGAGCACCCGAAAGATAACGAAACAACACCTACTGAAACAGAAACTAGACAACCCATAGGTGACCAAGATCGTCGGTTACCTGGAGGTGTGAAAGCTTCTCCACTGGCACGGCGAATGGCGAAAGACTTGAATATTGATCTGCAAAAGGTAGATGGCACTGGGCAAGGTGGAAGGATTGTTAAGAATGATATTCAATCTTATCTAGAAAAACCAAGTCGGTTAGAAAGCTCGGTTTCCGTTGAAAAACAAGAACCACTGTATTACTCTGAAGGCAGGGAAAGTGAGCGGTTTAAACTAAACCGATTGAGAGCCGCTATTGGCAAGCGCATGCAAGAAGCCAAACAGCAGGCGCCTCATTTTTATATTACTTATGAATATGACCTGGCGCCCCTTTTGGATTTACGCAAGAAGATCAACGCGATGATAAATGGAGAGGAAAAAACATCGGTTAACGATTTTATCATTAAAGCAGTCGCCCTAACGCTGCGATCTTATCCCAATTTAAATGCAACTTTAGATGGTGTTGAAGTCATCCGACACGGAGAGATCAATATAGGAGTGGCGGTAGCTGTGGAAGGCGGACTATTGACAGTTGTTAACCGTGAAACAGACCGAAAGCCAATCCGATTGATTGCGGATGAAGTTCGACAGATGGTGAAACGCGCCCGCGATGGGAAGGTCCGTCCTAATGATATCGAAGGTTCAACATTCTCAGTAAGTAATCTAGGTATGTATGGTGTTGACGAATTTATAGCCATTATTAACCCTCCTGAGGCAGCTATTTTAGCTGTCGGAGCAGCTCGCCAGATACCTGTTGTGGAAGATGGTGAGATCAAACCTGGCGTTCGCATGAAGGCGACTATTTCGGTGGATCATCGTGTTAGTGATGGCGCAGAAGCAGCTGAGTTTATGAGAGCATTAAATAATTATCTCGAAAATCCCATTAAGTTATTGTTATGAGATTACTTGCTCTTTTTGTTATAATCTTTTTACGAAAGTAGTTATGTATTTATAAAAGTGAAAAGGGAAAATAAGGTCTGGAGGTTCGAATGCCTTCTTTCTATTATGATTTATGGTACTTACGTGCTGGTGTTGAACAGCTTGAAAATTACTTGCTTGCTGATGATATCTATTGGCATTTAGGAGTACAACCCCCAAGTGGTGAACCACCTTATCCACAACTTACCCTTGGCTGGTTATTGTTAGCCAATAAAAGGGTAAGTTTAGAGGCTGAAACAGCAAAACAAGAGGGAAAAGTCGTTCAGTTATCAAAGCAACTAGAATCAATTCAGAGTAAATGGCGTACTGCTTGGGAACAGAAAGCTGCCAAGGAATATCACGCCCGCGTCATTCTTTGGCGTGATTTTTTAGAGGAGTATCGATCTAATCCTGATCAGAACTATGACCGCTATGCGTATGAAGTCAGCAGAAGGGTTTTGCTAGAATTATTAAACCATATTGATTCAGCGTTAATCGCAGCAGCCGATCTGAGTTTATTGTCAGGCTTAGATAAAATGATACGAAGCATATTAAAAACTTCAGGTTTTATTTGGGATGAGAATTTGCAATCCGGGTTTGATAAAGAACGTTATTGGTATCTGTATGGTCTTTTACCAAAGACGATCTAATAGTTTTATTTAAGGAAGGTGTTTTTTACTTCAGCACGCCTTTTCGCTATTGTATTGTTTAAGTAAATACTCAAATAATATTGTTTATTAAAGGAGATTAATGGTATATTAAAGCGATTGTGATGATCTTTGGGAAGAAACCTTTTTAAAATAATTACGTATTATATTAACAAAGGAAAGAATTTTATTTATTTTTTTTAGAATATGGAGGAAGGAAATGACAATTAATAAGAAGACAATTAGATTTTTTGGTATTACCCTCACATTTTTATTATTGCTAGTCTTCATTACACCGGCGTTAGCCTTCGAACCCATGGGAGGAGATCGAGTTGTGATCGAAGAAGGACAAGTGATTGACGATGACCTGTATGTTTCTGCCAATACGTTTATCTTAAATGGCACAGTAAAGGGAGACCTGATAGCGTTTGGGAACACCGTTATCATCGGTCCAAAGGGTGTTGTGGAGGATGACTTATTAGCAGCTGGACAAGCAATTGTGATCAACGGTAAGGTTGGCGATAGCGCCAGAATCGCCGGGGCTATGCTTCAATTAGGGAATAGCGCTCAAATTGGTGGGGATCTATTGACTGCAGGTTATTCTACCGAAGCTCAATCTGGCAGTTCAGTTGGAAAGGACGTGGTAGCAACAGGATCTCAAGCTGTGCTTTCAGGAGATATTGCCAGAAACCTAAAGGTTTATGCAGGGGGAGTGCAGTTGAATGGGCGTGTAGGTGGAGATATGTTGGCAGCAGTTGGAAATCCCGAGGATATCCCCCCAGTATCACCGATAACATTTATGCCGCTTGATCCACAAGTATCGCCACCACCCACTGTAAAAGGTGGTCTAACGATTGGACAAGATGCAGAAATCGGTGGAGATTTGACCTATACAGCTTCGCAAGATGCATCCATTCCAAGCGGAGTTGTTGATGGAAAATTGACTTATAATGAACCGACTCTAACGGAAGCTGAGCAAGCTCCACCACCTACAGCTGGTGAGAAGGCTTTAAATTGGTTCTTTGATTTTCTGCGAAAATTTGTAGCATTGCTTATCATTGGATTACTCTTGATGTGGTTGCTGCCTGATGTCGTTCGTAAGAGTAGTCAACTCTTACAAAGCAAACCACTTCCAAGCTTTTTATGGGGTTTCCTATTCCACTTCCTGTTTTTCTTTGGAATCTTTCTGCTGATCGTTATAGTGATTATCTTGGCATCTTTGCTAGGCGCATTGACCTTAGGATCTCTAGTGTTAACGATCATCGCAGCAGGCGCCGTTGTGGTCTCCAGCCTCTTGTTGGCTTTCCAGATATCTTTTGCGTATATCGCAAAGCTTATATTGGCTTACTTAATTGGGTATTTGATCTTGTCCAAGATCTATAAAGGAAGCGCTGAAAATCGTTTTTATCCTGTAGTTTTGGGTGTTTTCCTATTGGTATTAGCGATTGCTATTGTTGAATTAATACCTGTATTAGGAGGCTTGCTTGTATTCTTGGTGACTATGTTTGGGTTGGGAGCTTTGGTATTGCTGATTTGGGGATACGTCAAAGGCACTCCAACCGAACTAGGTGTTGAGAATGTTGTTTCGGATGAACCCGCTACAGTTATTATGGAAGAGACTGAGACTGAATAATAAGATGTACCAATTTATCCAACTATAAATTTACCACAATATCCCCTCTTAGGCATTTATTCTGAGAGGGGATTATTTATTATTGTTGGAATTGTCTCGAAAAAGATCTTGATATGAAAAAGTTGGTCATCTTCTTCGAAACTCATTTTATGTTCTGCAGAAGGATACTGATTTTGGTTAACTAGGAATATTTGCTTTTCTAAGATAGTATTGAGAACGCGGAGAATCAATTGAATGATTCTTAATTCGTCGATATCAGGGCGTCTCATCGTTTCAGAGGAGTAAACCATGGGGAATGGATAGGCGCTATTGGAGGCAATTTGACAGTTTAGATCCTTAAAAGTCAGGTAGTCCTCTTCTGGAATCAGATCCTTTGTTGTGTAGGTCAAAGAGAACCAGCCGTTAATAGGAAAGTGAGCAAGCGGATCATGGGAGAATTGGTAGAATTGTCTTAAATCATCTTTATCTTGGAACACTAAAATCCCATATTCTAGATTTGCTTCTCCCATTATTTGTACATAATAGGATTTTCTAGGTGGGTCAATAATAATTTTCACTATTTGGTCGATAGAGAGGATATCCCAAGGTTTTGTTTTATAAAATTGGCTAGCGTTTATACATAGATCGATCAAGTTATGATCGGTAATACCTGAAACTGAAAATAATCCAGGCAATGTAGGAGGTGAAAGGGATAGGGTCTCGAGAAGGTGTTTGATAAAAATCTTAATGGCTGAGTCTGGCTCTTGTTGTATCACAAGGATTTGTGCCTCTGTGTGGATTGAGGAGAGACAATTAGAAAGAAATGGAAGATCTGTCTGAAGTTGAAGTGGACGTCGTAATGCGGATTTTTCTGCCGCGATTGGGTTTTCAATTGCTTCAGTTAGAAATTCAAGGATTTGATGGCAGTCTGGTTGATGATGATAAATTTCCAAAGAAATGATCGCTTGAGTTTTTATATCTAGACAGATAAAGACCCATCGTTCATCGATCGTTTCTGGTAATAGTTCGCTCTGATTTTCTAGTCGTCGCAGTGTGAGAAACCAAGTTGAATCGCCATGCGGGAGATTGAACAGTGCCTCTGCAATTTTCTTTTCTGAATGCATAGGATTCTCCTGTGAGCAAAAGCAAGATAATATTGGATGATTATATCAGACCGACCTGCTTCCCGATTAATTCAAAGGTGTTGATCACCGTATCGAGCTGTTCATCGGTATGGCTTGCCATATAGCTTGTGCGTAATAGATCGTGACCTTGGGGAACGGCAGGTGAAATCACTGCATTGACAAAGATTCCTGAATCAAATAACGCTTTCCAAACCGAGAGAGTCTTCATCGTATCGCCGATATAAATCGGGATGATGGGTGTTTCTGAGCGCCCCGTATTGAAACCCAGTTCTTGGTAAGTTGTACGCATTTTATTAGATATTTGAGTCAGACGTTGTACATGCTGTGGTTCGGTTCGCATAATATCAAGAGCAGCTAGCGCAGCGGCTGTATTGGCTGGTGGAATACTTGCGCTAAAGATCAAAGCGCGCGCTTGATGTTTTATATAATGAATGACATCCTCATCTCCAGCGATGAATCCACCCAATGAAGCGAAGGACTTGCTGAATGTTGACATGATTAGATCGACTTCATCGGTCATCCCAAAGTGAGTCGCGGTACCGCGCCCACCACCTAAAACACCCATGGCGTGTGCGTCATCGACCATTAGACGCGCGCCATACTTTCTGCATAGAGGAATGATCTCAGGCAAATTGGCGAGATCTCCCCCCATGCTGTATAAACCATCGACCACGACCAGACGACCTTTATCTTCAGGAATAGAAGCTAACACTCGTTCTAAGTCGCGCATATCATTATGGCGGAAGCGTTTGATCTCGCCCCAACCTAAGCGGGCGCCATCAACGATACTGGCGTGATCATCTTTATCCAGGATGACGACTTCTGAGCGACCAACGAGAGCGCTGATGGTGCCAAGGTTGACTTGCATACCTGTTGAAAAGACCAGCGCCGCCTGCTTCCCGACCCATTCTGCTAATTCATGTTCTAATTGTTCGTGCATATCAAGCGTACCGTTCAAGAAGCGCGAACCAGTACAGCTTGTACCGTATTTTTCAATAGCCTCTATGGCTGCCTGACGTACCTTGGGATGCGTGGTTAATCCCAGATAGTTGTTTGAGCCACACATGATCAAGCGTCTTCCCTGATACTCTGCAATATTGCCTTCGTTGCCTGATAAGGGAATAAAATATGGATAGACTCCCGCCTCGATCGCTTGTTTTGCTTCGGTATAAGAATAACATTTTTCAAAGATATCTTGCATAAGGACATTCTCCTGTGTAAATTCTGATTATTTGCTCTTTGAGCGTATTCTCCGTTGTGCTCGCTTTACTAAATAATCTTGTAAAGGATATACACCATAAACCAATAATCCAGCTAGGCGATAGAGCAATCGTGATCCAAAATCAGCATGGATCACATATTGCTTTCGAGCAATTCCTTTGAGGATTTTCTCGGCAACTTGATCAGGTGAAACGACACCTAGTTCTGGCAATAAGTACTTTAACTCATCGGGTTTATATTGTTCTTCATAAGCTAATTGTGGTGTATCAGTATCGGGTGGATAGACAATGGAGACATTGATACCATGCGGTTTTACTTCTGCACGTAGTGAATCGGAAAAACCACGCAGCGCAAACTTACTAGCGCCATAAGCGGAATAACCGAATACGCCTATATAAGAGGTTACCGAGCCGATGTTTACAATATGACCATTTCCGCGTGCCAGCATCCCCGTCAAGATGGCTTTTGTCATATTCACTGCTCCAAAATAATTAACCTCCATCATCCATCGATAAATTTCTAAATCTAATTCTTGGACATAGCCTGGATGAGCGACGCCGGCGCTGTTCACTAGGATATCGGGTGTACCATGCTGAGCGCTTAGTTCGTTAATCGTTTCTTTAATTTGATTTGAATTACTTACATCTAGTGTTTGAGCATAATGTTCCCCAGGTTTTAATTTCTCAAGCGCCAGCTGTAATCGTTGTTCATTTCGAGCCAACAGAAATACTTTTGCATCCTTTTGAGAAAAAAGTTGTCCAATTGACTGTCCAATACCGCTTGATCCTCCGGTGATCCATACTTTTTTTCCTGAATAATCCATATTTTCCTTCAATAATTAGAGGTTTAAATATTCTTAACTAATAAAACCCTTTTGATGCGATATGGTATCGAAAACGAGCAAATCCCTCCGAAGATATTTATAATAACCATTAGAATTAGTCCGATTGACTTTATTTGATGGCTTGGATAAGCAGCGCCATTCGATAATGGCGCGAGTATACCAGACTTGATCAGGATAGGTGTAGACAAGGGTCGATCTTTTTTCCTAATATATTCGCAAGTCTTATTTTTTTTCAGCATAGATTTTTAATAAACTGTCTCAAATGAAAAACTTCCGCAAGTTTCCGGAAGTTTCTTAACTAACAAGGATGGTTTAGATATACAGATGATCAAAGAAAATTTTTAAAATCGCGCTTTCATTTGATCGTTAATGGCATAAAAAGGCGATTACCCCATAGGTGACCG
>CAZJMV010000178.1:0-16041 GCA_964547225.1 uncultured Anaerolineaceae bacterium | reverse complement strand
CAAATTCCGAAAAAGCCTCTGTAGTTGATCTTACCACCCAACCGCCTTGATCCTGTAATGATTGTGGTAAATCCCAATGATAAAGAGTAATATAAGGTTCAATATTATTTTCGAGCAATGAATCCACAAATTGATCATAAAAATCGATACCGGTTTGATTGATCTTCCCTCTTCCTTCAGGCAACAAACGAGCCCACGAAAGCGAGAAGCGATAGGCATGCAAACCAATTTCTTTCATGAGATCAATATCATCTCTCCAACGGTGATAATGATCACAGGCAATATCGCCTGTCTCGCCAGTTTCAATTTTGCCTGGGGTATGACTGAAACGATCCCAAATATTTTCCCCTTTTCCATCCTCTTGCCATGCGCCTTCAATCTGATATGAAGCTGTTGCCGCTCCCCAAATAAAACCTTTCGGAAATAGTATTCGTTTATTAGCCATTAAAATTCCTTATCTTCAATGCTTGTATCAAGATTCTACTTTGGTATCTATAGTTTGGCACAATTATAAGCGAAATTCTTTACCATATCGATCGTAATTATAAAAAACCAAAAAAAAGAACCGCGTTTAGGTAACGCGGTTCTGATCTACACAGAGGATCAATCTATTACGGTTTCCATGCTTCCCAAACTTTACCAACCAAATCAGGTCCTGGTGACAAGGTTGTGTCACCGGGTTCCCAACCTGAAGGAGTTACTTCTCCAGTCAAGGCAACATGTTGGAAAGCTTTCACTTGTCGAATTAATTCATTGGGGTTTCTACCAACTTCTGGCGTCAATACTTCCATAGCACGAATCACAAAATCCGGATCAATAATAAAACGTCCCCGAATATCAACCCCTGCCGTTTCATCATATACACCATAAAGACTTCCAATTTTACCTCCACCATCAGATAACATCGGGAAGGGAACACCTCCCTCTACCATCTTGGATAATTCTTCTTCCTGCCAAATCTTATGAACAAAGCGACTATCAACGCTCATCGCAAGTACTTCTACATCCAATGCTTGAAGTTCAGGATATACAGCAGCAACTGCTGCTAATTCTGTTGGTCAAACAAAGGTAAAGTCACCTGGATAGAAACAGAGTACTATCCATTTACCTTTGTAATCCGATAATTTTATTGGTTTAAATCCTTTCCCGGCAATGAAGGCATTCGCTTCAAAATCGGGTGCTTCTTTACCTACTTTTGCTACCATTTTTACCTCCTTTTCTTGTGATTTCACTTTTGATGCTGCGCTCTCATCAGCGGACTCCGGTAAGATTGGTCCCTTCGCTGGAGCGACACATCCATCTTTCATTTCTGACATTAGAAACCTCCTTTAAATATATTCCGACAGATCGATTACATACTCTATTATAACCAAACTTGAAATAAAAAAATAGAAAAATATACAGATTATTATCTTTAATTCATTTTTATGATCTTTTGATTGCATGTTACACTTAAACTGGAGGTAAATCCAATGGAAAAAATAAAAAAAAGTGATCAAGAATGGAAATCCGAATTAACCCCACTGCAATACAATGTTACTCGTCAAAAAGGAACTGAACCCCCTTTCACTGGAAAGTATTATAACCATTTTGAAAAAGGATTATATAAATGTGTAAGCTGCGGTACACCTTTGTTCAGTTCAGAAACAAAGTTTGAGTCTGGCTCTGGCTGGCCAAGTTTTTATCAGAAAATGCAAGATGCTCCGATACGAGAAATTCGTGATGAAAGTCACGGCATGATACGGACAGAAGTGATATGTGACCGCTGCAGCGCGCACTTAGGTCATGTATTTCCAGATGGACCAAAACCGAACGGATTAAGATATTGTATAAACTCCGCAGCATTAGATTTTGAATCTGATGATGACATTGATGAAGGAAACTGGCTACCAACCCTATAAATCTTTCCTATTTGTCGCTATGGGCACCGAAGGCTTGGATGGAGGTGAATTGGTCGAGGATACTGATATTTCTAAGATACTTCAAGTAAACCCAAGTTTCTCCAACTTTGATCTTGATTCAGTGATAATATTGCGTTATCTGCTGAAGGAAGTTTGAAATTGACCGAAATAGCCGCTAAACAGATAGGTGTCGATGTTTACCGCATCAAAAAAGCAGTGGATATAGGCTTAGTTTACGATGAAACAAATGCTTTTCTAAAAAAGGGTCAAGAAGTACCAGTCATCCGTATCTATTGGGATGGCTGGGAAATGTATTCTAAGAGCCCTGAGGATACAATTTCGAAAATCTCTAAAGAACATTTATCTGAAGCCGGCAAGACGATTTCCTTGGGATTAATGATAATGGGACGCGAGCAAGAGTAATTCTAATAAAACGATAAAAACACCTTTAGATTGAAATCAAGCGACCAACCAGGACAGGTGGGAACTGCCATAAATTTCCCCACGTGATCTCTTTTTGATCAGAAGAATCTGAAGGTAAAAAAGCAGGCTCTTCCATAGCATCTAAGACAAAACCAGCAGAAAAAGCGCTTCCCAATAAGATGCCGAGTGGTCGATGAAAATAGTAATGCGGATATGGTTCTTGGGGTGCGCCAACGCCCTTAGTCGGTTTGATATCAAGATATTCTTTCAGCTTGAGGTAATGATTTGTCTCTAATCTCCCTTGAATATCCCGTGTCTCACGCTCGAAGATCGGATTATTGGAATTAAAAGCCGGGTGGGCAGTAGCAAAAACAAAACGTCCCTTTTCTGTCAAGAGTCGTTTGGAAGCTCGAAAAATGGGCTCAATATCTGGGATATCCATGAAAGCCATTGTGCAGACGATCGCATCAAATTGACCTTCTCCTATACAAAGCAATGCATCCTCATCCGTCACATCCATAACGACATAATCGATTGGTGTTCCAGATTTCTGTCCCCTATCCTGGGCTCGTTCGATCAGCGCGACGCTAAAATCAACCGCCGTCACTTGAGCGCCTAAAGCTGCGAAGCGTCGCGCTATGACTCCATTGCCACAGGCAATATCCAGCAGTTTTTCCCCTTTTCTTATCTTCACTAATCGTTCAACCGCTGGAGCAACCAATTGGCGATGAAAGAAATTGCCATGTTCACCATGCAGCGCATCCCAGAAATCCGCCTTGTGGTCCCACAACGCTCGTCCTTCTTGATTTAGTTTATTTTGATTCTCATCCATCATACTTCAACCAATCTATTTTTGAACTTGAATCCAAGACTTATTTTATCGCTTTTCTGTTTTTTTTCAGAACAGAAAAAAAATAATATTACTACAGTCTTCAGATAAGCTAGCGTTTCCTTGTACTGCGAGATGATTGCAAGGATGATGATTAATCAACACCTAAAAGGTTGTCTATTTCCTTTTCAGCGTCAATCAGGGAGATATCTCTTGAAGCTGACCATTCCATACATAAAATTTCCTTTGCTGTTTGCAATCTTGTTCTATCCCCTCTAGATAGTCTTTTTGTACCTTCCCTGGCGTTCATATCACGCACAATAGCACAAATCGATTCTAGACTACCTTCTCGAAATAGTTTATCTATGGATGAAAAACGTACTCTAAAGTTGTCGTTCAAAGGTTCCGGTTTGCTAGTCAATATTTTTCGATACTTGGTTAACTCGTCTTCATTAGTTAATAACCGCACCGGAGAGGGAGATTGGCTATCTACGGGCACCCAAATCATAGCTTTCTCTAATTCGACCTCATAGTATAAACGCGGTTGATCTTCGAAGATCTGTTTTTCTACCAGAGCGACGATATGACCGACACCAAACATTTTATGGATCACACAATCCCCAATTTCAAAAGATGTTTGGTGTTGTTGCAAACCATGACTCTTTTCAGAGGTAATTTCATTATTACTGGTAATTTTGATTCTCCTTAACCCTACAATATATACTCTAAGGTGGCGTGTTACTATGGAACAGACAGAAAAAACATCAAAACTCGCCGCCCAATTGTTGGTTCTGGCGGCGATGGTTTCCATCAATGATGGTCTGCTAAAACTCAATTGATTACATTTATTATATCACATAGTTCTTTTCAATAAATAACTTTAAATAGGAATGTGTAGAATAATAATCATGAGCTCACCCATCACTATTAGGAAAATTTCTAAAGGAATGTTTAAACTTACCATTTTGCAGTTGAGAGAAGAACAAGGTACTTGCCAATCCCAAAATCGCGCCACCATACCATATCGCTTTTGGTCCGAGATTATCATTCAAAAAGCCTCCCAGGATCGGACCTATCCCCAAAGCCAATCGCCAAGACAACCCAAAGATACTCATATATCTCCCACGCATATCTGCTGGCGCTAAGTTCGCTGCGTAAGTAGAAGCAGTTGGCACAAGAATAAGTTCTCCAATCGTCATGATCACCATACTGATCCAAAAACTCCAAAATCCCGTCCCAGATGCTATGCTAAGTACAGCCAGCCCATAAAACAATGCTCCGATTGACATAACTGGTATAACTTGATAATGCTTGGTCTTACGAGTAAAAATCACCTGAAAGAAAACCACCATCAAGGCATTCGTGGTTGCAATCCACCCATATTGACTTTCAGGTATTTGGAAATTTTGTTTTGCATATACAGGCAACAGCACCCATACTAAAGAGGCAATGATGATCACCATAGTATAAGCAATCGAAAAACTCATGAAAGGGCGATCACGCAAAATGGTTAAATACCCACCAAAGTCCTTTGGCGTGTTTTTTGTCTTTTGCTGAGAGGCTTCAAGCTTTGGTAATGTTTCGATTGCAAAAATGGCTAACAGGAATGCATATATTCCCATCCCGATTGCAGCACCTGAAAAGGCTAAGCTGTATGAAGTGGCAGCTAAGAAACCACCGATAGCTGGACCAATTGCCACACCGACATTATTACTCAAACGTAATAGCGCATACCCATCGATCCGTTTCTCGGGTGGCAACATATCTGCTAACATGGCATCTCCACCAATCTGGTATAACGGTTGGGCAATACCGTTCAATGTCATCAAAATCACAAAAATTGATATATTCGCTGCGCTTCCTAAAAAGAAGTACGATACTCCATTAAGCAACAAACTGTATACCATGATCCATTTGCGTCCCAAGCGATCGACCACCGGTCCTGCCAAGACAGAAGCAATCAGACCAGCCATTGAATTAAGCGTTAATAGACTAGCCGCGACAGTCAAGGGTACATCTAGATTTTCACTAAGGAAAATCATCAGGAATGGCCAAATCATACTTGAGCCGACCGTACTAATCAGCATACCAACAAACATCAACCAAAATTGACGCGGATATTCACGATATAAATAATTCAAGCGATGATAAATTCTCAAACTTACTCCGTGTCCTACAAAAATCGATTCAAGTGGTGATTGTACTACCATTCACAAAAATTAAGAGCAAAAAAACGAAGAGGTTAGAATTATGATTTCCCCCAATTGATCAGATCAGACTTTCTATTTCTTTCTCAATGCATCTTGTAAAGGCAATTTCCCGTATGGATTGCGTAAATCTAAAGGGTTACCATCGATGTCTAACAAAAGTTTGGGTGGGTCAGTTTTTTGGGTCTTTAATGAGACAATAATGAAAATCATCACACAAATTAGAAAAGCGGGAAAGGAACTGATATAAGCTGCATCCCAAATTGCTATCTCTGCTTCACCCACGGTTTGCAATGCGAAGGGATAGTAAACCAGAAGCCCTATTAACCATGACAAGAAACCAGCAAAAAAACCTGCTAACGCCCCACAATGGTTAGCTTTCTTCCAATAAATTCCTAGAATAAATGGAGTAGCTTGTCCAACTAGCAATACGGTCCAAGCAAAAATCGCTAATTTATAAATCGTTGCCGCGAAAAGTGCAATTATTAAGCTAATCATTCCAATTACAAATACCACCAAACGTGTCCATCGCAAAACATCTCTACTACTCATATCCTTCTTCCAGTATGGCAGCAGGTTTTCAGTGATTATGGAAGCGCCTGCTAGTAAAGAACTATCAGAAGTGCTCATCAAAGCTGAAACGAGTGCAGCTATAAACAGTGCCGCCAAAATTGGAGAAAGATATTCGACTGCAGCTCCAACGATCAAGAACTCTGTTGCTTCTACAGGCAAATCCGGCTTTAATATGAACATCGCAATACCGATGATCGGCGATAGAATACCAAATAAACCATAAAGGATTGCTGCCATATAACTTCCATAGACAGCAACCGCTTCATTTCTTCCCGACATCGAACGCTGAATTAAATCTTGGGCAGGAAGACTCCCTAATCCAATTGCCATCCAAGCTGCTAACCAGTAAAAAACTCCCATATGCCCACTATATCCAAGATATCCCTCTCCGGGAATAGAAAAAATCGTCCAAGGATTGGAGACATAAAGAGATCCACCATTCTGAATAAGTCCTTGAAAGCCACCAACTTTATCTAAGACAACAAAAAAGATCAATGTAATTCCACCCGCAGATAAGAAAACCTGCATAAAATCCAATAATGTATCTGCCCACATACCACCCATGATTGTATAAGCTATGACAATCGATGCTACTATGATCATGCCTGTACTAAGAGGAAAGCCAAATAAAGCATGCACAATGCTACCGCCCGCCACGATTTGAGCAGCAGTCCACCCAAAATAAGCTAGGACTTGGGTCACTGCTCCTGCAATAACAAGACCCTTACCATAACGTGCCTCAAAGAAATCCATTGCCGTCAAGTAACGAGCACGTCGCATCAATCGCATAAAGAAAAAACCAGAAAGGAGTAAACATAAAACTGCACCAAAGGGGTCAAATAAGACCCCTTGCATTCCCAACTGATACGCTGTTGAACTAGCTCCCATAATAGTCTCTGCTGCAAACCAGGTTGCCATAATTGAAGCCCCAGCTAGGTAAAGGGGTAATCTACGACCTGCTACGATAAAATCCTCAGCATTTTTGACTTTTCTCGAAGCGATATATCCAACCCCTAAACGGATCAAAAAGAACAAACCAATTCCTACAACGATCCAATCAATATAAGCGTATCCTGTCAAATCCATAGAGTTTACTCTCTTCTAGTTCTAAGCAAAGGGTTGTTGTTGAGTTATACAGTGAATATTACCGCCACCCAAGAGAATTTCCCGCGCTGGTACTCCTACTATACGTCTATTGGGGAATAATTCAGAAAGTTTCTCCAAAGCGATTTGATCATGTGGATCATCGAAAGTAGGCATAATAACACCATTATTGGAAATATAAAAATTGATATAAGAGCCTGCCATTCGATCCCCTTCTTGACGTGGCAATGTACCCTCAATTGCATCAACACCCTGACTTTCTTCACGTGTGATTGTAATTGTATTTGGCTGCGTTATTTTATGTACTTCTAATTGACGACCTTTAGCATCCTTGCTATTAATCAATACCTCATAAGCTTCATGAGAAATTTCATATTGGGGATCACTCTTATCATCTGTCCAAGTAAGAGCAACAATCCCTGGTCGAATGAAACATGCCAAATTATCTACATGCCCATTTGTTTCATCATTGAAAACGCCGCGTTTCAACCAGATGATTTTTTCAAGATTCAAATAGGATGATAAATACTCATCAATCTCTGATTTTGAGAGAACAGGATTCCGATTTGTGTTCAATAAACACTCTTCTGTAGTTATTAAGGTGCCTTCTCCATCAACATGGATTGAGCCACCTTCTAACACCAAAGGGGCTTTATAACGATCGCAGCGTTCTATATCTAAAACTTTCTGTGGAACCAGATCATCTAAATCCCAAGGGAAATATAGACCGGATTCCAATCCTCCCCAAGCATTAAAATCCCAATCTATCCCGCGTACAATACCTTTATCGTTGATCACAAAAGTAGGACCACAGTCTCGTATCCAAGAATCGTTATAAGACATCTCAATAACTCGCGCATGAGGTGGTAACATACCACGTGCATTCACAAACTGACTTTTTGAGACGCCCATGGTTAACGGCTCGAATTGAGCGATTGAACTTGCGACTTGAGCAAAGACACGTTGTGCAGGTTTAGCGCCATTTCGCCAATTGTCAGTTCGCTCAGGCCACAACATCCAACAACCCGCGTGCTTTTCAAATTCTCCCGGCATTCGGAAACCATCTTCTTTTGGGGTACTATCGATTGTTTTCGTCATAAATCACCTATTATAAAAGTTGAGAGGTATTTTTTTATAAAACACCTCTCATTCTCATAAGAAAATTAGCTTAGTTTATTCTTCTCACGCTGGGCGATGATCATCAGTATTTCACCCACAACCAATGTCAAAACCACTCCAATAAGAACAGGGGTAGCGAAAGCCCAGTCAATTGGTTCCCCCGGAACCCAGACAAAGAAAACAACCGCTTGAACCATAAAGATTTCACAAAGGATTACAAAAATCCAAGCAACAAGTGAACCTCCTGGAACACGATAAGGTCGTTTAGTATTGGGGTCACTTGATCGTAACTTAAGAAAGGCAGGGAACAGCGCTAAATAAGGCAACAAGAAGACCATCGAACTAAAAGCGAATAAAGTCCAAAAGAGATCTTCCGCAGTGCCAGCCATAAATCCATATAGCACAATTACAATAGATGCCACAACGCCCGTTATCAAGAAGGCATTCAAGGGCGTGCGATATTTTTCATGTAATTTACCAAAGATTTTTGGCAGTTCACCTTCCTCTGCTGCTTCTGCTGCGGTTCGGTTGGCGCCCATTGTCCAAGTGACCATATTTGCTAAGAAAGAGTATAACGCGCCTATACCTAAAAGCGTGACAAAAGCACCAGCTGCACCACTATCCCCAATCAGAACGTGGAGTGTATCTATGATTCCTTCTATCAAACCCAGATCTTCCACAGGTAAAGCAACCAGCATTCCGAAAGTACCAAGGAGATAAAATAGAGCAATTAACACACCAGAGGTGATGATTGCACGCGGAATATCGTGACCAGGGTTTTCCATCTCTTCACCAGCGCCAGACATTAATTCAAAACCCATGAAGTTATAGACAATCACTGGGAGGAAAAATAAACCTGCGCCCCAGGTTGGGAGAAGATTGGGTAATGATAAATCATTGGCAACGCCATGTCTGGCGCCATACATAAAACCACCAACTCCAATCACTACCATAATAAGTGCTTTGATGATTGCTCCGATATTTGGAACCCATTTACTGGTTTCTAATGAGATTATTCCAATGATCACCGTCACCCAAGTCATAACCACACCGATGGTAATTTGTCCCCAAAGCCCCATATCAGGAAAGAAAAGTTGTGAGAACATACCAGCGAACAAGATAAAGACAGCCGGAGCCCACAAAGCAACATTAATCCAATAAAGCCATGTCGTGCGTGCTGCCCATTTTGCACCAAACGCCTTCTTTATCCAAATATACAATCCACCTTGCTCAGGGTAGGTGCTACCCAGTTCAGCTGTAATTAATGCATAGGGTATAAAGAAAAAAACCAAGGTTAGTATCCACCAACCGATACTAGATGCACCAATGGCAGCAGAAGGTGCAAGCGTATCAATAACTACAATAGCACAAACAGTGAATAAGGTCATGTCAAGTCCACGCAGGACTTTCTTGAATCCTTTTCCAGATTTATCTTTTACTTCGGAAGCGTTAGTCATTTTCTACTCCTTATTTACTAAATTTATTTGATAGGAAAGCTTCAATATTCTCTTTATGTTTTTTTATCGTTTCTTGTGAAGGTTTCTTTATGGTTGGGTATGTAAAATAAACAAGCAAACCCTTTTCGGTATGTAATCGATTCTCAGCTTGATCAAAAATTATCGATTGAGCTGAGTCCAATACTTCATCTGTAGCTTCAACACCACGAGAAGCTGGAAGACAATGCATTATTTTGCAGGTTGCTGGTGCCTTTTTTAGAAGGTCCATATTTACTTGATAATCAGGCATAAAAGCTGCCCGTCGTTCAGGAATCTCATCTTCTTGTCCAACCCACCACCATAAATCAGTGTAAATAAAATCTGCTTTTTGTACAGCAAATATCGGATCTTCAGTGATGGTTAAAGTCCCTCCAGATTCTTGGCAATTTTGCTCGGCTATCTTTCTCCATTTTTCAGGTGGTTGATAGGCTTTGGGAGCAGCATGAGTAAAATTCATTCCTAATTTCGTACAAATAAACATCAAAGAACTGAGAACATTGGTTGCATCGCCAATAAAGGTTACGTTTAGATCCTCTAGCTTTTTTCCTTCTGGCATATATTCAATCATCGTTATGACATCGCAAACGACCTGCGTTGGATGGTTAAAATCTGTTAAACCATTAATTACCGGTACAGTAGCATATTTAGCTAGATCCAGTATGGTTTGATGTTTTAGCGTCCGAGCTTCAATTACATCACACATCCGTGATAATACCTGAGCAGTATCAGAGATACTCTCACGTACACCAAGATGGATTTCGCCTGGTTTTAAATATAAGGCATGTCCTCCAAGCTCAGTCATAGCTACTTCAAAAGAGACACGCGTACGCGTTGAAGGTTCCTCAAAGAGCATCGCTAATGAGGCATCTTTTAATAGATCAAAAACCACACCATCTTTATCAGCAGCTTTTATCCTTAAAGTTAAATCTATTATGTCAAGCAATTCATTTTTTGAAAAATCTTGAATATGGATAAAGTGTTTAATCATATAATTACTCCTAAAAAAATTGGTTACACTTTTTTTAGAACGAGATAGTCCAGACCTCGCTTTTTTTTAATCTCAAAGATCAATCGATTTTATTTTGAATTGAAATCCTCCTTTTTAGGTGTCCACTGATGAATATTCTTTAATATCCGAGGCACTAAAACAAATCGCGATACACAAATATGAGGCATGTCCTCTAGATGTTGACGGATAAAATCATGTAGCTCCCCATTATCTTTAAACCGCGCTTCAATAGATAATTCTTGACTTCCCTGACCGTAGGCTATATAACTAACGGGTTGCAATGCTAGCAAGGATTGAATAACCTCTTGTTCAAAACCAGATTCAACATCTATGAAAATATCTGCAGCTGTACAGTAATGAAATGCTTGTGGATTCACAATTGCAGCGAGAGTAATAGCCTTACTATCTAAAAGGTGATCGATTCGCTTTTTGATCGTTCTTGGATTAGCATTTAGTTCACGGGCAATCTCTGAAGCAGAAAGACGACCATCATGATTCAAAAGTAAGATTATTTTATAATCCAATTCATCGAAGGATATATTCATCATAAATGCCGTTTCGGTACTGCATATTTCCTTTTCAGTACTATAATTCAATATTATAGACCGATGCGGCAATTTCATAGTGATTTTTGTAACAAATTTCTGGGACAATTTTCTTAATTAGGAATCACTCTATTTCCCCCATTTATCAAATATTATCCTTTTGATAAAAGCAAAAATTTAATTATGAAAATCTTCTAGTTTGGGTAACCATTCATGGGCATTTTTTAGAATTCTAGGGACTAATACAAAACGACTAACCGTAACACCTGGCATTTTACCAATCCGTTCCCGTACAAAATCATATAATTCCCCATTAGTTTTTAAACGAGCTTCTAAAGATATATCATGACTTCCTAAACTAAATGCGATGTAAGAGATTTCTGGC
This sequence comes from uncultured Anaerolineaceae bacterium, assembly GCA_964547225.1. Lineage (GTDB taxonomy): Bacteria > Chloroflexota > Anaerolineae > Anaerolineales > UBA4823 > CAZJMV01. The sequence continues at coordinate 4,450 of CAZJMV010000178.1, read as the reverse complement.
ATAGCGCAAATCTCTTCGATAACTCTTTGTTCAAATTCGGGTTCAACTCGAATGAAAATATCCGCCGAAGTATTGTACCCAAATTTCTCGGGATTGATAACAATTGTTGGATGAAATGCTCCACTTTCCAACAGATGTTCAATACGTTTGCGGATTGTACGCGGTTTTGCGTTTAAACTGCGAGCTATTTCGGATGCCGAAGCGCGTCCATTTTCATTTAACGATTGGATAATCTTGTAATCTAGTTCATCATACATAATCAAATCTTTTTTAATGGTTGCAAAATCTCTACGCAGGTTTGATATCAATTACGGCAGAATTATTGAGCGCATCTAATCCTTTTACTGTCAATTCATTATTCTCTATAGCAAGAATGGTTACAACAGTTGCGCCAATTCGATTAGGACGATTAGGACTTCTCAAAGAAAAGACCCCTCGAATGGGTCGTGTTTGATCTCCACGCGGATACTGCAATAGTTGATATTCCTTAGATCGGTCCATATAAAAAAGGATAAGAATTTCTGAGCCTACTTCTAAACCCTGCAAACCGAGAACAAGGTCTTCCCGAACAATAATTTTTGAAGGTTCTGAGCGAATAGAATCAGGAGCTGAGCGTTCATTAAAACCATTTTTCACCCATGCAATTGGCTCAAAGCAAATCTTTTTAGAATAATCATCATCTTGAGATGGTAAATTTATACTCATCAAGGCAGCTCCATCAGTGATTTTTAACATTACTCACCAAAACTTCGTTAAAGAAAAACTCAGCATTGTCACGCCGAGTTATTCTACCAGAGAAAAAATGATATCTTAAGAAAGATCAATGCGAATGTGGGTGATCATACGGTAAAGCGCCTCCAAGTTTCTCGAGTGCTTCTTCAAGAATTTTATTCGCATCATCTATTTTACCGGCTGCTGCTTGAAGCTCCCCTTTGACATCCTCGTATTGATTAGCCCAATCTAGAAATTCCTTGGCATGTTCTTGGTTATGAGCAATCCAATAAGGAATAAGCATTCGCAATTTCTCCATCTCATCCATCGCTATCCATCTCCTCGACGGGGTTTAACACGATCTGATTTTTCATTAAATCAATTTTTACTATCTTAGCAGAAACTTCTTGAATCGGTTCAAACATCGCCATTAAGCGCACCTTATTACCTTCCAGAGGTTCAACCAAGATCACATCCTTCATTATTTCCTGTCCATCTAAAATAATTCTCGCTTGACACATTTATACTTCTCCTGTTTGAGTTTCTACTACCTCAAGTTCTTTCATTATCCGCTCGACTTCTTGATCAAATTCTCCACCGAACTCAGTACCTTCCAACCAAGCAAGTTAGATTTCCGAATAATCACCAATAATACAAATCTTTTGTATATTTTTTCTAACTAACTTCTCTCGTAATTGTACTTCGATATTTTGATTTTGCACACGATTAATTACAAATAAAACACCTTTGATAGTGGTTTTTTGAAAGACATTAATCACCCATTCAACTAATTTAGGACTTTCTAAATGAGATTTTGCAGGTTATTTTTGTAGATAAAACTTGAATTTCTCACGTTTTATCTCTAAACGACCATCTTTAACTAATCCAATTAATACTTCGCGTACTTTCTTATCACCGTGACGACGAAATTTATTAAAGATTTTTTCTTCACTTTTCTTAGAACTACAAAATTCTAAGATTTCCGCTACCAGTTGATTTTCTAGATCAGGTAAGATTCTTTTCGGATAGACCAACGTAAGATCATCATACATTCTTCCCTCTGTTGTACCTCGTTCAAAATTTACATAATCAGGAAAACGCTTTAAAAAAGCACGTATTCGTTTCTTAATGGCATCACCACCCCTGCCATGAGAGCCATAACCATGCAATACTTCAATTACATTTTTATCACCACATTTTACACGCTGATTATAATAATCAAGAAATCGTTCAAGAGCGTCTTGAGCATGAAAGCCATGCAGATCAATAAAGCCTCGGTTTCCTTTCTTAACAATCAATGGTTTAATCCCCCCACCCCAAAAACGCTGGGCAGTGTGGTTCATTATCCACTGTCCAGTAGCTTACCGATTCGGGATCATTGGTATCTCGATATGGATCACGACCATCCCAAGCTCCAGTCTCTCGATCATAACCAAGCTTGAAATAAAAATGAACATGTGGCCACGTAGTACAATCCATCCCAAGCGTTCCTAATAATTGACCACGTAATACTTCCTGTCGCTCTTTTACAAGGACCGTATCAAGATGAACAACTCCACTGCTATCACCGGTCTCCGGATGTACTAAGTTAACCACATTGCATTTTCCATTCCAAGTATCCCCTTCTCCAGCGAATACGACTATGCCATTAGCAGGCGCATACAAGGGTGTTCCAATAATATTTAGGTTAATATTTCCCCAATCAATGGCATAGTGATTATCACCAAACATGATCGCATATTCATTCTCAAATGTCCTCGATTCATTCTCGTAGTAATGTCTTACTAAACCCACTGATGGGTCTAAATCGAATGCTTGAAAAGTAAGGATATTTTTAGTTTGTCTTTCACCACAACGAAAGATATCTGTTAAGTAACCCTGCATAAGCGCTAGATTGACTTCTGTTGAAGAGCTGATATTAACAAGTAATGGGTTTTCGATCCGAGATAATTTTGTACGCGGTAGTTCTTGTTGTGGTACCCAATTTTCCCAGACCTGCATAGCTGGAATTTTCTGCCACTCCTCAAACAAGTTGACATATCGGAACATTTCATAACTGTTTTTATTGATGTTTTGGAGATAAATTTTAGCCTCACCTAAGGGTAAATTTGCTAAGGTATATTTCCCTTTTGGGTCAGTCTGTGTACACAAAGGACTATGCAATTCGCCCACACATACCAATAAATCTGTAATTATAGGTTCATGATCATTTTTAAGTCCATCTCCATCTAGATCGTGGAAAGCGATTCCACCTATCGAACCTGTAGGGACATCAGTCGGAAAATCCCCTTCAGGCTGAGGTGTGCTCTTTACGATTTCGGATGATGTTGCTAAAGAGATCATCTGCGTGGCGGTTAATTCTTGATTAGTGACCGAACTTGTAATTGAAGCTGCAAGAAAAATTTCGTCAACATCCGTTCTTGAACCCATCAAAATTTGAGAGAAGAACGAACAAGAAATCAATAATAAAGAAATCAAAATCACAAAAATCACCACAAAAATTTTTCTTTCCATGAACAAATCATAACACATCATGAAAGACACCAAATTTCTCCTTGACTTATCTCAAAAGAAATGATATCCTGACAGCCGTTATGAAAAACTATCACACCTCACCGATTCGTCGCTCTCGTCGTACCCGACTGACATTCTTTCAGGAAGTCGGGCTTTTGTGGTAGTCTAATGAACTAATAACTTTCTTTTTGATTTTTGAATTCAAGCCCTCCTTCCTGGAGGGCTTTTTTTTATTTTATCCAACAAATTTCTGATACGAAAGGAAAAACAATAATGAATAAAACTCCAATCAACAAAGTTGTTCTCGCCTATTCTGGGGGATTAGATACCTCTGTAATCGTGCCATGGCTAAAGGAGAATTATGGATGCGAAGTAGTCTGTTTTTGCGCTGATGTCGGACAAGCAGAGGAACTAGATGGACTTGAGAAAAAAGCGCTCGAAAGTGGTGCAAGCCAATTGATCATTCACGATATGAAGGAAGAATTCGTAAGCGATTATATCTATCCGGTATTGCGAGCGGGTGCGGTTTATGAACGCAAGTATCTACTCGGGACATCTATGGCTCGTCCAATAATTGCGAAACATCAAGTAGAAGTAGCCCATGAAGTTGGTGCCGACGCAGTCGCCCATGGAGCGACAGGAAAAGGGAATGATCAAGTGCGCTTCGAATTAACATTTGCAGCACTTGATCCACGTTTAAAAGTTATTGCACCTTGGCGTGAATGGGATATCCGATCGCGTGAAGATGCAATTGAATATGCGAAAAAGTATAATGTCCCCGTAACAGCTACCGAAAAATCGATTTATAGTCGTGATCGCAATCTATGGCATTTATCTCATGAAGGAGGTTTACTCGAGAACCCGTGGAATGAACCAGATGAGAGTATGTATCTTCTCAGCGCTAACCCCGAAAATGTACCTGATAAGCCTGCATATGTCGAGATTGCATTTGATTCAGGGACCCCAATCGCTATTAATGGAAAAGAACTTGCTCCTGCAAGTCTAATATCTTATTTAAATGCCCTCGGTGGCGAATATGGTATCGGTCGCGCAGATATGGTTGAAAGCCGCTTGGTAGGAATGAAATCTCACGGTGTTTATGAAACACCAGGGGGTACGATCCTGATGGCAGCCCACCGTGAACTTGAATCACTTGTTCTCGATCGCCAAACCATTCAATATAAAGATACGATCGCTCTCAAATATGCTGAATTAGTTTATGACG
>CAZJMV010000177.1:0-25618 GCA_964547225.1 uncultured Anaerolineaceae bacterium | reverse complement strand
TTTTAGCCGATTGAATAGTGAACTAATTTGTGCACAGCGTAAGTTTGCAAAGAAGAATAAAGAGCTAACGCTTTTGTATGAGGAGGTGCAGGCGTTAACAATAATCGGTGAGCTCACAGGGTTGTTAAACCGACGAGGCTTTGAACAAAAAGGGGGGCAGGAATGGGAACATGCTCACCGATATAAGCGACCCTTGTCTCTGATTATGATTGATATTGATCATTTCAAAAATGTAAATGATTCATATGGACATGCAATTGGAGACTTGGTTTTGAAAAAGGTCGCTCAGAGCTGTAATTCGGAATTGCGCAAAGTTGATATTCTCAGTAGGTGTGGTGGGGAGGAATTCTGTGTTTTATTACCTGAAACAGAAATTGATCATGCGTTGGATATCGCCGAAAGATTGCGATTAGAAAGCCTTAAACCTCTAGATACAGAGGTCGGTCAGTTGGGTATTTCGATAAGTCTGGGAGTAGCAGAGAATAATGCTGACCAGGCTTTGTACAAGGCAAAGCGGATTGGAAGAAACTGTACAATCGTTTACTAACAAGAATTTTCATCATCCATAAGAATTCAACCTAGCTTTCCTTTTTGCTATCCTTTTATCGCCTAAAAAATTTTTCCATATTTTATTTTTATCACCAGGTTGGTTTGGCAGGTAAGTGCAAGGATCTGAACACACGCCGTACAGGACCTATCCCAAGATTAGTAGGTCGCATTTTGATACGCAGATATGCAGTTTTTCGCCTACTTCGCAGTTTGTGCAGCGGTAAGAACAGCTACAGCCTGCCTTCAGCGCGATGCGTATGGCGAACGCGGGTGATTTTATTCCCAACGCCTAGTGTGTCAATTGGATAAACAACGTAGTTTCAAATAGATCAGGATGAAAAGAAAGCCGCCTAAAAACCTAATCATTTGATCATAAAAGCAAAAAAGCCCACATATTTGGGCTTTTATATTAGTAGCGGGGCTAGGATTCGAACCTAGGACCTTCGGGTTATGAGCCCGACGAGCTGCCACTGCTCCACCCCGCATCGTATATAAAACTCAGTCGGTATTTCTATGCCAACTGAGCGAATGGCATTTTATCATCTTCGAGCAGATATGTCAAGCGAACCGCGTTATGTGCTAGCAGCAGATTCAATCGATAAATTCAATATTCTTTACTTATGCAAAAATATAATAAACTTATTATTGTACTTATATGACTTAGATATTAACCAACTCAGACTGATTCCTTTCAAAAAATAGTACAATAGAACAAGTAGATTAAAATAACGAACAGCATATATTTCAATTACTTCTATAATGCATTCCTAAGGAGAGAGAATATGATTAAGAAGATAAGTAAATTCATCGGTTTAATCGCGATCATTGCTTTGGTATGGTGGTATTTGTATCGCAATAGGCAAGCGGGCTCTCTTTCTCAGCCATCCTTGGACATTACGGTACCATCCTACAAGGACGATACACCAGAAACAGATTCAGATCTTGTGGATCAAGAAGCATCTCCCCAACAAACAAAAGCAACGAAAATTGACCACTCATCCAAGCAAGATGATCTTACTCGCATCAATGGAATCGGACCAAAGATTTCAGAAATATTTGATAATGTTGGGATAAATACCTACCAACAATTAGCCGATATCGATTCAACAGAGATTCAAGGGATATTGGAAGCTGCCAATATTCGTTTAGCGCCGCGCTACGAAACCTGGTCAAAACAAGCCCAATTCGCAACTTCTGGCGACTGGGAGGGTTTATTAAAATACTTGGAATATCAAAAGAAAAATCGTTAATCGCGCAAAAAAAAACCGATATTCTCAAGGGGAAGGAATAGAAAATTGAAGATAATTCGCATCATCACTGATACCGATTCAAGTATCCCGTCAGAAATCTGTAAAGAATTGAAGATCACACAGGTTCCGATCAGCATTCATTTCGGGGGTGAAACATTTGAGTCAGGTATAAATATTACCGAAAAAGAGCTGTTTCAACGCGTTGATCAAGAAGGCGTATTACCGACAACTTCGGCGCCATCACCAGGAAAATTTGAAAATATCTATCAAGACATGTTTGCGGATGGCGTAGATGAATTGGTCTGCTTCTGTGTCAGCAGTGAAGTCAGCGCAACCTATGGCGCTGCTAAAACCGCTAGTCAGAATTTCCCTGAAGGTAAAGTCCATGTGATTGATTCAAGAAGCCTTTCGATGGGGCAAGGTTTCATGGTGATTGCTGCTGCTGAGGCAGCGCTGAATGGAGCTTCTACGCAAGAGATCATCGAAATTGCGAAAAGTACTGCACAAAGAACATATCTCTATGCCTATTTGCCGACCTTAAAATATCTGGCGATGAGCGGTAGAGTTGGACATATCGCCGCAGGGATGGCAGATATATTTGATGTTAAACCAATTCTCACCATCCAAAATGGGAAATTAGAGTTATTAGAAAAAGTTCGCACCCAGAAAAAAGCCCAGAAAAGGATCATCGAGCTAGGAAAACAAATATCCGAAGGTAAGGATATCGAACGGTTTTGTTTTGTGCACGCAATTGCCCTCGAAGCTGCCAAAGATTTAGAGAAGCAATTGCAAGGGACATTTACCCTTCCAGAGAAGATCATCTATGCAGAATTGTCAGCAGGTTTATCGGTACATTCTGGTGCAGGGATGCTTGGCTTTGCCTTTGTCGTCTCTGATTAAATAATAGGATCGTTAGAAAACACCCTTAACCATGCCGCCATCCACAGACAGCATTACGCCTGTTAAATATGACGCGGCTGGTGATAGCAGGAAAACGGCTGCATTGGCAAACTCTTCGGGCGTTGCTATCCTTCCGAGTGGACTATCCTTGGCTTGCTTTAAAAATTCTTCCTCGATACTGCTGTGATGAGCTTCTGCGCGTGCAGCCAGCAACTCATTTACTCGCTCGGTTTTTGTCCAACCAGGTAGTATCGAGTTAAATCGAATGCCCTCAGCCCCTAATTCAAGCGCCAAGGTTTTGGTTAAATTCACGGTGGCTGCACGGATGCTATTCGACAAAACTAAATTCGGAATCGGTTGTTTCACCGAATAGGAGGAAACAGTTAGTACACTGGCATCGTTGGATTTTCTTAGAAAGGGTAAAGCCGCTCGGATTAGACGCACATGGCTTAAGAAAGAAAGATCAACTGCCTTTAACCAAGCAGCATCGTCAAATGATTCGAATTTGCCTGGTGGAGGACCACCGCTGTTCGTAAATAGTAAATCTATGCCACCCAGCACCTCCGCAGAATCTTTAACAAGTTCATCAGGTACAACATGGTCGGCTACATCACCCATCATCGGTATAACCTTGCTGCTTGTGATCTCAGCTATCTGCTTCGCAGCATTAGAAAGCATTTCCTTGTTCCTACTATTGATCACAAGGTCTACACCCTCCTTTGCTAAAACTAATGCAGTTGCGTAACCCAAACCACGACTTGCGCCAGTTACCAGCGCTTTCTTTCCATCAAGACCTAAATCCATGCAAATATCCTTCCTTTTATAAACAACTAATAAAATTCCATTTGTTCATCGACTAAATCCACATCCAACCATTTTGTTTCGACCCATCCAACAATTTTCTGCAACTTGCGCTGTGTTTGGATTTTCTTATTACTGATCAGAGCGCAAGCAATGACTGCATCCTGCCAGATATCCTGATAATCGACTTCTGCAGCAGAAATGTTGAACTCTTTATGCAACCGAAAAATTAGGGGTTTCAATCGCCTGCGTTTCTCTTTAAGCGATGAACAACCTGGAATATGGATATGTAAAAACAAAACACCAAGAGACATTTTAGATCATAGGATCAGTATTCAAAAAAGATATCCATAGTATAATTCATGCTATGGAAAATTCAAGAGGCTGGATTCTTGTGATTGGAATTTTATTGATTACTGCGATCGCTGCAGCGAGCTTAGTGTGGTTAATCCAAGCTTCCGTACAAAGAAGCATTTCACCAGTTCAGGAATTAACCGGTGATTTAAGCACGCAAGTATCCTCAGTGCTTAACCCAACACCAACTATTCTCCCTTCACCAATCACAATCATCCACGATATACGCAGCTTGGCACGATTAGAGACGATTCAATTCAGTTTGGAGAAAGTAATAACCGCTGAATCGGACTTCGGCTCATTGGATTTTCTGTTTGGCGATAAACTCATTTTTATCGCCCATGGAAATGTAATCGCTGGTGTCGACTTAGGAAAACTCGGTCTTGATAATATGGAATTACGAGAAGGAACACTTTATGTGGAGTTACCAGAGCCAGAAATTTTTGTTATCGACATAGATAATGAAAAATCATATATATTCGATCGTGATAGGGGTATATTAACTAAAGGCGACATCAATTTGGAAACAAATGCACGACGAGTGGCTGAGCAAGAACTAGAAAAGGCAGCCTATGAGGGAGGGATTTTAGATTTAGCTCGTCAAAATGCAGAAATTTATATTGGGAAATTATTTAATAGTTTGGGATATCCAGAAGTAATTTTCGTCCAAAAATTAGCAACGCCAACGGAATGAAAGCAGTTTATACTCGCCCGGTCCATTTTTCATGCAAATATTTCTCCTGAACAAGTGCATTAGCGCGCGCGACTTCACCTTCAGATAATTCATCAGGAATCAATTCCAAATTCAGTTCTTCTTGGAAAGCTTCTACAAAAGCCGATACCGCGAAATCCCAATCAATTACTTTGCCCAAAACCTGTTCTGCTGTTGTTGCACGTTCTAACACACGTTTTTTTGCTGTTAATTGTTGCTCATGATTATCAAAATTAAGCACTTGAACAATACGAGACGGATCACCATATAAGGGAAAACTTCCATGTTGAAGAATGCCTTCTTTACGTCTTGCTTGCGCGCTGCCAACCAATTTCTTACCTGAAACTACAATTTCATAGTTAGATGGGACTTCAAAGCAAACTGGATTCTGATTCAGCTTTTTAGGATAAGAATGTGATTGAGGTATTTGCTTTTTGATTTCTTTTGCTTGTGCAGGAATACCCAATTTCTGCAAGGCAGATAGTATCGCTTTTGATAGTATTAAATAGCTTGATAGGATATCTCTGGCTAAGCGTTTTTCATGATTCGATCCAATGACAGAATAAGTTAATTCATCACAGTGAAGAATGGCGCGACCACCCGTTGGTCGTCTAACAATATCCCATCCATTAGCATTAAGAATATCCAGATTGACATCACCAAACGGTTGGGCATACCCTAAAGAAAGGCAAGCTGGGGTCCACGCATAAAACCGTAGCGTAGATAAGACTTCCTCACTCCCTATGGCTTCTAGAATTGCCTCATCAACCGCCATATTCCATACCCCCGCAGATGGGGGCGTTATTAGCAATCGCCATTTTGACCTTTCAAATTGCATACCGAAAACCGTCGAATTAGGGGTAAGCTGTACTTGGTGTATTTGCAGGCGTTGTACCGATCGGATATGCTTCCGATGTTGTTGCGATAACTGTACTTGTCAACGTGGTAGTTTCCGCAAGCGTTATCGTTCCACTAGGTGTTTCTGTTACAGTAGGCGCAGTCCCAGATACTGTTGGCGTCAAGGTCTGAGTGGGTGTAGTTCCTGTCGGTGTAAAAACAGTATGGCTAACTGTCGGTGTGGGAGAGACATATACATCGCCGGATAATTTGAGTCGCGCCATAGAAGTATAAGGACTTAATGAATAATCCAACCACAAACGATGATAGGCTTCCACTGCAGCACGTGAATCGCCTGTTAATTCGCTAGCTAAACCAAGCAAATAATAATATAAATCACAACTCCATGTCCCTGTACAAAGTAAACCGGGGTATTGCTCTAAATTGGATAAGGTTTTTTGGACTTCAGAAGGAGAATCTCCATCGAATAGAGATTGCTTGCCCTCAAACAACCCAGCCAAAAATCGATTCGGGTATTCCTCTCTCAGAGGTAACTCAACAAGATAAGGCTCTTTTGTATCCGGAAAGCGCTGCAGATTTACAGCTTTCTGATGATCAATCAGGATAGCTGGTTTCAATCCTATAGCTTTTTCTTGGATATAAATATCCTCTAAAACTTCCAAATTGGGAGAGGCAGAATTCACTTGTCCGACATATAACGCCTTGTAACCCAAAGAATATTCCGCTAAGATCCAGAAATTCAATTTAGCTTGCGAGCGATAGCGAACGGTGAACCAGCGTTCAGCTTCATCATCGTCATCAAAATCAAAATAACCTGAAGAAGTTGTATTCACCCCCCATGATCGGATTTCGCTGAGAGCATCACGTGCAATCGGAACCTGATCTACAACGTGATCAATGGCATCAGAAGGGTTACATTCTTTTGCTTGAAGACAGGCTCGATAAATATCCTGAGGTGTTTGGTATATTTCTAAAAATTCTCTCGCTGGTTTGACCCAAGTACTTGTGAAAACCGTGGGATTGGTCACTAAATCCATCAGGGTTTGAAGCGCGGAATCGTACTCCCCGATGATTGCATAATATACACCTAATCGATAGCGCCACTCATCCTTTGCATCCAAAGGATAATTTTGACTTTCCATATTTTTCTCTGGTGGAAAATCTTCTATCAAAAGCTCCATTATCGAAACAGCAGCTCGTGGTCCCCAATTATTTATGGCATGATCAACGATTAGCTCGCAATAGCTTGGTGTTTTGATGTCTTGAACGATTTGAAAATCTTCTGCAACTAAACCGAAATAATCACCTTTCCAGTGATATTGATGGCTTACTGTAACCGGGCAAGCTGGAAAGACATCCGAAACAAACAAGAGGTCGTTTTTGTTGTCTGCAATTGGTAGTACTTTCCAATTATTGATAAACTGCATCCCAATATTGAAAAGCTTTTCTTCAGGCAAGAAAGGGTATTCTTTAGGTGGAATTTGCGATAAATTGAAAACACTGGGCGGATTTATCCAATATTCATCGGGGGAATTAGAAAAGTAGATCGCAATTTCCTGACCGTCCTGTGTTTCCCCATTCAAATCAGCAATCAACCAATCCGCCTGAGGTTTATTAATAAAGTCAAAGTTAGTGATCAACGCATAAGTACGAAAACCGCTTGATGATTCTAGAAGCCAGATGAAACTACTCCCATTGCCTCGAATTTCCAGCAGATAATTACCTAGATATCCAGAAATTGGTTCCAACTCAACAAGATAAAGATCCATTCTCGGTTCATGCTCTTTAAACCAAACGTAAAGATAAGACAAATCCGTTTCGCCTCGATTTAGCGCACTTGCAACCAACTGTGCGTACTGCGTGCCAGATGAAGCATCACCCATTCGCGCTAAGTTAAAGGCTAAACCCCAGTTCCAATCTTGTGCTTGAGAGGAATCTGGAAATCGTAATAAGGCTTCCCGCTGAGCAATGACAGCATATTCAAAAGCTTGATAATACGCTTGGTAATCTTCACCACGTTGTGTTTCGGAAAGCGTATTTGGATAATCATTCATTAATTTAACTAAATAATCCGCTTTTTCTGGAGACCATCGAACAAGATCATAATTACCACTCAGTGGTAAAGCTCGCGCTGGTGTTAATGTAGCTGGACCTACGGGGGTTAATGTCATCGTTGGTATCTCCGTCCTTGTAGATGTAGATGTAATCGTAGGAGAAGATGTGGGTCGCTGAGTACGTGTTAAGGTAGGAGAGGAAATTGGGTTGGGGGTTACGGTTGCTTCCAGCGTTGGTTTTGATGTATCAGTCATTGAAGAGAGTACAGCAGACGGATTACCAAATATTCTAGGGTATACTACGATCAATAGTAACAAGCTGCCAATACACAGGAAAATTAGGACTAGATTGAGTATAAAAAACCAGCTTTGACCAAAAATCCCTTTTTTAGAAATCATAATTTTATTAAGTAGTTCAATATGATCATCTGCTGCATGTATTAAATTTCATTAATCTACCGCATCAATCTCTTTTAATTGAAACAAGACCTTATCTTCCATTTCTCGGGATAATGGCGTTAATGGCAATCGGACATTCCATCGATTGAATTCAAATAATCGAAAAAGAAGCGCCTTATATAAAGGGGGAAATGGTGAATACTGGTTCATCATTTCACGAACCTTGCTGATTTTATTTTGAGCTTCTCTTGAGTAATCTGAATCTCCACTATGAAAAGCTTCCCATAACGTACGTAAATTCGGAGAAAAAACATTCGCCATCGCAGTGATACAACCAGCTGCATGATTTTCAAGAGCATGCTTCAATAGGTTATCGGTTCCAGAAAAAACTGAAAGCTCGATACCAAAAACATTTCCTAATGCCTCAGCAAAATCTACACTACCGGATGAGTCTTTTAGTCCAGAAAACCGGCTAGGATGTTGATCCTTAAGGCGTTCAAAAAAGTCGATCGAGAGATCTATCCCACTCATTTTAGGAATATGATAGACCAAAAAATGTCCATCTTCAGGTACGGCTTTTGATAGAATTTGGTTATACCAATCTAATATCCCTTCTTCTGACGCTGAGCGAAAATAATAAGGAGGCAATACAACAACGCCATCAAATCCAATCTTAAAAGCTTCTCGTGTGAGTTGGATACTCTCATCTAAGCTAGGTGTGCCTGTCCCGGCTAATAACTTGAACGCTGGAAATGTCTCACGAATAGAAAGGGATGCACTCAAGATTTCTTTTCGTTCTTGTGGAGAGAACGAAGGCCCTTCTCCAGTTGTACCCAGCAATAATGCCCCATGACAACTTCGATTTGCTAAGAATTCTAGCAACTTAGTCAAATCATCCAATAACAATCCACCGTCAATATTTACCGGCGTAACTGCCGCGGCAAAAATCCCTGATAATTGATTAGCTTTACTCATATTATCGAATTATAATTGATAAATAATAATTCCGATACTTAGAGTTAATTCTACATCTTGATCCTCTGAAATTCACCAATCAATAACTTGTTGTTCGGGAGATTAAGGTTGAGGTAAAAATTTATAAACTAATGAAGATTAAAATAAGACTTTCCATCTTGATCGTAATTATATGTCTCATATTAGGGCTCTTTAGTTGTCAATCACCTATAGAAAAAAAAGTAAATAATGCAGAACTCCTTCCAAGCGCTACACCAACACGCATCATGCCCACCTCCCCCATCCCTACTGCTACACAGAAGACGTTGCATGGCACTATATCGATCAGACACGGATGGGATGAAAAACAAATCCCAGCTTTGGTACAAATCATAAAAGAATTCCAAAATCAATATCCAGATGTATATTTTGATGTTCTTTACGTTCCCAATCAAGATCTAAAAACTCGTTATGAAAATGAAGTAATAGCCGGAAAAGGACCCAGCATATTACTGGGAGCAGCTGAGTGGGGACCAGACCTCTATCAAGCAGGGTTGGTCATGAATTTTGAGGAGCACTTTTCAAAAAATAACCTTGAATACATGAACGAAGCAGCTCTACAAGCTACAAGACTTCAGGAAAATCTAATTGGGATCCCTTACACAATTAATGGGGTAGTTCTATACCGGAATAAAGATATCATCACCATAGCGCCAAATACTTTCGAGGATTTGATCATGATTGCACAATCCTCGACACAAGGAGACACCATTGGCGCTTTCTTGGAACGCAGTTTCTTTTATTCTGGAGCGCACCTCAATGGCTTGGGTGGTTCTTGGATGGATGAACAAGGCTTACCAACATTCAATAATCCAACAGGTGTGGCATGGCTAGAATTACTAGATAAGTTCAGAGAAGCCGGTCCAGTAAATTATTTCACCGATGAAGATATTGAATTGTTTAAAACTGGCGCCATTGGATGGATCATCGATGGAACTTGGAATTTATTTGAACTTGCCAATACTATAGGCATAGACAATCTGACAATTGATCCCTTCCCATCTTATAAGAATGGAAGATTATCTGGATTTGTTCGCTCGGAGAACATTTACCTGAACCCAAATATCCAAGAATCAAATCTAGAGGCAGCGATTGCATTTGCAGAATTCTTGGTCTCTCAAGATGCTCAAAAAATGATAGCCCAAACAGGTAAAATACCTGCGATAACAAATATCACCTTAAACGGTACAGATGATACAAAAGAATTGGAGCTAATTTCATACGCCATCAATGCATTATCAGAAGGAATAGCTTATCCAGTCCATCCCAATATGTCCATATATAATATCCAAATGGATATTTCTTTACGTTCTTTTTTTGAAGAAGAAATTCCTGCGGAAGAAATTTTGACACGCGCTGAAGATGCGATATTATTAGAATTATCTGAAAAAACAGAAAACCCTACAACAGAACCGTAATCATCTATTACAATAATATTATGGGTATTCAATTGATTAGTAGTATATTCATAGACAAGCAAGTTCAATCCCCCTCAATATTGGAGAAAAGACGTCCCATAAGGATGTCTTTTTTATTGTTTTGTTATAGGATATTTATATGTAAGAAATATGATAGTATGCACTTGTCAATAATCATTTAAAGTAAAATAATTTTATTTGGATGGTTTAATAAAAATGCAAATTCTTATCGGAGGTAGAGATAATGGCGGTAAAAGGCTGGATTGAAGTCGACGAATTATATTGTAAAGGATGTGAGATTTGCGTTAATGATTGTCCACAAAATGTATTAGCCCTAGACATGGATTACCTGACTCCAAAAGGTTACCACCCCGTTCATATCATCGCAGAGGGATGCACAGGATGTGGTATTTGTGCACTCGTTTGTCCTGAAGCTGCAATCACTGTTTATCGTGAGGCATCTGTTCGGGAAATTGATCAAGAAAAAATATAGGAGGTTATCTGTGGCGCGTGAATTACTTAAAGGAAACGTAGCTATCGCTGAAGCAGCTATCCGAGCAGGACTAGAGGCTTATTTCGGTTACCCAATCACCCCTCAGACAGAGCTGCTTGAATGGATGTCCAAACGAATGCCTGAATTAGGTAGAGTTTTCCTGCAGGCAGAAAGTGAGTTAGCTGCGATTAATATGGTCTATGGTGCGGCTTGCACTGGAACCCGAGTAATGAGTTCCTCATCCAGTCCTGGTGTAAGTCTTATGATGGAAGGTTTGTCATATATTGCAGGCACAGAATTACCAGCCGTTTTAGTAGATGTCGTTCGAGGGGGACCAGGATTAGGAAATATTGCCCCGTCCCAAGGAGACTATAATCAAATCGTACACGGCGGAGGTCATGGCGATTACAACCCAATCGTATTGGCGCCTTCAAGCGTTCAAGAAGCCATTGACCTGACCATGATTTCCTTTGATCTAGCAGAAAAGTATCGCAATATCGTTATCGTTATGGCTGATGGAAATATTGGTCAAATGATGGAACCTGCCGAACTACCCGAAATGAGAAGCCTAGAACGCCCACTCCCACAATGGGCAATTCGTGGTTCTCATGGTAAGAAACCTCATCGCTTATCATCCATCAACCTGGTTCCAGAAGATGAAGAAATCACCAATATTCGTATCTTAGAACGCTGGCTTCGAGTAGAAAAAAATGAAATTCGCTATAAAGAATATTATCTTGATGACGCGGAAATCATTGTGGTTGGATACGGTACAGCTGGTCGAGTAGCATATTCCGCTGTGCGATCTGCACGTGCAGAGGGGATTCCAGTTGGCTTGTTCCGTCCGATCACATTAAGTCCATTCCCATATGATCAAATCAGAGAGTTGTCGAAAAATGCCAGCTCTTTTCTTGTTGTGGAAATGAATTCTGGACAGATGTTGGATGATATTCGAAGAGCCGCAGGATACGATGTGCCAATTGCTTTTTATGGACGTCTGGGAGGGGTCGTCCCATTCCCTGAAGAAGTTTACGATGAAATTCATAGCATTTCAGATGGAACGATCGTATATAATGATAATCCACGCATCGAATGGTTGAAAAAACTGAAAGAGCTGGTTTAATTAATTGGAGGTATCAAGAAATGGTAACCACAGCTCCTGCAAAAATTGTTTACAGTCGACCAAAATCACTTGCTGATCTACCGACCCATTATTGTCCGGGTTGCACTCATGGCACAGCTCATCGCCTCGTTGCGGAGGTCTTGGATGAAATGGACCTACGCGAAAGGACGATTGGTGTAGCCTCCGTAGGTTGTTCGGTTTTCATCTCTCAGTACTTTAACTGTGATTTTGTTGAAGCGCCACATGGGCGCGCCCCAGCAATGGCGACAGGCGTAAAACGTGTTTTACCCAATAATATTGTTTTTACCTATCAAGGTGATGGAGACTTGGCTTCCATAGGGATGGGAGAAATCATACATCTCGCTGGTCGAGGCGATAACATCACAGTCATATTTATCAATAACACTACCTATGGAATGACGGGTGGGCAGATGGCACCAACATCTCTCCCCGGTCAAAAAACAACCTCATCACCTGGCGGACGAGATGTTGAATTTCATGGCTATCCTATCCGTATGGTCGAAGTATTATCTGAACTAGAAGGAACAGCCTATGCAGTCCGCAGAAGTTTGCATAATCCCAAACACTTACGCCAAGCAAAAAAAGCGATCCGTCTAGCTTTTGAAACACAAGTGAGGGAATTAGGGTTTTCTATTGTTGAATTACTTTCAACTTGCCCAACGAACTGGGGGTTGTCTCCCAATGAAGCCCGTACGTGGGTAGAAACCAATATGATACCAGTATTTCCTTTAGGTGATTATAAAGTATCATCAGCATTAAAGGGAATCAAAGTTTAATAGGTAAGAGAGGAAATCAATGCAAACAGAAATAATTATCGCTGGTTTCGGGGGACAAGGAATTCTTTTTTCTGGTCAATTATTAGCTTATGCTGCAATGGATGCTAAAATGGAAGTTACTTGGATACCCTCTTATGGTCCTGAAATGAGAGGTGGAACCGCCAACTGTACAGTGGTTATTGCAGATGAGGAAATTGGATCTCCAAATGTTAGAAATCCAAAAGCGGTTATGGCTTTTAATTTGCCATCACTGGACAAGTATGAATCGCTTGTTTATCCAGGTGGCACACTCATCGCAAATTCATCCTTGATCAATCGCTCCTTTGAAAGAGATGATTTGAAATCTGTGCGATTACCAGCCAATGAAATTGCAGAAAAAATCGGAGATCGTCGCTTGGTGAATATGGTTATGCTTGGAGCCATGTTGGAAAAATCTCCTGTTCTATCAATTGAAAGTATCGAAGAGGCATTACGTAATCACCTCCCAGAGCGTCACAGACACTTATTGCCTAATAATTACCAAGCATTACGTGAAGGCGCTGCATTCTCACAAAGAGAAAGTAACCCGGAAACACAAGCGTAACCATTCGGAGAAATGAAGAACCTTTATGAAACGATTTTTTATCATTTTTGTAATATTGCTCGTAATAGGAGCGAGCGTTTCTGCCTGTGAAACTGTCGCGCTTCTGCAGCCAACTGCAACTTTAGAACCAACGAACACCCCAATTCCACCCTCAAATACACCATTACCAACAGATACGGCTATTCCTACCGCGACATTCACGCAAGTACCAACCGAAAGCCCTACAGAGGCGCCACCGACTACGGTACCAACCATCCCAAAACCAACTGGGACTCCTAACAAAGACGAGGCAATTTTAGTTTTTTATATCAACAAAGAAGAGAAGGGACCTTACGGATGTAATGAAGCGTTATGGTGGTTAAATACTGGGATGCCTAAATCCGATAATCTTGTGAATGATATCACCTATGCCCTGAACACGATCCTTGGATACCATAATCCAACAATTGGGATTCTTCATAACCCCGGATATGCATCTAATCTTTCTGTAGGTGGGGTAATGCTTCAATCTGATGGTACAGTCATCATAAATCTAAGTGGATCCTATTACCGTACCGATGATTCATGCGACGGTCCGCGATTTCGAGATCAATTAAAACAAACCGTACGACAATTTACCGGCGTAACCAATGTGTTAATATATGTAAACGGCTTTACTATTGGGGACACAATTTTAAGGAAATGAAATCCAATCAAACATTAAGGGTTTTTAAACTTAGGACGGCTGTTATTAAATCACAGCCGTCCATAATTATAATCTCCTCCTGCGAGAGTAGAAGCGTTTATCATTAAATTTATTAAGAGCCCTTATATTATACCTTAAGATTTATTTAAATCAAGCAAAATCGAAAATTCTCATCAAACAATTCTCTAAACCCATGCTCTCAATTTATCATTTAATCAATCAATATTAAAATATTGGAATTCTTTCAGAAATTTCTTTGCAAAAACCTTGCATTAAATCTATGATCATGATAAGATTACGACGCGAGCTTCCGGGTGCCCCCCTCACTCGGAAGTTCGTATTTTAAGCAAGAAAAGCGAGAGTCTAATTTCCCCCCCAATTCTCAAATCAACTGAAGAAAAAAACTCCAAGTTGTTCTCTTGGAGTCACGTGTCGG
Organism: uncultured Anaerolineaceae bacterium; assembly: GCA_964547225.1. GTDB lineage: Bacteria > Chloroflexota > Anaerolineae > Anaerolineales > UBA4823 > CAZJMV01. The sequence continues at coordinate 11,192 of CAZJMV010000177.1, read as the reverse complement.
GGCGCTGGGATTCGAACCCAGGGCCTCTTGCACCCCATGCAAGCGCGCTAGCCGGACTGCGCCACGCCCCGAATTGTTAGACATTATTATAGCGCGTTGTTGATTTCCTGACAAGCCCCAAGCTGTTTCTTTTCGATGATTATTAGGTTATTCTTAGGAGTAAAGATGGGTCTGCTTTGATCAGCGTTTAGAAGATTAATAAACCGAAATATAATGAACCTTCTCAATCTGTTCAAATGAAAAAATTTCCATCGGATTGAAGTGTACGAATATTCCACTAATTCTCCACAGCAGGTAATTCTCTTTTTCGAAATCATTTGCTTCATCAGTAAATCGTGATAATCCTGTAAAGACCACTCCCGAAGGCCCAACACGCGCTTCAAAGTGCAGATGTGGCACAATTGCATTTCCGCTATTTCCCACAAGCCCTAGAGATTGACAAGGGACTACGCTCTGTCCAATGGTACTCCATGGTCGACCATCGAGGTGCGCATACATCAAATAAAGCGAATAGTCTGATGTAATCATCAAGGCTTTACTGATTTCTTTGGGCAATCTAGCATAAGTTGTTTCGACAATAATAAGGTTTCCATACGGGAAAGTATCCTTCAAACTCGCGATCACTATGCCGGGAAAAACCGACTGAACGATGCCTCCATGGATCGGACCAGATTTATTCCAGCGATGGTAGCTAAAATCAACCCCTTGATGCCGGTCATCCTTGCCCATGGGAGGCGGGTCATATGGACTAGAGATGATCCATTTTAGATCATCAATTTCAACCTGCTCCAATGGGGAGCAGATCTGAAAAGAACGTTTTGGTATATCGGATGATGCTAACACTACCTTAGAATCAACTGCCCTATTTACAGTTAATAGTAAGACAATTGCGATCGTAATAAATACAATAATTTTCTTTAACAAGAAGACACGTCCTTTTCAAGACAAAGCACTATTAGAATTATACCTTTTACAAAAAATCTATGCTGAAAGATTTATCAGGAAGATTTATGAATACTATCACTCCATAAAGCTTGGTTTTGATATAATCACAGTAATGGTTCAGAGACTTGAAAACCGGGAGATATGCATTGAAAGAAAAAGTGCTAGTTACTGGCGGAGCTGGATTCATTGGCAGCCACCTTTGCGATTTACTGATCAAGAATGGACATCAAGTTGTAGCTATTGATGATCTTTCTACAGGAAGTTTAGATAATATCAAACATTTGTTATCTAATCCAAACTTACAATTTGTCCGCGAGACGATTGCAAACACACAGGTTTTAGATCGATTATGTAGTGAAGCTGATATCGTCATCCATTTAGCTGCTGCTGTAGGCGTAAAGTTAATTGTAGAAAATCCGGTCCACACCATTAACACCAATATTTTTGGGACCGAATCGGTACTTTCAACCGCTAATCGTTATGGATGCAAGGTTTTAATCGCTTCTTCCTCTGAGGTTTATGGTAAAGGGACTCGGATACCATTTAAAGAAACCGATGATCGCTTGATGGGACCAACAACACATAGCCGCTGGGCATACGCAAATTCCAAAGCCGTCGATGAATTCTTGGGTCTGGCATACCATCAACAATACGGATTACCCATCATTATAATGCGTTTCTTCAATACAATTGGACCGAGACAAACCGGTCGGTATGGCATGGTTGTCCCACGCTTTGTCCGCCAAGCCCTCCAAGGAAAAGTTCTACAAGTTTATGGCGACGGAAAACAAACACGCTGTTTTGCAGATGTATCTGATGTAGTCCACGCGATTACGACTTTAGCCTTACATAAACAAGCAATTGGAGAAGTATTCAATATTGGTAACACAGAAGAAATCAGTATCCTTCAACTCGCTGATCGGATAATAAATTTGACCGAAAGCCTTTCTGAGGTACAATACGTGCCTTATGAAAAAGCCTATGCACCTGGATTCGAGGATATGCGTCGTAGAGTACCATCGATCGAAAAGATCCGCAATCTAATATGCTTTGAACCACAACTAAGTCTAGATGATTCCCTTAAACGGATCATTGAATATGAGAAATCACATATGGAATCCTGGATAGAATATCCTTGAGATAGAATTACTTAAATTTATTATCAATTCCAACAAAAATATTATTGACTCAAGAAACAGCTTGAATTATGATAGTAGTAGAATTTTTGTTCTATCTAAACTGTCGTTATCCATCTCGCCGAATTAATTCAAAAATTTATAATAGATCATAAGCGTAGATTTATCTCAGGTAGGTAGATCTCGATGGAGAAAAATATGGAAATTGGTATTGTCAAAAAAACAGATATTACTTCTGAAGTCCAACAATCTTACCTCGATTACGCCATGAGCGTGATCATATCACGCGCTTTACCGGATGCACGCGATGGGTTAAAGCCTGTTCATCGCCGAATCTTATATGCCATGTACGATATGGGTTTACGTTTCGATAGTAACTATAAAAAATCAGCCCGAATCGTAGGCGAGGTATTGGGAAAATATCATCCGCATGGAGATATGGCAGTTTATGATGCTATGTCACGAATGGCGCAAGATTTCTCCTTACGCTATCGATTGGTAGATGGTCAAGGGAACTTCGGTAGTGTCGATGGCGATCCACCAGCCGCGATGAGGTATACCGAAGCCAGGATGACAGAACCGGCTATACACATGTTGTTGGATATTGAGAAAGAAACCGTAGATTTTGTTGATAATTTTGACGGTACGTTAAGAGAACCGACTGTGCTTCCCGCTGCCATACCGAATTTATTAGTTAATGGAATTACAGGAATCGCGGTTGGCATGTCTACCAGTATCCCCCCACACAACTTAGATGAAGTCGTCAAGGCGATGCAGTATTTACTTTCAAACTGGAATCGCCTCGATGATATTCATATCGAAGATATCATGAAGTTTATTCCCGGACCCGATTTCCCCACGGGTGGGATTATTATTCAGGACAGCGAAGAAGATGGGTTGATCAGTTCATACAGCACCGGTCGCGGCAGGATCACTGTTCAGGCTCGTGTCCACTTAGAAGAAATGGATCGTGGGAGAAAACGCATTATCGTCAGCGAATTACCCTATATGTCCAATAAATCAACCGTGATTGAGAAAATTGCGGATCTCGTACGCGAGTCAAAGATTGAAGGCATCCTTGATCTTCGAGATGAATCAGACCGTCAAGGAATGCGGATTGTGATTGAGTTAAGTAAGAATGTCGATCATCAGGAGATTCTCAAGAAGCTCTATAAATATACGCCTCTACAAAGCACCTTTAGCATCATCATGCTGGCGCTTGTAGATGGGGAACCCAGGTTATTAAGCTTAAAACAAGCTTTGCGGGTCTATTTAGAACATCGTTTAGAGATCGTCCGCAAACGTAGTGAATATGAATTGAGAAAAGCGCGCGAAAGACTTCATATTCTAGAGGGATTACGAATCGCAATAAAAAACCTCGACGAGATCATCGCATTAATACGCCGCTCACATACAGTAGAGTCAGCACGAAACAGCTTAATGCGAAATTATAAACTGAGCGAGATTCAGGCTCAGGCTATTTTAGATATGCCTTTACGCAGACTAGCTAGTCTCGAACGAAAAAAGATCGAAGATGAATATCAATCCTTGAAGAAGAGGATAAAAGAACTGGAAGCAATCCTTAAATCAGAAGACAAAATGAGACAAGTCGTCCATCAAGAACTGGGAGACATCAGTAAAACGTATGCTGACAGACGACGAACGCATATTGTTGAACTAAAGGAAGGTGAATCAAAAGTAGCTCTCCTAACGGCAACGGATTTGGTTCCTGATAAAAGTATCTGGATCTCGTTATCAGAAGATGATAGAATTTCGCGAACATTGGACGAGAAAATGCCTCGTATTAGCGGAAGAGAAACTCCAAGGTATCTGGTTAATGCAAGTACACGCCATACACTTTATATCGCTTGTCAAGATGGAGAGACCGCTGCTATTCCGGTTCACGCTATACCAGAAGCAGAAAAAGTCTCCGATGGTATTCCCATATCCAAAATTTCCCCACTAAGATCAAATAAACCAATTGTGGCATTATTTACATTACCTTCAGCCAACACACTTGACCCTGGAACCTTAGAAAATAGCTATATTCTCACAAGTACAACACAAGGTATGATCAAAAAATCTGCGTTGATTGATTTACCCGGGGCTTCCGCAAATACATTTTCGGTTGTCAAAATAAACGATAGTGATCAATTGGGGTGGGTCCGTTTGAGTAACGGAGATAACGATATCATGCTTATGACGAGAAATGGCAAAGCCATCCGATTTCATGAAAACCAAGTCAGACCAATGGGATTAGTAGCTGCTGGTGTAATGGGTATTAAATTACAAACAGATGACGCGGTAGTAGGGATGGAACTCTTACCACATAAAGGTGAAATATTTATGGTCGCTTCAGATGGAAGCGCCAAACGGGTCAAACCCGATCAATTCCCGAATCAAGGGCGCTATGGGCAAGGCGTTGTGGCATGGAAATTACCGATAAAAACTTATGTAGTTGGGATGACGATTGGCAAGGGAACAAACCATGCCTCTCTACAGTTAAGAGAATTAGCTGCCAAAAACATTCGATTGGATGATGCACCCATTCAAGGTCGTACAGCACGTGGAAAACGAATTGTTGAGCTAAAAGAAGGCGACCAGATCATAAAAATGATGGTTCCCTTTGAGGTCGATCTCCCATTTTAATAAGAAGTATTATTTGGTGATCATATAAGACATATAGTGATAAGTAATGCGATTGCCAATTAAGCCGATCGAATCACTGCCGTTTTCAATATTCCCAGAAGCTGATGTGGCTGTCCAGGTGAATTGATGAGTGGCTCCAATATTATTCTCATCACCTAAGTGGAATTTCGCATTTGGTAGTTTGTTTTGGAAAAAATTGGAATACCACTCTTTGATATTTTGAGTGCCTTGGATAGTGCGTGAGCTCGTCACATGAACAGCATCCGAATTATACAATTCCACAAGCATATCCACGTCATGAGCATTTAAAGCCTCAAAATATCGTTCAATAATATCTTGGGAAGGACCGATTTCCCAATCATAGGCAGCGATAACATCCCATAATTCTGGTAGATATGTCCTTGTGTGCCCCCACTCCCAGAAATTTGCTGCGGGCATATTTAATTGTTTTGCTGTATCCAAGAAGGCAATGATCTGAGACGGTGTCGGTTGCCAATCACCTTCTAAAAAAGCTGCTCCAGTAGGAATGATCGGACAAAAAGGTTGCACGGATTCAAATTCTCGCAGGCTGCGGATCAATTGTGCATCCGGATCATCTGATTTAATCCAATACACCTGCGGCATATTAATATCACAATCCTGCAAAAACTCAGTCCATGGAAGGGAAGGATGATAAGTCGGATAGCGATAAGAACTGAGCGCAATCGGAAAATCAGATAGAGAAGATCGCAAACGTTCCATATAGATCAAAGCCGATTCATCCATACCGGGTAATTTATATTGCGCTTCAGCGTCAATCGCAAAACCATCTAAAGCCAATTCACTGATCCGTTGGATTGCTATAGTTGCCTCATCTTCCGGCTCATAACCATAAACATATTGCCAACCCCATACAACGATATCGCGGGCATGCAATGCCTGAACAAGCGCTGGTACTAGATCTTGCCCGGTGATCGGATCGATATTATACGGGCTAGAAGCATCCGCAACCTTGACCAAGATATGGGTGAGTCCGGCTGCCTGAGCCGTTGCAGCAATACTATTGGCATTCCCATTTTCACATCGCCGGATCTGCCAAATATAAAAACCTTTTCCCTGTAAATTCAATGCATCACTCGCTATTTGAGATTCTGTGACATGCGAATCACACCCATGACGGCTTCCCGATTGGGTACAAGCACCATCGCACCGCCCGGGGTAACCCAGTCATAGACATGATTATAATTGATATAGTATTGATGGATATTCATTGTATCCGCTATCTTCGAAACCATCGGCAACCAAGCTAAGATATCCAGCAAAGAAATATCCGTCTTTACACCCTCTCGATAGAGATCATAAAATTCAGGCGCTCTCTTTATAGCGTTGAGCGACATCAACTTGTGGAAGACAGCTTGTAACACTTCCTGTTGTCTGCGGTTTCGAGCTAGATCATTGGAGGTCTTTCGAGAGCGAGCATACCAAAGTACGGTATCGGCATCCATCTGAACATCACCCTTCGGAATGCTGACCCAAACCCCAGCGCGATAATCCGATAAAGGTTGTGAAACATCAACAGTTAAACCACCTAATTGATCGATTATTTTCTTAAAGGATGAGAATTCAACCAGGACAAAGCGGTCAACCGTAACGCCAAAATTATGCAAAAAGGTCTCTCGCAGCAAATTATTGCCGCCATAAGTCCACGCAGTATTAATTCTATCCTGACCGCGCCCAGGGATGGTAACCCATAAATCGCGCGGGAATGAGGTGATATTGACTGATTCGAGTTCTGAATTGATCGTTACAAGGATAATCGTATCCGTACGTGTACCTCCTCCATATTTGCGTTTATCTGACCCTAATAAAAGGATATTCATCTGACTCGGCAATTGTGCCAGCTCTTCCTGCGGTGATTCATCTATGGTTGGCATGGCTAATGGCGTTGGTGTGGGTAATGGAGTAGGTGTTGATCCTACCCCAGATTCTCCTTCTTCAACGGTTAGATCGACTGTTGGTGTAGCTGGTTGGAAGGGGGTTGGTGTAACCGTTGCATCCGGACCTGCCAAGACATAGGTTGGGTGAAGCGTTGCTGCAACCTGAGGTTGTTCTGTGATTTCGTTACCAGCGCTAAGCGCAATAGACGGCGAACACCCAATCGGCAGGATGAGGACGATCAAGAATACAAGGGAAAGCCAACGATAGGATGAATTCTTATTATTCCTCATGGCGATTCAGGAGTTACTCCAAGGGTATCAGTAGGTGGGAGTGTCATCGTGGAAGAAGGGTTGGTTTGGTCGGTTGGGGTATTGGTCAGCGTGGGTGGATATTCACAGGTCGCCGTTGCTGTCATAGTCGGAGTATTGGTATAGGGAATCGGTTTCTGTGTTGGCGGTGGTGGGAGGAAAGGCACCCATAATTGTTGACCGACGACAATATTCGTCGAGGTCCTTAAACAATTGGCATACTGCAGCCAATAGATAGAAACATCCAATGCCTGGCTGAGTCGAAAAAGCGTATCCCCAGGTCGAACACGATAGATGACCCAATTCGGGGGTGGTCCACAAAGCACAGACGGTTTGGTGATCACGGGAAATCGGGTTGGGAAAGGTGTCGGTTGGGGTGTATTTGTAAACATATCGGTAGGAGTCGCGGTTAACGTTCCTCTATAGGGAGGACCGGGTACAAAAAAAGAAGCGCCTTCGATCAAAGTGTCTGAAACTAAACAATTCATATCAATGATTGTTGCACGTTCTATACCAAACTGAGCTGCCAATGCGTCAATTGTGTCTCCAGGTTGCAGGATGATCTCGATCCAACCTTCTGGGAGTGGGCACTTTGGCGTTATGGTTGGTGTTTTGCTCTGTGTATCGATGGATGTTTTCATTGGGGAAGGTGTATCTGAAGATTGACCAGGGATGATATTGATAAAAGTTGGAAAGGCATGTTCCCTATAAGTACTGGTGGGGGATAGAGCAAAGGCAACCGTTTCATTTCCTTCCAGCAAAGCCAGCGTGATACTGCCAATAACCAATATGCTAAAAATGAGGATCAGCGTTAGACCAAATAGGACTTGATGCTGATCACTCATTCAATTTCTCCCGAATCTTCTTGATCATTCAATGGATTAGAAAATCCTTTCTCACTTTCTAGTAATCTTGATTGTAGATAGGCAATTTCTTCTAATGCTAAACGTAACTCGCCTTGATAATCATCCTGATGCAAGTTTTTCCTATTACTCTCTCTAATTTTCATTGATTCTTGAGGTTCGATTTTTTCTTTTTGTGATGATGATATTTGATTGAAATCATTTTCAATTGTCGCTTTTCTTTCTTCAAGGACAGCGAGTGTATCACGTAATTTCTGATTCTCATCAAGCGCCTGGCGAGCTTGTTCATTGATAAGACGGATATTTTGTTTTAGATGAGATAATTTTCGCTCTAATTCATCGATCTCCAAACGCTGTTTTAGATGCCGGTTAAACACTTTGGAAATAACGCTAAAATGTGAAATCTCATCCGCTGACCAGTCATGTTGAGAATAAGGATTACATAGAATGTAACTTGCTTCAGGCGTTCCATCCACAGAGAGGATCGGCGCGATAAGCATATTGCCACATTTTTCAATATTCAGGTGTTGCATTAAATCTTGAGCATCAGGAGTATCACTATCTGCAGATATCCGTCGAATACGACCCATCTTGAGAGCTGAAAGCAAGATCGGCGTCGATTGGCTGCGTAAATTGAAGGGTTTAATCGGATGCTTTTCATGAAGGTTATAGCCGCCTATTATTCGTATTTCCCCTTCGCTTTCTATTGAATCCAGCAATAAACAAATATCGGCTTGCATACTTCTCGCCAAAATCGATGTGATCGATTGTCTGACGAGCGCTGAATCTGTCTGCGCAAATAATGAAAGTAGATCTTGCCCAAATTGAGAATCAAAGCGCTTTAATTCTCTCTCAGAATCCAAGATAGCTTGATCGGTTTGATCAAGCTCTGAAATCTGTTTATCGATATGATCTGTTGAGCTTATTTGAATCGATTGTGGAATGAGTAGTAAAAAGGGAAAAGCCGTGATCTGCGTTAAGCGGATGAGTGTGGGATAATTTTCACCATCCGTTAAGAGCAGCAGATGTGCAATCACTCCGATTAATAAAACAAACAGCATCGATATACCCAAGGATTGTCCTTCTGGTTTGTAAATCAATAATAGAAAAATACCAATCACCAAGAAAAGGATTGAAATCACTTGTGTGACCATATCCACCAAGGAACCGTTGGTGATCAAATGATCCGCTTGCGGATACCACCAATATACGGCAAATGCTGATACGGCAAAGATTAATATGCCTATTAATAACGTGAATAAATCAGCTAGGGTTGACTGATGTGGAAAACACCATAGCCATACAATCAACAGCAGGCTTAAGAGCGTAATGCTGCGATCGAAAAATGGAAGCATGATTTCGAAATATATTAGCCTCTGCCAAGTTAAACCCGCTACTAAAAATAGAAATAATTGCATCCCAAATAATAGCGAAAGTCCTAATAACACACGCTTCCTGCGATCCTTAGAACCAAGCTCCCATTGAGCCATCGTCAAAGCAAGCGCGCCAACAATCGAGAACGCAAGCACAAAATGGTAAGCAAAGCTTCCCATTTCACTGTTCAACAAAAGATATAATTGGTCTAACATTGATTCCATAAAAGCATCTCCCTCAACTGAATTATAGCATGTGAATGAAGCGTAGGAAAAACAAAGCGGTTGACAAAACCGGTTTTAGCGGTAAAATTATGCCCGCAAGCCGAAGTGGCGGAACTGGCAGACGCGCTACGTTCAGGGCGTAGTGAGCATTACGCTCATGTGGGTTCGATTCCCACCTTCGGCACTCAAACTCCCTTTTCGGCTGGTATAAAGCTTGCAGCTAGATTAAGGGATTTTTGATTAAATAGACTTGCAGCATTCCATGGCTTGCGGTAAGATGATATTAAACCTGTTTAGGTGAATGATGGATATTGTACTCGAATGGAGTAATGCATGAGAAACATCATCCTAGCGCTCATTCTAGTCATCGCAGCATTTCTGGTGATGGATTTTAACAGCCGAATGACTGAACTCAAGCATCTTGAAGCCGAGAAAGAAGTCGTGCAGGAGCACTTGAATAGTCGGCTATCCACAAAAAGCGCACTTACGACACAAATAGCCCATGCAAACTCCGATATGGCAGTAATTGAATGGGCTTATCAGAACCATATGGCGCGTGAGGGAGATATACCAGTGATACCGATTGAGATCAACCAGGCTACACCCACCCCCACCCCACGTCCATCAGTTACCCCAACCGAAATGAACAATTTCCAAGAATGGCTGAGCCTGTTTTTCGATCGCAAAGAATAGTCGCCTTACATCCCTTCATTCAGATAACAAAACACCTTACTCACAGTTAGGAAAGAATCACTAATTATACCAACCATTTGATGCGTTGTTTAGAAGTAGCAACTCCTTTTCTTAATAACCTGATTATATGTGACCCTGCAACACGGGAACAAATAAACCAAATGTGCGAGGTCTTTAGAGAGAATTTGATTAAACTGGCTGTAGATGTTTATCGAGAAATTCTTGCTGGCTGCGGTGAACTCCTACGTAAACGCATTGAGCATATTACAAGGCTCTTACTGGAGGTGGCATAATGCCCGTCGCGCTGCAATTCTATGAACGTTATTCTAAATTGGCGTGGGAGCAACAAATTGGGAAACTAGCCTCAACCCTCGGGCACATCGCCTCTGGCACGACAGCGCCACAATCTACAGTGTTAATTAGTCGCATTTTACGTGAGGAGGCAGTATTGATTGAAATAAGCGCCTCACATGTTCCCCCAGCGCTGCTATTGGAACTTACCCCCTTGCAACGGGAGTTGTTAATCTGGAACGATCTCTGTCCAGAAAAAGCCTCACGGGAAGTATTAGCTTTACAAGCACGCCACATCTTTGATCGTATGCTACATACAGCGGGATTAGCATAAACCGTTGCGCCTATTACAATCGTTGCTAAATTCAAATGCCCCTACAATAACGAATGTTATTAAAACCAGCGTGAAGACTAGTATGTCAGTTCCTCGTCGCTAGATTCGGTATAACAGACATCCAGTGTGTGAAAACGCAAGAATTTGCTGATTTCTTTTTTACTCATGGTTATTAGTCCATCCATTTCTGCGTCCCTTTCTTAGGGGACATTTTAACTTTGCAGAAAGGGGACATTTTAACTTTGCGCTAGCATTTTGCTTTTAAGTCTAGACAAACCCCTGGATTTGTGATAAAATTGAGTTCTAGAGGTTCCCCGTCACCTTTTATTGCTTTTGGAAGATTTGAAAGACAGGGTTAATGGTTTTAGGTTAAGGGTATTTTATTAGTAAATCCATTATTCGTATATTTTTTTCTTATTGGCTTTGTTGTAATTAACTGGTTGACATCATTGGTCTAT
>CAZJMV010000176.1:0-2709 GCA_964547225.1 uncultured Anaerolineaceae bacterium | reverse complement strand
TTCGATATCGCATGATCATAATGAAGAGAGCATGGAAGCGAAGGCGCACTGGTTTCAATCATTGTCCATTGAGCAGCGCGCTGAAAACTTGTGTCTGTTTACCGATCTGATCTTGGCGGTAAACCCAAAGATTTTGGAGAAAAAAGATGTTAAACTAATTGAAGGACGTATTCAAGTTCTTTCAAGAGGCGATCTCATTGCTTCAAAAGTGGCTGCTGGGGGTGAGGTTGATTTAGAAGATGTTCGAATATCGTCATTCGGTGAAGATCAAGATAGATCAAATCAATAATAATAACCTGATAAAAGAATTGACTAGGTTGCTTAGGAAAAGAAAACGGGATGCAACCTCATTTCAGAAGACCGAGGAAAGCAAATAATGTTGGAATGAAAAATGCCAGGGGCAAGGACGAGTCTATGCGCATCTTTGAAATTACGATGATTGTGTTATTTGTGTGCGTGGCTGCTGTTTGGGGGACCTTGAATGGTTTATCTGCGCCAGTGGAAATGCCCACTACAAACGCCAATATTCAAGCTTATGCCTATGCACTCCCGCAGGAGGGTTGGGCGCCACTGAGGATTTATTTCAGCGCTTTTGGTACGCAGGATTTGCATAGCGAAATCATCCGCTATGAGTGGGACTTGGATGGCAACGGCGCCTTCGAGACGGATGCGACTGCTAACGGTGGATATGCCAGCTATGTGTACACTAAATCACGCACCTATACGATTTCACTGCGTGTAACCAATACGAAGGGTGGGACAGCGATCGCTCAGACACAGGTTCATGTCAAGCATCCTACTTCGAGCAGTGTCGATTATTGGTCTGTCTTTGATGACAGCCGCGTGCGCAAGATCACAGTGCAGATCAAGGGATCCGATTGGGATAGGATGATAGCGGCTGCAGATCAAAAACTGATGGTTCCCGCGGATGCGATCATTTTTGGCGAGCAAGTTGAGCAGATCGGCATCAGTCCCAAAGGCAACAGTACGCTGTGGTTCCCGGGGGACAAGAAGCCTTTTAAGCTGGACATGAACGCTTATCTTCCAGAGCAGGAATATAAGAATCTGAAAATGCTCTTGCTGCATAATAATTTTGGTGATCCATCCATGCTGCGCGAGAAGGTGGCGTACGATATGATGCGCTTCGCGGGTGTGCCGGCTGGTCACACGGCGTATGTCACTTTGTGGCTTGATATTGTTGATGATGATCAGGAGGCGGATTTCATAGGTGTGTATACCATGGTCGAGCGACCGGATACGAAGTTCTTGGCGAATCGATTTGGGCGTGAGAACGATCGCGGCAATCTCTATAAGGCGGATGCCTGGTTTGAGGAAGGCGCGGCGGATTTAGCCTATTATGGCGAGCATATCGAGAATTATCCCAAGCCGCGTGGTGAAATCGCGTATGCCTTGATGTATCAAGATGCCTCCGAACACGATTATGCTGATATCATACAGCTTTGCTATGTGATTGATGGTGTCGAATATGCTAGTCCCGAAGAATTTGCAGCAGCCTTGGAACAAGTTTTTGATGTGGATGTTTATTTGCGTTATCTGGCGGTGATCTTCTTATCGCTGAATTTCGATCAATATCCGGATACGGGCAATAATTATTATCTCTATCACAATCCGGGCAATGACAAATTTGAGTGGATCGCCTGGGATATGGGTAATTCATGGGGGTTATTTGGCGGTGATGCGACCTATCCGATCTTTGGTACTGAGCAGAGTATGGGACCTTTGCAGTACAGACCCTTGTTCACGAAAGTATTTCAAGTGGAGTCCTATCGACAGACTTATCAAGCTTATTTGGATCTATTGATCCGGCATTGGTTCAATCAAGAGATGATGAGCGTGCGCGCGCAGGGCTGGCATGACTTGGTTCGACCATCTCTCAGTGAAGGAAATGGAGACAAAATGTATTTTGGTGAATCAGCCCAGTATCATCTCGAGACATTTGATTCATCATGGCAAGAGATCGTTGATCTGACGCATCGACGAGCGGAGTATGTTAAAGACGTTTTGCAGAGTAAGTAACGACGCAGTTCTTTTAAATTAAATCACCGCAGCAAGTGACCATATACTTGGAGGATTTCATGAAGAAGCAATATTTGATCAAAGCTATTGTGTTGACCCTTGTTATGATCTTTGCGCTGATCTCTTTGACAGGCGTGCTGGCGCAAGTAGATCAACCCAGTGAAACATTTGATGATCAGGCGCTGTCTGGATGGGAACGGTCGGAGGGCGCGGTTGTGCAGAACGGTGTGCTGCTCATTCAACCAGGCAATTTCGCGGTCAATTTTGGAGGGCAATTCCAAGGTGATATGAGTCTACGGCTAAAACAGACTGCGCCAGGGATGATCTTCATCCGTTATGCGATGAGTGAGCAGGGAGAATATAATTTGATCTTGCATGAGGATATGCTCGTATTGGAAAAGATCGTGCAGGAAAACCCCACTGTGATTGGAGAAAGCACACGCAGCGCACCAACTGGCGAATGGCAAACGATTGAGATCAGTTTGAAAGATGGCGTTCATCAGGTGAGGCTGGATGATCAGATCTTGATCACTGCCAATGAAGATGAATCTCTGCAAGGCGGTGGGCTTGGATTTTGGGTGGAAGGAGAAAACGCGGCTGAATTTGATGATCTGGTTTTGCAGGCGGGTCTCGGCGGCGAGGATGAAGGCGGCTTACCAGCAGAGCCAATGG
>CAZJMV010000175.1:0-23856 GCA_964547225.1 uncultured Anaerolineaceae bacterium | reverse complement strand
TGACTCTTAATCAATTGGTTACAGGTTCGAGTCCTGTCGGGGTCATAAAATCGGTATATATGGGGGTGTGTATAGAATAAAACCCCTGTATGTAGGGGGGTTCCACTATTTGCAGTCATAAGATTTTGTGATAATCAACTGTTCTTATTTTTCCTTCAAATCATGAAAAAATGTTTAGGATTAATAGCTATCTCCTGGATTTATTTTGTTTTTTCGAAGGTACAATTAGTAGAGAAAGAATTAGGAAAAAAAATTTTACCAATTTGTGGCTTAGAATTACAATACTTGTACGAAATTGTAAAGATTAGTAAACTGGCAAATGCGATTATGTTGGAAATATTTTGACAATATGGTCAAGATCCATAACTGCCACTTAATCGCATATTTCTTGATGATCAATCTTTGTGATCAAATCGAGATACCCATTCTTCAGGCTCTAAACTAAGCGGTAAGTCTGTGATCGATTCCAATGCATGAGCAATAAACCAACGCTCGGAAGGTTTGGCATCTCTGAGTGCATTAATCAAAGGGTGTAATGCTCGTTCATCACCAATTTTACCCAATGCTTTCGCAGCGCTTCCGCGTACTTCCCAATCTTGGTCGTTCAGTAATTGAATAAGTGGATCCACCGCATTAGAGTCACCAATTTCACCGAGAGACCTAGCTGCAACTTCACGAACTAATTTATGATCTTGCAGGCAGTTGATGAGTGGATTAACCGCCTGTGATTCGCCGATTTGTCCTAAAGCTAAAGCTGCTTCTCGACGAATATTATGGTCTTCTTGGAAATTTAAAGCCTCGATAAGACCATCGATATCTTTTTTCTGTTTTAGTGTTTCAATATTGGGACGTTTAGTTCCTCCAAATAATTTAATCATATTCCTTTCTCGAAAAAAAATTTTTAGTATTATTGTCTTATATATGCTCAGTTCTACCTATTTCTTGAATAAGTATTGAATCGTTAAAATGTTTTTTGAATATTCGATAATAAAGTAATTCTTCTTTTGAATTTAGCTGTCCGAAAGTCCCAAGATCTCTTTCTGAGAGAAAAGCTTCGTCTGAAATTACTTCTTCTGCATAAGCAGTCAGTGACTGCCCAGATCCAGAGCCTTCCCAAAATTTGGATTTTTCTCTCCAAATCACTTCATCAGGGAGTGTATCAGCGAGAGCTTGCCGTAGTGGCCATTTCTCCATTTCCTGAGAACCACGAATTTTCCATTTTGATGGAATGGCGAGGGCATAGCGAACTACTTCTGGATCCAAGAATGGAACCGCGTAAGCAGTGCGATGTGCTGTAGCTGATCGGTCAACGCGCTGTAAAGCAGTATTATGAAGAGAGGCAATTGCTTCTTGTATACTAATCGTGAGTTCAATTTGACTCGTGTAGTTTTTTTGATAAGCGTAGCCTGCGAAGAGCTCATCGCCTCCTTCTCCAGATAAGACAAAAGGAACGTAGTCGGCTGCCAATTGCGCAACAAGATAATTAGATACGGCGCTATGTACCAATGGAGCGTCAAATGATTCTAAATGATAGATCACCGTTTCTAACACATTGAGCATTTCATCAAGCGTGTAAATGCGGGCGTGATATTCGGCTCCAATATGGTTTGCAACTTGTTCTGCATAGTGAAGATCTGGCGCTCCTTCAATTCCCGCTGAGAAAGCATATAAACGATCTACGAATGGACGCGCTAAAGCTGCAATCACGCTCGAATCTACGCCACCGCTTAACCATACACCAACTTCAGCTTTTTCAGGCAAAGCACGTTCAACGGCGTTTTTCAAGCGTCCGGTGAGTTGTTGGGCGCTTTGCATTGCACCATCAAGCTGAACCGTCTGGGGAAAATAAGGTTGATAATCATATAATCCATGATCTGAAATTAGAAAATTTCCGGGTGGAAATTCATGGATTTGGTTTACATGTCCAATGAGAGCTTTCATCTCCGAAGCAAAACACATTTTCCCTTGATTAAATCCGTAATATAATGGTCTTACTCCAAGCCTATCACGTGCTAAAAGAAAGCGTTCACCATCCAATATAGCTAATGCAAATTCACCTTCCAAGCGACCAAAAAGACGAGTTCCATATTCTTCATAAGCGTGAAGAACGATTTCTGTATCACTATTTCCTTCTAATGTATGAAAAGATAAAAGGTCTTTGAAGTTTGCTGCGTTTGTTAACTTCCCATCAAAAACTATCGCTCTTTCTTGACTGGGGGTGGTTAGCGGTCCTGGAATTTCATTCAGTTTAGTATAGGCTACTGATCCTAGACTACCAATCAGTCCGTTGAAAGTGCTGGCTTTGGATGTACCTCGGTGTTCTATTTTTCTTAACATCTTTTTCACTAATGAATTATCTTGTGTTGAAAGAACACCAGCTATACCGCTCATATATCTTATTGCCTCCTAAAGTCTATCTTGATCTTTGTTCTAATACTCCTATCAATTATTGTGATCAGGTCTTCATTATGATTATTGTTAAACTGATTTCTTATGACGATAGGTGATCCTACCTTTATCCAGGTCGTAAGGTGACATCTCAACTTTTACGCGGTCACCTAGTAGAATTCGAATATAGTATTTCCTCATTTTGCCACTTAGGTAAGCGATAATTTCATGACCATTATCCAATTCCACTCGGAATTGTGTACCAGGTAAGGCTTCGGTAACAGTTCCTTCGACTTCTATCTTTTCCTCAGTTTTTGCCATCTTCACCTCGATTTAATACCTTTTCTATTGACGCCTTTTATGCTTTCTGATTGCCTTTTTTCTATACGTTTAAGTTCTCCTTTTGAGATAAACCAGCGTTTACGCCGAACATCACTTAATATCCGGCTTCGGGAGACTTTCTTATGAAATCGTTTAAGAAGTTGTTGTTGTGATTCTTTTTCTTGTAATCCAACTTTTACCAATTTTCATGACTCCTTCCTATAAATTTTGATTGACTGACATCTGTACGTAAAGATTTTATTTTTACAGACGCGAAAAAACCGTTAATGTTGACTCCTCATCGTAATGAATGAAAACGCTTATTAGGCTTTAGGGATATCAGAGGTTTAGCTTGTGTAGGGGAATCCGTTTTGTGTGGATTATTTTATGGTATCTTGCGGATGATACAAGCAGTGTTACTGGGTTTCAACCTAAGAAATTTTGTTGAGAATTATCACCCAAAAAAGCAATATTATTTTGTAAAAAGAATATCTCTTATTATAAAAAGAAGTCTAATTATTATTATAGCACAACAATTATACTATGAGTTGTTTTTTAAGATAATAAGCAGAAAGAATCCAATCAATGATGTAGAATTGCGAATTATCCGATTTTCGATAATGCAGGTTGTAAGATAAGCGATATGAGTGAAGTAGAAGGGAAATCCAAGTATTCTTGGAAAGAGTAAAACAATATCTCATCTTATCTTGTCGAATAATGGAAAAATGTGTTAAAATTTACTTATTCGAGCGAATTTGCTTGTAACGATTCCTAAAAATACGGTTTTCAATGACCTTGAATTTTTACTTGTTTTTTCAAAATTCACGTCAATATCAAATAAAATATTCCTGCGGATAGGTTATTTATTTATTAACGATTTTTTATTCTTAAGCTGAAAATTATTAATTCCAATACATAGAAAGATCGATAAAACCATATGGAGAAATCTATACTCATTGTTGATGATGATCATAGCATGGCTAAGTCTTTAACAGATATCCTTCGAGTTAAGGGCTATGAAGCGTTTATAGCCTATTCTGGCGCTGAAGCCTTAAATATTGTTTCCGAGAATAATATTGGGTTAATTATCACGGATGTTCGTATGCCCGATATGAATGGTGTAGATTTGTTCCGTATTGTTAAAAAAAATCATTCGGATATTCCAACGATATTGATGACTGCTTATGCTGCTGATGATATTATTCGTGACGGGATAAGAGAAGGAATTAAAACATTCTTAAATAAACCTTTAGATATTGATTTCTTGTTACTCTTAATTTATGCAACATTAAATCATTGAAATCCGCGATATTATTTTAATTTATAGTTGATTTGTTATAATAATTTGAATATCTCACCTTCATTCTCTGGACATAAAAAGGTATGGAAAAAGGGATAAAAAAATGCAAACTGGAATAGCTTTATCACAAAAGCTTTCAAAAGTCGCGTTATCACTAGCGATCTTATTTATTCTTCCACAATCCATTAAGAATGATTGGGCTATAAATTTTCTTTCAAAAACCATCGTTTCAGTAAATAATTGGTATTTCCAGAGAGTCATTTTTCCATATTACGATTCTGATTTTTCTTTATCAAACAAAACTTATTATATCCGTCCGGATGGCGGTTCAACTGAACAATGCACAGGATTAAAGAATATCGCTTATCCCGGAGTTGGATCGGGACAGGAATGTGCATGGGATCATCCCTTTCGAGCGTTTCCACCCCATAACAGTCCACGAATAAATGGCGGCGATACATTGATCATAGCAAGTGGTGATTACATGATGGGATATGGCGCTCCAGAAACATCTGTATTATGCTCCCGTGAAGGCGCTTTTGATTGTATTATGCCTCCTATACCTGGCGGTCTTGATGTACAGCATCCAACCAGGATCTTAGGAGAAGGATGGGATTCTGGATGTACTGCTGCCCCAGAGCTTTGGGGTACACAACGCGCGTATTTTATTCTTAATTTGACCGATACTTCATTTGTTGAAATCAATTGCTTAGAAGTTACGGATCATTCTGGTTGTGTTGAATTTCACGCTGGAGAACTAAGATGTGAACGCGATACTTATCCTTTTGGTGATTGGGCTTCAACGGGTTTATATGCTGAGGATTCACAAGAAGTCTACTTGAAGAATATTAATATTCATGGTTTGGCTCATACTGGTATACACGCCGGTAGGTTGACAGATTGGGTAGTAGAAAAAGTGCGCATAGCTGGAAATGGTTGGGCAGGTTGGGATGGTGATATTATTGGTGAAGATTCCAATTCAGGCGATCTTTATTTTACCGAGTGGGTTGTGGCATGGAATGGATGTGGCGAAACTTATCCGGAAGAAGATCCGAGCGGTTGTTGGGCACAATCAGCAGGGGGTTATGGGGATGGTGTAGGAACAGGCGCAACCGCAGGAAATTGGATTATCGAGGATTCATCTTTTTTGTACAATACATCGGATGGGCTTGATTTACTCTATCACACACTTGGTGGGAGTATTTCTCTGAATCGAGTTCATGCTGAAGGGAATGCTGGTAATCAAGTTAAACTTACTGGTGAAGCAGATATCATAAATGGTGTCTTCGTTGGCAATTGTGCCTTTTTTGATGGAAAATCATTTACTTATAACGTAGATGCTTGCAGAGCGCTGGGCAATACCTTGTCCATTGCTTACACCGGCGGTGAGCAGGTATCTTTATATAATTCGTCGTTATACGGTCAAGGAGATGGTTTGGTTAGTGTGGGTCCTCATGATGGTTTTTCATGTAATGGCAGCGAAACGCTAACGGGTGGGAATAATATTTTCCTGGGTGATGTTGACTATTTTCAACCTAATGACATTACATTTCTTTATTATCAGGAAGATTGTGGGAGTCTAAAGTATCAAGGAGATCATAATATCGCCTATTCGGTAAAAAATTACCATTCAAACTATGTTGAGCCACCATTTCCAAGTACAAATAACCTAATAATGGATCCTCAACTTTCGGGTTTCCTAGATAATAGTATATATAGTATGATGCCTTTAATTGGTAGTCCAGTGATTGATGCGGGAGATAATTCGATTTGCTCCTCCCTTGATATTTTAAAAGCAAATCGACCTACAGATGGCGATCAAGATGGTATAGCTATTTGTGATCTTGGTGCATATGAAATACCCGTGTTCGTATTTTTGAGTTTTATTGTAAGATAAATAGTCACGGAAATAAGATTGATTCAGTTTTTTTTTGGATAAATTCAAAAAATTTATGATTCATCAGTTGCAACTGGTCTTTCTTCATTAGAGATCCAATCACTCCAAGAACCAGCATAAAGCCTTCCTTCACCCATACCGATGTGCATCAAGGCTATTAGATTGTGTATAGATGTCACACCCGATCCACAATAGAAGACGCATCGATCCATGGGGGTGCGACCAAGTTCCTTGCGGTACATTTTCTTTAGATAAGATCTAGGTAGAAAAAAACCTTTTTCATCCAGATTATTGGCAAAAGGGATATTAATCGCTCCAGGGATATGACCAGCGATAGGATCAATCGGTTCAATTAGTCCTAGGTATCGTTCTCTGCCACGTGCGTCTATCAACTTATAATGTTTATCCAATCTTATGCGTTCAACATCATCACTGTTCAGAATAAGCTCTGGACGTTCATGCGGTTTAAATTTTCGAGGTTCACGAAGTTCTCGCTCATGAGATATTGGTGAATTAGTATCTACCCAGTTTTGCCAACCACCATCTAAAACTGCGACAGCATCATGCCCTAACCACCGAAGAGTCCACCATAAGCGTGCAGCTGCTAAAGCGCCACTTTTTGCATCATATACTACTACTTGGACATTTTCATCAATGCCTAGGTCAGATAATAAATAGGTTGCCTGTTTTACAGAAAGCCAGGGATGTCGACCAGTTGGTTTATCGGTTCGTTCAGCGTGACCAGAATAACGTCCAGAATATCTGTTTGATAATTTTTGCTTGGCAGGTGCAGATAGATCTTGATCAAGATGAACATACAATGCGCCTGGAATGTGAGATTCTAGGTATTCTTTTTCACCTTGTTCTGTATTTGCCAAATCAAAACGACAGTCAAATATTGCCCAATTAGGGTCGTCAAGATGTTTAACAAGGTCTTCGCTTGTAATAAGAGTAGTGTAGGTCATATAATTCTCCAATGAGGCAATTATACCCCAGCATGTATGTGAAAATTATATTAATTGAAAAATATAATTATTATGGATTCAGGATTCCAAAATCAAAGACCTTAATCTTTAAAACAGTTTTAATAATCTTTTGATTCAAATTAATAGTTAGATGGCGTGTATAATATTAGAAAATATCTGATCTTGGAGGCAATATGGGAATTGTCATACCTCATCTTATGGAATTTCATGTTTCTCGCAAATCACGAGACTTATATCAATTTGACAAAACACTTTTTACTTTTAATGGGAATGTGATTTTTTCTAGTTTTCATCACGTTCGGTTATTTATTAAAAAAATGAATGACAAACGGGATTTGATTAATTACCCTGAAAAAGCAATAAGGGCAGGACAAATCAATGCCATGGGGTTGATTGATGAAGTTTTGCATTTAGTCGTAGAACGATATCGTATTGAAAGAAACCCTGATCTGATGGACAAAGCAATCAAGTGGTTGGAAAAAAATATTGGCGAGGAATCACTCATAAAAACATTGCGATTGTTTGTGGAAAATTTTCCCCCTACAATCGTTTACCAAAGACAGAACAGTGTTTCAGATTACCTAGAAGGTTTTTCTCAGAAAGCGGATGGTTCATTAGTATCAAATCAACAGATTGCGTTGGAGGAAATGATTCTTCTTTGGTTAACAAATATCAATCCCGCCTTTTCCCCATTTCTAGAATTATTTGACGATCAGGAACTGAAGAGTCATAGTGGTTATACCGCAATCATAGAGTCGCTATATCAATTCTTCGAAACACAACCTCCATATGGTCCGGATAATCAGAATTTGCTTGATATGTTGCGAGCGCCAGCAATTGCTTCTCCGCATTCTTTAAGTGGGCAGTTGGAATATATCAGAACACGTTGGGCAAGTATTTTAGGGAAATACCTTTATCGGCTATTAAGTAGCTTGGATCTCATCAAGGAAGAAGAAAAGGCAGTTTTCTTTGGTCCAGGTCCTGCGCGTGTATATGAATTTGGGGGATTACTCGAAGAGCCTGAGCGATTTAGTAGAGATGCTGATTGGATGCCAAATTTGGTCATCATAGCTAAAAATACCTACGTCTGGTTAGATCAATTGTCAAAAAAATACCAGTATCCAATCAAGCGTTTAGACCAAATTCCAGATGAAGAACTTGAAATGCTTTCTTCGAGAGGTTTTTCAGGGCT
This sequence comes from uncultured Anaerolineaceae bacterium, assembly GCA_964547225.1. Classification (GTDB taxonomy): domain Bacteria; phylum Chloroflexota; class Anaerolineae; order Anaerolineales; family UBA4823; genus CAZJMV01. The sequence goes on along the minus strand of CAZJMV010000175.1, from coordinate 15,772 downwards.
TTGGTTGATTGGGTTATGGGAGCGGTCTATTGCCTCTCGAACGATCAAACAAATCCGTGGAAATCAAGATGCAGTTGCTTCTGCTTATTCATTACTATCTTATGATATCGCCCAAGATTTGGGAGGAGAAGAATCTTACCAAGGATTGCGCGAGAAAGCCTGGAAAGTTGGCATCAGATTAGCTTCCGATATGGTTCCTAATCATATGGGAATTGACTCTCGATGGGTTATTGAACATCCAGATTGGTTTATTTCATTGGATTATAGTCCTTTTCCTTCCTACACTTTCAGTGGACGTAATCTTTCATGGGATGAACGAGTTGGCATCTTTTTGGAAGACCACTATTATAATGATTCGGATGCAGCAGTTGTATTTAAGCGGGTTGATTTTTATACCGGAAGCGAGAAATATATTTACCATGGGAATGATGGGACTTCCATGCCTTGGAATGACACCGCTCAGCTTAACTTTTTAATAGATGAAGTGCGTGAAGCTGTGATCCAGACAATTCTTCATGTGGCTCGGAAGTTTCCGATCATCCGTTTTGATGCTGCCATGACCCTTGCTAAAAAACATTATCAACGACTTTGGTTTCCCGAACCGGGTAGTGGAGGAGATATACCCAGTCGTGCAGAATTTGGCATGACGAAAGAGCAGTTCAATCAGATTTTTCCAGTTGAGTTTTGGCGTGAAGTAGTCGATCGAGTTGCAAGCGAAGCTCCAGATACTTTGTTGTTGGCTGAAGCATTCTGGTTAATGGAAGGTTATTTTGTGCGAACACTCGGTATGCACCGTGTATATAACAGCGCTTTCATGAATATGCTACGCGATGAAAAAAACCAGGAATATCGGCAAGTGATAAAAAATACACTGGAATTTGATCCACAGATTTTGAAACGATATGTAAATTTTATGAATAATCCTGATGAACGAACTGCTGTTGATCAATTTGGAAAGGGTGACAAATATTTTGGCATTTGCACACTTCTAGCGACTATGCCAGGTCTTCCCATGTTTGGGCATGGACAAATCGAGGGGTACACTGAAAAATATGGGATGGAATTTAGGCGCGCTTATTGGGAAGAAAGTCCTGATCCATATTTAGTTGAGAGGCATGAACGTGAGACATTTCCTCTATTACGGCGAAGATACCTTTTCGCAAATGTGGAATCGTTCTTACTTTATGATTTTTATTCACCTGATGGTTATGTAAATGAGGATGTGTATGCTTATTCCAATCGGTTTGGAGAAGAACGTGCATTGGTTGTTTATCACAATCGATATGCACAAGCGCGAGGGTGGATCCGTATTTCTGCAGCTTATCCAATCAAGAAAGATAATGGGGGTGATCGAATTTTAGTACAAAAATCACTTGGGGAAGGTCTTTCATTACACGGTGGAAATAACGTCTTTACGATCTTTAGAGATCAAATAAATGGACTAGAATATATCCGGAAGAATGATGATTTACATCAACAAGGAATGTTTATTGAGCTGGGAGCTTATCAATACCAAGTCTTTTTGGATTTTCGTGAGGTTAATGAAACAGAAGACGGTCGCTTTGCGAGTTTGACTACATATCTGCAAGGAAGAGGCGTTCCTTCGATTGAAGAAGCTCTTACGGAATTAATGCTTCAAGCTATTCATAGACCGTATCGAGAATTAGTGAATCCTGGCATGTTTGAATGGCTGATTCAGAATCGAGTTAACCCTACTATTAATGGGAACCTGCCTGATACTTTTCAAACTGCCCTTGATGAAGCAGTTCAAAAATTTAATATATTATTACAAGACACGAGATCTTTCTTAGGAGAAGAAGTCGAGCTAGAGAAAATATCTCAAGAGTTAGAACAAGAATTAATCACGATATTATATTTACCTGATATAAAGAACGACCAATCGCTAGCCATTCCTCAGAATGATGAAGCTATAGATTATTTCCTAAATGGACCTGAAGGATGTTTGAGTCTATTAGAAGGTGATCCGACCATATGGGGAACACTATTTAGCTGGATATTTACATATCCTTTGGGAAAACTCAAATCAGAATTGGATCATTCAGCGCAATTGACTCGTTCTTGGCTGGATGAATGGTTATTAAAGAAGGTAATCATAAATACTCTTTATGAAATGGGTGTGAGCCATGAGCGAGCAGATAGGTGTGGTTTACTGATTGGGATTATTATCAAATACCGAGATCATTTCCAATTATTGCCAGATCAATCTGATCAAATTGGAGTGTTTTTAAAAGAATTACTATCCGATCAGGATATCCAATTTTTTTTAAAGATCCATCGATATCAAGATTCCTTATGGTTTCATAAGGAATCATACGAAGAATTGATTTGGTGGATATATACATTGTTTTTGATCAGCATTTATCAAGAAAAAATGAACTACTCTAAGGTTAATAAATTGAATGAGAGACAAAAATCTCAACTTTCAAAAAAAATTAAAAAGGCATTCTCGGTGATCAAAAGATTATTAGATGCTGAGATAGAATCTGGTTATCGAGTGAATGGGCTGCTTGAATCCTTCTGATTTATAACATTCTTAAAGCCTCTTTAGGACAGGCAGTCAAGCATAAAGAACAACCCAAACACATATTTGATTTGGTATCTGGTAAATCGTAAGGGTTCTCTTGATAGATCACCTTACGTTCACAAAGAAGTGTAGCTTGGCAAATTCCGTCTGGGCATGCCTTTGGATCACATTGATGATAATCAACAGCAATGGACTTCTTAGGCATGGTGATTTTCCTTTGTTTGGGTGTCTTTTTCTGTAGTGGAAAGCAAGTCTGCTAACTCTTCTTCAAGTTCATCTAATTCTTGCATCATTCCAGGTGGAACAGAATGGGCAGGCCATCGTTTTTTTAAGTCAATGATTCTTGCCTCGACTTCTTTTATTTGATCTTCGTTCATAGCCTTGATCCTTCTAAGGGTTTGTTTGAAAAAAATTTTTTGATATCATATTTTTGAGATTTCTGGGATTACTATCTTGCGACTGTGCTCAGCGATTTCCTTTACTTCCATCAACACATCTTGTGGGAAAGGTACTAATATTTCTTTTGGATCGAATGGAGCATCTTTGATTCTTTCCAATCTGAGGTAGAGTTGAAAAGGCGACTTTGTACTTCTGGTTATTATTAAATGATCAACGACCTCTTCCAATTCTGCAATTTCGTCTGCTTTGGCAGTAGTGCTTGCGGAAAATAAATAAGTAAATTTCTTATCACCTTGTGCGCTCGATTTCATCTTTTCTAGTATTGATTTGCCATAGGTAGGAGAAAAAAGTAAAAGATTCAATGCGGATACAAATATCAATATCCCAGGTCCTTCTTCAGGAATCAAAGTACTGGCTATTTCTATAGCTTCATCCCATATATTTGGTTTGACAACATTCGCTTTGATATGATTATTATTTATTTTTTTTATTTTGTCAATTTTTGTGTCTAATTCAATAAAGGCGGTCTTCTCGATATAATCATTTATATCTAATTTCGCGACATCCTGCATACTAGCTACGATGAAACTGTGATCAGGATATTGTAATGACATAAAGATTACACTGCCCCCTTCTCGGAGCCATTCGGCAATAATAGTATTTCCAATTAATGGCTTTCCTGAACCACCAGGACCACTCAAAAGAATTGAACTTGGTGTTGGAATCCCTTTCGGTAATAATTGGTCAAACCATTCTTGTTTGGTGAATAAAGCATTCATAACTTACCTCGTTTTGGTTTTAAAATTTTTTTCGATCAATTATGTTTATTTGAATAAATGGTATTTATCATATTATTGGATGATTCTAGATGTGAGATGTTGCATCCTTTCCAACCCCCGATTTCTGAATATGTCATTTGTCATATTGGGCGTGTGATAAATATCATGTATGATTTCTTATTCAATGATATTAAACAAATTTCAATTAGTTTTTTTGATAATTTAACTTCCTCATGTTTTTATTTTTATTTTCGATTACAATTATTTCCATCCTGAAAATTATGATTTGGAGAAGACTTCCTTGAATGAATCACTGAAGATTCTTTATCTGGCTGCAGAAGCAGCTCCTTATGTTAAGGTGGGAGGTTTAGGGGATGTATCAAGCTCATTACCAAAAGCTTTGATTGAATTGAACGATACAAATCATAATGAGTTTGAAATCGATATTCGTTTGGTAATTCCTTTTCATGGTGGAATCAGACAGAGGGGTTATCTCTTAGAAGAATTTTTTCGATTTTCAATGGAGGTTAAGAAACAAGATATTCCAATTATTGTTTACAAGACGGCATTAGGAAAACTTCCAGTTTTTTTGATCTCCGCACCGATGATCGATGTCGATGGCGCAGTATATACGAGTGATACTGAAGGGGATGGATATAAATTTACACTTTTTTCTTTAGCAGCGCTTGAATTGGCGCGACAAATCGATTGGAAACCTGATATTTTACATGTAAATGATTGGCACACTTCACTTGCAGCATATGCAATCTATTTACAAAAATCAAAAGACCCTTTTTTTGAGAATATTGCCATTGTCCTAGGTGTTCATAATTTACCGTTTTTAGGTGTCGGGGCTGGCACAGTACTTAAAAAATTTGATTTAATTCCTGCCTATAATTCCGATTTACCACGTTGGGCACAAGATGCTCCCTTAGCCTTAGGTTTATTATCGGCAGATAAAATTGTTACCGTATCTCCTAGTTATGCTCAAGAAATATTGACGCCAGAATACAGTTCTGGTTTATATTATTTCTTACTTTCCCGTGCTGACGATATTATTGGAATATTAAATGGATTAGATATTGATTATTGGAACCCGGATACGGATCAATATTTATATAAGAATTATAATTTAACGAAATTATCTAATCGGGAAGAAAACAAAACAGCTCTTCAAAGGGAATTAAATTTACCAATTATTGCTGATGCCCCACTGTTGGCGGTTATATCGCGTATGGATCAACAGAAAGGGATTGATTTGGTTTTTCCAGCCTTGAACCAATTGTCTCAACCAAGTTCAGAGAGGGATCAAACCTGGCAAATGGTGATCCTGGGTACTGGAAATCCATCCTTAGAAGTGATGGCTTGTCAATTGGAGGCAAAATATCCTGATAAGATCCGAACACTGATTCGTTTCGATACTGAATTAAGCCACAGGATTTATGCTGGAGCAGATATGTTATTAATCCCATCACGTTATGAACCGTGTGGATTAACCCAGATGATCGCGATGCATTATGGCTGTATCCCAATCGCGAGATCTACAGGTGGATTACGGGATACCGTTGTGGATTATGATCAATCAAAGGAAAACGGGAATGGTTTTTTGTTTAAGAAAGCTCTTGCACAAGATTTTTCTGACACATTACAACGTGCATTTAAATATTACTCCTCAAAAAATGATTGGCGAACACTTCAACTTCACGGAATGAAAGCTGATTTTTCTTGGCAAAAATCAGCTTGTCAGTATCTTCGTTTATATCAGTCATTGATTAATAGAAATTCAAGATTTATTAAATGATTGTTAAAAATTGGAACCAAAAAAAAGAGTAAAATAGAACTTGATTTGACTTAACATTAAATTTATTAAAAACTGAAAGGGGTTCTACTAATGAAAACACGAGCAGTAATTTTAGCTGGCGGGGAAGGATCTCGTTTAGGTGTACTTACGGCTAAACGTACAAAACCTGCAGTTCCTTTTGCAGGAAAATATCGGATCATTGATTTCACTTTATCTAATTGTGTGAATTCGGGATTATTTGATGTGATGATCTTGGCACAATATCGACCGCATTCCCTCATTGAACACATAGGCGCTGGTGTTCCTTGGGATTTAGACCGTAACTTTACAGGAGGAGTTAGTTTACTAACACCTTATAAAGGGCGCGGTAGTTCAGATTGGTATCTAGGTACTGCGGATGCAGTTCAACAAAATTTCCAATTTATCAAACGTGGCATGCCTGAGCATGTTCTGATTCTCTCAGGAGATCATATATACCAAATGAATTATCAAAATATGATCAATTTTCATCAGGATATGGAGGCTGATATCACGATGGGTTCAATTCGAGTGCCTATTGAACAAGCATCTCGTTTTGGAATCTTGGCTGTTGATGAAAACGGTCGTGTGGTTGATTTCGTTGAGAAACCTGATCAGCCACCCTCTAATTTGGTGAATATGGGAGTTTACCTTTTTAACACAAATATTCTTGATCGAGTATTATGGCAGGACAGCGAAAGAGATGATTCTGCCCATGATTTTGGTAAGAATATTCTCCCGAAAATGGTAGCGGAGGGTGTTAAAGTATTTTCCTATCCATTCGAAAAATATTGGGTAGATGTTGGTACGGTAGAATCCTATTGGCAAGCACATATGGACTTGCTAAAAACACCTCCTCCCATTGATTTGAACGATCGTTCATGGATTGTTCATACCCGAACAGAAGAAAGGCCTCCAGTATGGATTGCAAATGGCGCTGTGGTATTAAGTAGTCTCGTAACTGATGGTTGTCGATTGGATAAGGGCGCTTATGTAGAACGAAGTGTTCTTAGCCCTGGTGTAAAAGTGAAAGAAGGCGCAATTATTCGAGATTCAATCATTTTAACGGATGCAATTATCGAGCGTAATGCGATTGTGGAGCAATCGGTGATTGAAAAGAAAGTCGTTGTTGGCGAAGGTACACGCGTGGGATCTATTTCAGAGAATATAGAGGATAGAATCACTATGGTTGGTAAGAGTGCAGTTGTTCCACCAGGTGTGATTATTGAAGCTGGAGCGATGATTGGCTCAGATGTACATTTTGAGGATTATCCAAGTCAGACTGTCCAATCAAACGATTTTATTCAAACAAAACGTTTGCCCTATGAATTATAAACGCAGCTCCGGGATCTTAATCCATCCAACCAGTTTGCCTGGGAAATTTGGGGTAGGAGATATAGGGATAAATGCGAGAGATTTTATTGATTTATTGAATCAGTCGGGGTGTTCATTGTGGCAAGTATTACCGCTTGGACCTACGGGTTATGGTGATTCTCCTTATCAATGTTTTTCTGCGTTTGCTGGAAATCCATATCTCATCAGTCCGCAAGACTTGCTTGAGGATAACTTATTACATCCTGATGATTTGGTAGATATACCTACTTTTCAAAATGATAAGGTAGATTATGGACAAGTGATTTACTGGAAGTTAAACATATTAGATCGTTCTTATCTGCAATTCGAGAAAAATCCCAATTCCAATTTCCATCGTTCTTTCCAGGAATTTAAACATGAGCAGAGTTATTGGCTGACTGATTTTGCTCTTTTTATGGCAATTAAAGAAGCTCATGGTGGAGCGCCTTGGACAACATGGGAACCTGGGTTACGAGATCGAAAGTCAAGTTCATTAGAAGAAGCACGTATAAAATTTGATTATGCGATCCAACGTCAGATGTATCGACAATTTATTTTTTTTCAGCAATGGCAAAAGCTCAGGGAATATGCACACGCTCACGGGATTCAAATCATTGGTGATGCTCCGATCTTCGTTGCCCATGATTCAAGTGATGTATGGGTTCATCGCGAATTATTTTTTCTTGATAAGAAAGGAAACCCCACAGTTGTTGCTGGTGTTCCGCCCGATTACTTTTCCCCCACCGGTCAATTATGGGGAAACCCACTTTACAATTGGAAAATGCATCAAGAAGATGGCTATGATTGGTGGTATCGTCGTATGCGCTCCGTTCTCAGTTTGGTCGATATATTGCGTTTAGATCATTTCAGAGGTTTTGCTGGCTATTGGGAAGTGCCTGCTGATGATAAAACAGCTGAAAACGGGCGTTGGGTTTCAGGACCGGGCAAACATTTTTTCGATGTATTACAGAATAAGCTAGGTGAATTACCGATCATTGCAGAAGATTTAGGAGTAATTACTCCAGATGTTGTTGAAATGCGCCAAGCTTATGAATTACCAGGCATGAAAATCTTACAATTTGGATTTGAAGGTTCGCCAGATGACCCATTTCTCCCGCATAACTATCCAGTAAATTGTGTTGTTTATACAGGAACACATGATAATGACACCGTCAAAGGTTGGTATGAGCGCGTGTCACCACAATCGAGAGATTTTTGCCGAAGATATCTGGCTCGAGGTGGAAACGATTTGAGTTGGGATTTTATTCGAGCGATTTGGAGTAGTGTTGCCATGTTCGCAATAGCCCCTATGCAAGATTTCCTGAGTCTAGGCAACGAAGCTCGTATGAATTATCCGGGAAATCCGTCCGGAAACTGGTCATGGCGAATGCGCCCAAATGCCTTTAATCAAAATTTGGTCTCTAGAATTTCGGAGATAAATTATTTATATTCTCGGAAAAATATTGATGAGAGCAATCAATAAATTCATTATCCACATCAAGCAAAATTATTACTTTTTTGCAATATTATAAATATTGATGTGAATATCTAAAAATAATTCAGCACAGTAGTTATGAAAGCAGGAGGTTTGATTGGATCATGTAGTCTTTGTTGATTCTAAGGCGAACGAACTCGAGAGAATCTTGAATGGTAGTAAAAGGATGATTCTACGCGGCGCGGCTGGCAGGAAATTACCTTATGGTCGAGTTGTTAAGGAGGATGTACTGTATCTCATAGAGAATGATGGTAGCGGTTTGGTGAAAGCTAAATGCGCGGTTAAATATGTTTTTAATTCAGAAAAAATGTCCAAAGATGAATCAAGTAAACTTGTTGAAGAAAACCAGGATAAACTGCAATTATCTGATCAACAATTTAAGAGATGGGCAGGTAAACGATACATAGTATTAATTGGTATTGCTGATGTGAGTGAAATTGATACATTCCATATCGATCGATCCTCTTATGGGAATATGGATGATTGGTTATTGGTTGAAAATATCGAAAATGTCAAGCAGTAAATTACTTAACCTCTGATTATACAGAACAAGGAAAAGGGTTTTATCGTGTTTAAAAATTTTGAAGAAGCGAAGAAATATGTTGCTGAGTATAATATCAATATTATCGATCTTAAATATTGTGACCTGTGGGGGCAGTGGCATCATATTACCGTACCCGCTAGTCAATTTACCCCACAATTGATGGAAGAGGGGATTGGCTTTGATGGCTCATCGGTTGGATTGAAAAATGTCAAGGCGGGGGATATGGTCTTGATCCCAGATCTCACGACGGGATTCTTAGATCCTTTTTGGGAAGATATGACTTTGAGTTTCATTTGTATTGCTTTGAGCGCTGACTCTTTTCAAGCATTTTCAAATGATCCTCGCAATATTGCGATTCATGCGGAGGCGACTTTAAGAGATATAGGTATTGCGACAGAGAGTCGTTGGGGACCTGAGTTTGAGTTCTATATTTTTGATAAGGTAAGTATTCGGAATGATCCCAATAATTCAGGTTTTTATTTTGAGTCTATAGAAGCTGGATGGAGTAAAGAAGAATCTGATGATGGGTTGAATATCCTTCAACACGCAGGATATCATATCGCGCCACCCAAAGACCGTTATTTTAATTTACGTCAAGCCATGGTTGATAATCTCATGAGTATGGGTATCCCCATAAAATACCATCACCATGAAGTTGGACATGCTGGACAGATGGAAATTGAGGTTCCTATGATGGGATTGGTATCGGCTGGCGATACGATCTTGCTTGTGAAGTATGGCACGAAAATGACAGCGAAAGAAAACCAGAAAGCTGTCACTTATATGCCAAAACCGATTTTTGGAGAAGCAGGTAATGGCATGCATTTCCATCAACATATCTTTAATCAAAAAGAAAATCTTTTTTATGACCCAGATGGTTATGGTAATATGAGTGAAATCGCTCGTAATTATATTGCTGGTTTGTTATATCATGGCGCTGCAGTATTGGGATTCACTAATCCAAGCACCAACTCCTATCGTCGATTAGTTCCTGGGTATGAAGCCCCTGTGAATGCTTTCTATTCTTTGGGGAATCGAAGCGCTGCGATTCGAATTCCGAAATATGCGAAACAGGCTCAAACAGCGCGATTTGAATTTCGACCTCCTGATGCGACATGCAATCCATATCTTGCTCTTGCAGCACAGTTAATGGCTGGTATCGATGGGATACAAAAGAAAATGGATCCCGCAGAACTGGGGTTTGGTCCGGTTGACGCGGATGTCTTTTCTTGGTCCGACGAACAGCGTGCTGTCATTAAACCATTACCGACATCTTTGGATGAATCGCTAAAAGCTCTCGAAGATGATCATGATTTCCTGTGTCAGAATGGTGTATTTAGTGAGGAACTGATCGAGATTTGGATTGAACATAAACGGGATGAGGAGTGTGACCCAGTTCGACACCGACCTCATCCCTACGAAATGCAACTGTATTTTGACATATAGTTGCTTGGTTTGTTCATCAAACCAACTTACCATATACCATTTATTATTTCTATGCTTGTTTTACCAAGTTCTTGATTGAATTGATGATCACTTGGATCGCGTTTTCATATTCTCTAATGGAAATATGCTCGTGAGGAGTATGATCAAGCGAAGAATCCCCGGGTCCGTATGCTATTATCGGGCAACCCCAAACAGGCGCGACGATATTCATATCCGCTGTTCCAGTTTTTCGTACAAAGCCTGGTCTTTCACCAAGTTCTCGTATTCCAGCTAGAAACGAACGCACAAGAGGTGTATTCTTCTGTGCTAAATATGCTGGAATTGCATTGTTATTTTCTTCAATGATATAAGGATCACAAATTTTGGACAATTCTTGAGAATATTCTTCAGGGGAAATTTGTGGAGGAAGGCGTGCAGAAATGCTTAATTTAGACCAATCATGAAAGTTTTGCTCTCCAGAAATAAATCCTTGTAATGAAACCTGCAATTTGTAAAAAAGTTGGTCTTCATTTGAATTGAATTGCATTGTCCATTTTTTGATACGATCCCAAATCTGGAAGGCAGTCTCACAAGCATTATCGTCTGATCTGGCGCTATGAAAACGATCTTTTTTGATAAATAATTCATGTTTTGCAGATCCTTTATATCCAATTGTGATCCGTTTCCAATGGCTAGGTTCACCTATCACGACATAATCAGGTTGATATTGATTGAGGATAGATCTTGCACCAATGGAATCTTTTTCTTCTCCAATTGCTCCAATAACAATCATTTTCCATCCTGGGATCAAACCTAAGCGCGCTGTAGCTTGAACAAAAGTAGCTAAAGGACCTTTTGCGTCTACAGATCCGCGTCCATATAGAAAATCCCCATCTCGTCGTATTTCGATTTCCCCTTCAACCGTATCAATATGTCCTAGAAATATGATCTCCTTTTCCCCCTCACCGATGACCCCAACGCTATTGCCAACCGAGTCTAAATAACTTTTCCCAAAACCTAACTCCTTCATATGAGACACTAGCCAATTTACAGCCTCTGATTCGTATCGTGAAGGGCTGTAATGTTTTAGTAAACCGTAAAGTGTATCGATTGGTTCATACATTTCTGAGTACCTCATCGATAGCAGTAATCGCTTGATCAATTTGTGCCCTTGTGATCACTAGAGGAGGTAATAGTCGGATGGTCGTCATACCGGCTGATAGAGCTAGAATACCATTATTTTGTAGTTGTTGGATGAATGGGGCTACCTTTTGTTTGATCTCTATGCCTACCATCAACCCTATGCCTCGAATATCCCGTATGAAGTCGGAATCAATTTCATTAAGTCGAGAGAGTAAGTATGCACCCTGTTCTGCTGAATGATCGATTAAGCTTTCTTTTTCGATTATGTCTAAAGTTGCTAATCCTGCTGCGCAGGATAAGGGGTTCCCACCAAATGTGGAGCCGTGGATACCAGGGGGGAATGGTTTAACATTTTTTCTAATCAGAACTGCACCACCTGGTAAACCTCCTGTTATTGCTTTTGCCAGGCACAGAAGATCAGGTTCTAGGTGGAAATGCTCAAGCGCAAATAATTTGCCTGTACGTCCAAACCCTGTCTGAACTTCATCGATAATGAATAAGGCACCATTCTTTTTGCATAAAGCTTGTGCACCTTGTAAATAATCTGCTTTTCCTGGATATACTCCTCCTTCACCTTGTACAACTTCTAAGATCACTGCGGCTGTGTCCTTTGAAATCGCATTTTCTAATTGTTCCAATTGATTATAGGCGACATGTTTAAATCCAGGTACAAGAGGTTCAAATGGTTGGCGAAATTGCTTTTTCCATGTAGCTGAAAGGGCACCCATCGTACGCCCATGAAAACCGCGCATAGCGGCGATGATCTCTTTTCTACCGGTTGTGAGGCGTGCAAACTTGATTGCCGCTTCAATCGCTTCAGTTCCTGAATTACACAGGAACACCCTTTCCATTCCATTTGGCGCTACTTCGATCAGTTTTTCTTGATATCTTGCCCTTATTGGGTTACAAAACATCTCTGGGCATGTGATCAAATTGATTGACTGATTCTGAATTGCCTGAATAATCTCAGGGTGAGAATGTCCTAGTACGGATATACCTTGTCCTCCCACCATATCAATATATTGATGACCTTCAGAATCAAATAATAACGCTCCTTTTCCCCGCACAATCATGAGATCCCTTTTTGAATACACACCACTGCTATATTTTTTCTCTAAGTTGATTATCTCTACCAAATCATTTATCCTATCCATGTACCATTTCCCTTGAGTGCATCTGTGATGGGTGATTTCGAACGACCGTCGGTGATAATGATCTTTTTAACACCACCTGATAAAGCTTCCTTTGCAGCCAATACTTTCTTTTTCATTCTTCCTTGGACTACTTTGGAAATCACATTATCTAATTGATTGAACTTAAGCGTTTTGATCAAGCTGCTTTCATTAGGAAAGTCTTTCAATATTCCAGGGACTGCGGTAAGAAGTATCAATAGATCTGCTTGGATGGAAAAGGCGATATGTGCAGCGACTCTATCTGCATCAATATTTAGTATTTCTCCATCTAGACTTATTGCTAACGGAGCGATGACCGGAATATGATTTTTTTCGACCAATAATGATAGCAAATTTTGGTCGATATGAGTGATCTTTCCACTCATATCATCACGGATTACACGCTTCTTTCCATTGTCGATGCTGATGATTGCTTTTTTCCTTTCTGCTAGAATTAAGCGACCATCAACACCGCTGAGTCCAAAGGCATTTAATCCATGTTTCTGCAATCCTTGTACAAGTTTGGTGTTGATTTTTCCATTCACTGCCATGATAAATACTTCTAATGTCTCTATATCGGTATATCGAGAAGTATGTCCGGATGGCGATATGATTGTTCGTTGAGGAATGTTGAGCATTTCTCCAAGTTGGTTGGTTTCCGCTGATCCGCCATGAACGACGACAATTGAATGTCCAGCTTCGATGATCTTGGTAATATCAGCACAGATTGCAGTGTAATCGAGTCCTTCCGTGCCGCCAACTTTGATAACAATTCTTTTATTCTTATTTATGGACATTATTATCACCTTCGATTAGGATTTAAATTGGATGCAAGCCAGGAAATTCCAATCCCAGTTTCTCGTTAAAGCCGAGCATCAGGTTCATTGATTGAACCGCTGAACCAGCCGCTCCTTTCATTAGGTTATCGATGGCACACAAGGATATTACGTGTTGATTATTTTCATCGACATAGAATCCAATATCAGCAAAATTAGAACCAGTTAATATTTTTGGTTCAGGTACTCGATAAACCCCTCTTCTTTCTTTAACGACGCGAATAAAAGGATTTTCCCGTGCTGTCTTTCGATAGGCTTGCCACAATTCTTTTTCTGTGACTTTCTCTTTTAATATGCCGTGTGCAGTCGCTAAAACGCCTCTTACAAGTTCGACTGAGGTCATTGTTAGAGAGACTTTGGATAATCCTAATTCTTGAATTACTTCGGCTGTATGTCGATGCCCAAACGCTGAATACGTTCGTATGACAGAACTGCGTTCAGGATGGTGAGATCCGGGATTTCCTTTTACTCCGCCTTCGGATGATCCTGTTTTGATTTCTATTATTACATTTTGATCAGTGTCGAGAAGATCTGCTTGAACTAAAGGAAGTAAAGCCAGAATGCTTGCTGTTGCATTACAACCTACACCACTAATATATTGAGCTTGTCTCAGTTGTTGACGATGCATTTCGGGTAAACCATAAACAAATATTGGCAACCAATCTGGAGCTTGATGAGGCTTCTGATACCAATATTGATAATTATCAGCGCTATTCAAACGAAAATCTGCCGATAAATCGATTATGTTTGTAGCAATGGTTGCGTATCGTTCAATTTCTTTTTGTGATTGTCCATGAGTTAATGCCAAGAATAATACATCACATTTTAAGAGTTCTTCAGGGGAAGTAAATTTTAGATCGGTTTGCTTACGAAGATTTGGATGAACCTGATAAACATATAATCCAAGATTACTTTGAGACGTCACCTGGAGCAATTCTACTTCGGGATGCATTAATAATAGACGTATTAGTTCACCACCGACATAACCAGAACCACCAACAATAGAAACTCTAATCATGAAAAACCTCTCTTTTTTCTTGAGCGATGTTTAGAATATATTCAACGATCAAACCAGGGATATCAACTCCTGTAGTAGGCATGGCAGTATGAAATTCCATTGTATGATTGATTTCATTGACAAGATAACCACGGTCAGGATGTTCGAGGACGTCAATGGCTAGAATTCCACCACCGACAGCTTGGGCTGCTTTTACGGATAATTCATCTAAATCTGATATGATTGGACAAGGCTCACCTGTTCCACCGCGTGCTGTGTTGGTGATCCAATGGTCGGATTTACGATAAATTGCCGCAACAGTCTTATCTCCAATTACGATAGCGCGTATATCCCTTCCGGGCTTAGGAATATATTCCTGGATGTAAAAGACTGAATGTTGTACTGAACCTAATTTTGCTTTGTGTTCTAGAACTGCCTCAGCGGCTTCACGATCGTTTATTTTTGCAAGCAGACGACCCCAGGAGCCGACAACTGGTTTGATCACTACAGGATAACCAATTTTTTCGATAGCTTCTAATGCGGCATCGGTCGAGAATGCAACCAGTGTGTGAGGTTGCGGCAAACCTGCCGCTGATAAGGCGGCAGTTGTTGCAAGTTTATCTCCACAGATGGTTGCTACTTCAACACTATTCACAGTTGGGATTCCCCATGCATTCAGGATACGGAGTGAATTCAAGCCATTCGTATAGCTAATACTACGGTCCAGAATGACATCGTACTGATGATAATTACTTGGATCTTGCATATCAAAAAAGATATTTCGTTCATCAAGGCGTTCATAGTCGATTCCGCGTTGTTCCAATATCGCAAAGATATACTTTTCCTCTATCCGAACACGTGAACATAAAACGCCTACTTTTTCTTTTGGTCTCACTATTCACCCCAGTCTTCTTCTTCCATTGGCGCAAGATCAAGTTCAATTGGATCAAGCGAAATTATTTCTAAATCGAGTCCACAATCTGGGCAGACAATGATTTCTCCAATGATCGTTCCTTCTTCAAGGGTGATTTCTGTTTCACATTCTGGGCAATTTGCTGTTAACATTCTTTTTTCTCCTTTTGGGTTGATTTGGATGTTCGATGAAATTGATTTTCTTGGAGACTCTAATCTCGTTTGAAGCGTGAATAATCTGGTTTGGGCATGGATAAGCCCGAAACCGGTAAACCATTTAGTGCTCTTACTTTCAAAGGTAAGCCAAATAAATGGATGAAGCCTTCTGCATCGGATTGATCATAAACATCTTC
>CAZJMV010000174.1:0-3248 GCA_964547225.1 uncultured Anaerolineaceae bacterium | reverse complement strand
TCTGTGTATCTCTGTGAACAAAAGCGGCAACCCTCCTCACCTCCTGCACGCTCCATACCACCCCAAACAGCGCTGTGCACACCAACACCACCGCCGCGCCAGAGGCGATATTCATATAATACGACAAATACAATCCCACCACACCCGAAAGCGAAGCGATCACTGCTGCCAGCGCCATCATCACCGGCAGGCGTTTCGTCAGCAGTGAAGCCGTTGCCGCGGGTGTCACCAGCATCGCCACCATCAGCGCGATACCAACCGTCTGCAGGGAAACCACGATGGCTACTGCAATCAAAATGATCAGTAAATAATCCAGTAGTCGAGCCGGTAAACGCAGCGTTTCTGCCAGCAGTGGATCAAATGAGAGCACCAAGAACTCTTTATAGAATGCGATGATCAGCAGCAGGATTAAGCCGCCAAAGATCGCGATCAGCCATATATCCTCCGTACGCACACCCAGCACATCCCCAAACAGGAAATGCGCCAGGTCCGCCGTGTAGCTGCGCACCGTCGAGATCAGCGCCACACCTAGAGCGAACATCCCCGCAAAGACGATCCCGATGGCGGTATCTTCTTTGACTTTCGTAGCGCGGCTGATCGCGCCAATACCCAGAGCAGAAAAGATCGCTGTCACCAACGCCCACCAGAAAAGTGGTCCACGCGCCCCGCCGCCCACCAGATAACCAATCGCCACCCCTGGTAAGATCGCATGCGCCAAAGCATCGCCAAAGAACGCCATACCGCGCAGCACCACATAGGCGCCCAACACCGCGCAAACCGTGCCAACCATTACCGCTGCTAAAAAACCACGCAGCATAAAAGCATGTCCCAAGGGAGCTAAGATCATCTCAATCATTGTATAATTGCCCTTCGTCACAACAAGTATCGCCTAATGCCAGCATCCCTTCATCGGTCTGTACCAGATGTAAATGCGCGCCGAACGCTTTCTTTAAGTTATCCGGGCTAAAGACCACATCCGACGTCCCGATATCGATCAGATTTCGGTTCAAGAGCATCACGCGATCAAATTTCTCCGCTGCTACCTTTAGATCATGCATTGCTACCAGCGCCGTTACCCCGCGTTCTTTTAGCCGATCCATGATCTCGAAAATATCTTCCTGTGAGTTCACGTCCAAACCAGTCAGCGGTTCATCCATCAGCATCAACTCCGCTTCCTGCGCCAATGCGCGTGCGATGAACATGCGCTGCTGCTGCCCACCAGAAAGCTGACTGATTTGTCGCTTCCCAAGGTCTTGCAAATCTACCGTCTCAAGCGCTTCCCAGCTTAGATCGTAATCATATTTGGTCGGAAATCGAAACAAACCCAGCTTGCCAACACGCCCCATCAAAACCACATCCAGCACGCGCACCGGAAAATTCCAATCCACCTGACTGCGCTGCGCGACATAGGCGATACAGATATGACCATCAGGGGTGTGTCCAAAGACATGTACCGTACCAGAGCTGGGTTTGAGCACACCCGCAATCACCTTGAAAAGCGTGCTCTTGCCAGCGCCATTCGGTCCCACAACAGACAGCCTTTCACCAGTTTTCAACTCAAAGGAAATATTATCCAGGGCTAAACCGCTTTCATAATGCACACTCAGCTTGTCCATGACCAGGATCGGCTCCCCCGGTTGATGGGGATGACTGTGTCGGATCAAATAATTCGTCTTACGCAGCTCTTCAAAAAAAGCCATTTCTTCACTCCAAAAAAAGAGTTATTTCAACCCTTCTAAGATCGCTCCCACATTATAGCGCATATAATCCAAGTAACTGCTGACTTCATTGGATTGCTCATCGCTCAAAGAACCGGTGTAGATGAAGATCAACTTGGTGCCCGTATCTTCCGCCACCCGCTCTGCCAAGTCCGGGTTTACGGTATTGCCCACCAATACCGCTTTGACATCATACTGTCGAATAGCATCTTCCAATGCCGCCAATTCTTTTGCTGAAGGAGAGGACAAGGTGCTGTAACCCGGGAAGATCGCCCCGACCTGTGTGAAATCATATTGGCGTGCAAAATAGCTGAACAATTTATGGTCGGTCACGATCAAACGATCTTCAACCGGCATAGTCTTAACCTGCTCTTTGATCCAGGCATCCAAATCTTTAAGTTCTTGCTGATACTTTTGTGCATTTTCTTGATATACAGCAGCATGAGCGCCATCCAATTCACTCAACGTCTTTTGGATGTTATCCACCCAGATGATGACATTATTCGGCTCAGTCCAGGTATGTGGATCAACCCCTTCGTGTTTATGACCATGCTCCTCTTCTTCACCTTCTTGTTCCTCTTCTGCATGTGCTGACTCTATCTGGATGAAATCGATCCCCTCCGAAACATGCACCACACGCTCCGTCGCGCCAGCGCTTTCGATCAAGACATCTAGGAACTCTTCCAATCCAGCTCCGTTCGCGAAGACCACATCCGCATCTGCCACTTTAGCGATATCCTGCGGTGTTGGCTCAAAGCTATGCGGATCGCTGCCAGGTGGGATCAAGGCGATTAACTCGATCCTATCACCGCCGACTTGCTTGACCACATCTGCCACAATCGTAGTCGTTGCCACCACCTGCAGCTTTCCACCAGTTTCTACATTCTCACTTGTCTTATCAGCAGAGCCAACACAACCACTGACAAAAAAGGATAAACTAATTAAAAGTAAATATTTAAAAAATACCGTTCTGTCCATTTTGCCTCCAGTATTAGTAATTGAAAATGATTTTCAATAAAGTCTTCAGCATTATACAATAATGAACCGATCTCTTTATGAGAAAAAGATTAAGAACTAGCCATAAGTACCGATAGCTCTCGTACAGAAAATTCGACACAAATCTCACCTACTTCGCAATCCACATCACCAGGCTCTTCTCAATCCACAACCGCTCTCACAGCTCGTAAAACGATCCAATATCTTGTGCTGATCACAATCCTTCTCACAATTATTTTTGGACGTGCCTAGCGCGGTTGGTTGTGTCCGCTCGGCGCTGTCCTGGATTTCTTCCCCTTCAAGCGCATGCGCGCTCATCGTACCGCCCCGCCAGAATCCCTTCGCAAGGTCAAATACCAACTGCTCTTGATCATCCTTTTCGGCGCGCTTTTTGGCAACTTGAGCTCACTCTTTCTCGATCCACTGACGATCTTCTTCCGCACATTAACCACGTTTATCCTACCTGCACTTGATCAAGTCATCACAGTCAGTGAGAGCACCCTTTATCAAGTACCAGTTTTTCGTGCTCCCATT
>CAZJMV010000173.1:0-22594 GCA_964547225.1 uncultured Anaerolineaceae bacterium | reverse complement strand
GACTTCGATGAAACAAGTCAATTAGCGACATTTGGCGCTGGAATCGCTGGACCAAAAATAGAAGAATTATTAAATCAGAAAGGCTACACGCTTGGACACTTCCCTCAATCCCATGAACTATCAACTATCGGAGGTTGGATCGCCAGCCGATCAAGCGGTCAGCAATCTTTTTATTATGGCAGAATTGAAGATTTGTTAGTTGGCGCTCATGTTGAGACTCCTCAAGGGAGTCTAGAATTTTCACCTCAACCAGCAAGCGCTGCTGGACCAGATCTTAAACAGATCCTACTCGGATCAGAAGGTCGCTTAGGCATAATCACCCATGCAACAGTAAAAGTTAATCCATTACCAGAGAAAGAGGATTTCTATGGGATATTCTTTCATGATTGGGAAGCAGGTATGCAAGCAGTTAGAGAAATCGCCCAATCACGAATTCCTGTAAGCATGGCAAGATTGAGTGATGCTCAGGAAACCGATACCAATTTACGCCTATCAGGAAAAGATAAATTAATAGAAATTGCAAAGACTGGTTTAAATCTCATTCGATATGGAGATACTCGCTGTTTACTTATTTTAGGGATCACCGGTGATCAGAACCGCACCCATCAAATTAAACGACAAGCTTTACATATCATTCGCAAACACGGTGGTCTTTTTACCGGAAAGACGATTGGAAATATTTGGAGAAAATCTCGATTTCTAACCCCTTACCTTAGAAATACACTCTGGGATAATGGTTACGCAGTAGACACACTGGAAACCGCTTTACCTTGGTCAAAAGTAAAAGAGACTGCTGATGAGACGATTAAAGCAATTCACCAAGCAATTCATACCCAAAATGAACAGGCTCTTGTATTTTCACATCTTTCCCATTTCTATAGGGACGGCGCTAGCTTTTATGTAACCTATCTTTTTAGGCTCACTTCTGACCCAGATGAATTACATGAACGTTGGAAAAAGATGAAAGACGCAGCCAGTCAAGTGATTCTAAAGCATGGGGGAACGATCAGCCATCAACATGGGATAGGAACCGATCATATTCAATACTTGGAAGCAGAAAAAGGATCACTTGGGATAAAGGTAATTAATGACATTTTTCAAACTCTCGATCCAGAGAGAATCATGAACCCCGGAAAACTAATCAATTAGCTTGAAGTAATCGATCAGGAGAATTTTGATGTGGAATCATAATCAGCGCAATCAAATCTGGAATGCTCTGGATAAGCCTTGGGATATTATCATCATAGGTGGAGGAATCACTGGAGCTGGAATTCTACATGAGGCAACCAATGCAGGCTATCGTAGTTTGTTGCTTGAAGCTCATGATTTTTCTTCTGGCACATCAAGTCGATCATCTAAAATGGTGCATGGGGGATTTCGCTACCTCGCTCATGGACAAATCAAACTTGTAC
The DNA here is from genome assembly GCA_964547225.1 of uncultured Anaerolineaceae bacterium. Classification (GTDB taxonomy): domain Bacteria; phylum Chloroflexota; class Anaerolineae; order Anaerolineales; family UBA4823; genus CAZJMV01. The sequence continues at coordinate 21,182 of CAZJMV010000173.1, read as the reverse complement.
GACAATCTGTTAGCGAGCGTGAACGACTGATGAAAGAGGCACGTGGATTAGTCAATCCCTTGGGATTCCTATTAGCAAATTTCAAAGGAGATTCTATCCCAACATGGATGTTTGCATCTGGTCTAATATTTTATGATCTATTAGCCTTAAAATGGGGGCATCGTCATTATGACACCTATGATATGCACGATTTGTGTCCACCCTTACGACAGGACGGTTTGATCGGAGGCTTTCGCTATTTTGATGCTCAAACTGATGACTCACGTCTAGTACTGCGAGTGATTGATGAGGCTATTCAAAAAGGTGGGACTGCATTAAACTATGCGAAGGTAATCCAATTCTTAACCATAAGGTCAAAAAAAGTCTGTGGTGTCGTAGTAAAAGATGAAAGTCCAGATTCGGGAGAACGCACTGTAGAAGTTGAGGCGCCGGTTGTGATTAATGCAACCGGCGCCTGGGCAGATGAATTACGCGCAAAAATTGCTGGCAAACCTCGCCTACGAAAATTACGTGGTTCTCACTTAGTCTTTCCACAACAATATATCCCTATTAATCGTGCAGTAAGCTTTGCTCATCCCTTTGACCAACGTTTTGTGTTCGCGTTTCCATGGGAAGGGACAACACTCGTCGGTACTACAGATGTAGATCTCGAAAAACCACTTGAATCAGATATAAAGATTAGTCAGACGGAGGCAGAATATTTATTGGAAGCTGCCCAATATGCATTTCCTCAACAAAATCTAGGTTTCGAGGATGCGATTTCAACATTTTCAGGCGTTCGTCCAGTCGTCAATACAGGAAAAACTGATCCATCTAAAGAATCGCGCGAACATATTCTATGGCGAGAAAATGGATTATTGACTGTAACCGGAGGAAAACTGACTACCTTCCGATTAATGGCACATGATGCTCTTCGCAGAGTCCGTTCACTCCTTCCAGAGCGCCCAATATTTGATCACTCTAAGCGTGTTTTTTTAGAAACAAAGAGCGAATTCCCATCTAATACCAAACTCACTCCAAATTTACAAGCTAGATTGATCGGTAGATATGGTGCAAATACATTGGAGCTAGTCAAGATGGCAAAAGAAAACGAACTAGAACCAATAACTTCTTCACCAACTGTATGGGCTGAACTCAGATGGGCGGCTCGTTCTGAAGGAGTAGTTCACCTTGATGATTTATTGCTACGTAGAGTACGTTTAGGTCTATTGTTACCTTCAGGTGGGCTAAATGAGATCGAGAAAATTAGGGAAATTGTCAAAGATGAATTGAATTGGGATGAAGAAAAATGGATAGAAGAAGAAGAACGGTATAGAAAAATTTGGAATACATGTTATTATTTATGAGGGGATAGATAATACCATCTATTGTAATAAGGAAAAAAGATATGAACTCATCCCATACAACCGAAAAAGATTTAATCCTATCTATCGATAATGGAACCCAAAGCGTGCGAGCACTACTATTCAATGCCCAAGGTGAATTGATCGCGAAGGTTCGGATCCCCATTGAACCCTATTTTTCCAATACTCCAGGAATAGCTGAGCAATATCCAGAAATATTCTGGCAAGCTTTATGTCAAGCGTGCCAGAAATTATGGAGCAAACTAGGTGAAGGCGATCTTGAAGAGGTTACAAAAGAACGCATAGCTGGTATAGCCCTTACAACCCAACGCAGTACAATCATCAATCTTGATGAACAAGGTAAGCCATTACGCCCAGCAATAGTTTGGCTCGATCAAAGGCGTACGGAGGGACTCAAACCTATCGGTGGATTATGGGGACTAGCATTCAAACTGTCAGGAATGAGCAAGACGGTGGCATATTTACAGGCAGAAGCTGAAGCAAATTGGATTCGAAAATATCAACCAGAAATCTGGGCAAAAACCAAAAAATATCTATTATTAAGCGGTTACTTGACTTACCGTCTAATCGGTAAATACCGAGATTCGATAGGAAGTCAGGTAGGATATTTACCATTTGATTACAAAGCTCAAAAATGGGCAGGACCTCTCGACTGGAAATGGATTGCGGTTCCCATGGACAAAGAACTCTTACCAGAATTGGTCTCACCCGCAGAGATCATTGGAGAAATTAGTAATGAAGCAGCTGAAGAGACAGGCATTCCCAAAGGATTGCCATTAATTGCTGCAGCTGCTGATAAAGCGTGTGAAGTTATCGGTGCGGGTTGTCTCGAATCACATATTGGTTGCCTGAGTTATGGAACAACCGCCACCATTAATACAACCCATCAACGATATGTTGAACTCATTCCATTAATCCCCCCATATCCAGCAGCAGTACCAGGAGCTTATAGCCTGGAATTTCAAGTCTTTCGAGGATATTGGATGGTAAGTTGGTTCATGCAAGAATTTGGACAACAAGAAGAGAATCAAGCCGAAGAAAAAGGCTTAGAACCAGAACAATTACTGAATGAATTAGTGAAACAAGCGCCCCCTGGCTCGAATGGTCTGGTTTTACAACCATATTGGTCACCAGGTTTAAAAATGCCAGGACCAGAGGCGAAAGGAGCCATAATTGGATTTGGCGATGTACATACTCGAGCACATTTTTATCGTTCTATCCTGGAAGGATTAGCTTACGCACTTAGAGAGGGCGCGGAACGCACAAGCCGACGCAGTAAAGTACCGATTACCGAATTACGTGTGGCAGGTGGTGGCAGTCAAAGTGATGCTGCAATGCAATTAACCGCTGATATCTTTGGTCTTCCAGCTGCTCGACCACATATCTACGAAGCATCCGGTTTAGGAGCTGCCATAGATGGAGCTGTCGGTCTTGGTTTACATCCCGATTTTCCTACGGCAGTACAAGAAATGACACGTATTGGAGAAACGTTTTACCCTGATGAAAAATCTAACCTGATCTATAATCGTTTATATGAAAAAGTATATTTAGGGATGTACGATCGTTTATTACCGCTTTACGAGGAAATTTATAAAATTACCAATCAGGGAATTTGAGATTATTAATAGAGAATATTTTATATAACCATCATCATTATCTCAAGAAATGTTGATCGCCTTTGCATATAAAAATGGATAGGGTATACTTTAGCTAGATTGATGATATTTCATACTTTTCTCTATTCATCCTGAGAAGGAAGGGAAGTCCCATGAAAAGCTTGGTTGGTCAAACGTTAAATCGCTACCAGATAATCAGCCTCTTGGGAGAAGGGGGAATGGGAGCAGTTTATAAATCTCATGATCTAACCTTACAACGTGATGTGGCTATAAAAATTATGCACTCTCACTTTGCGCGCCAACCAAATTTTCGGGAAAGGTTCTTACAAGAAGCTCGCTCTGCTGCGAGATTAAACCACCCAAGTATCGTTCAAGTTCACGATTTCGGTCAAGCGCGTTCGCTCCTTTATATCGTGATGGAATTTATTCCTGGAGATAATCTTGAAATGATGCTAAGAAGTCTACGCGCGAAGGACGAGTGGATATTCTTTCAAGAATCGATTGGATTGGTACGGCATTTATCACTTGCTTTAGATTATGCACATCGACAAGGCGTGTTACATCGTGATATTAAACCCGGCAATATTATGCTTGTGCCTGAGGCAGAAAACGATCTCCCTTATCGTCCCGTTCTTACGGATCTGGGTTTAGCAAAACTGATCACAGGGGGTATGGTGACACAAGAAGGGACATCTATGGGAACACCTGCGTATATGTCTCCAGAGCAGTGCCTTGGTGAAGAAATTGATGCACGTAGCGATGTATATTCTCTAGGCATTTTACTCTTTGAATTAGCCACCGGTCAATTACCTTTCCCAGCATCTACAATCTCTGAAGCGATTAAATATCATGTGCAAACTCCTCCCCCAAAACCTCGCTCCATCCAACCCGATTTACCAGAAAATCTCCAAAAAACTATTCTTAAAGCTATTGAAAAAGATCCTTCAAAACGTTTCTCAAGCGCTGGGGAATTCGCGAATTCACTTCAGAATCAAATATCAGATACGTTACAAAATCAATTTGCATCCACAACATTATTAGGAAATATTAGCCTTATCACAAAATATCAAGAGAGCTTGATGGAAAACCGAGGTACGTCGATTTTTGATATTGTTGAAAGTCCAGCAGAAAGTACTGAAGATCACATTCAAATCATCAACCCAGATAGAAGTACTCAAACGATACAAGCCAAAGAAGTAATTACAATTGGAAGAGATCCAGAAAATGATATCACAATCGATGATCCAAAGGCTTCTCGCCGGCACATCCGCATTGAATACAACGAACCATTTTACCAAGTAATCGATTTAAACAGCACCAATGGTACTTATCTTGTGCTACCGGAAAAGAAAAAATTGATACCTGGTATCTCAACGATATGGCAAGCCAATACACCCTTATTAATTGGTGATACTTGGTTCCGTTTACTGCCCAAAGAAAAAACACTAGAAGTACAAGCAGACATTCCAACAACAAAACGAATACCTCAATTTGATCCCAAGTTTCTACATACCAGCGCCGTTGAAGGTCATGTCGCCTTATATATAGAAACAACACAGCTTAGTGTCAATCCCGGTCAGAGCGTAACTATTCCTTTGACAATCATAAACCAAAGTGCAAATCACGATAATTTTCAAGTTTTTGTAAGTGGGATGCCAGCGACATGGATGAGCATTCCAGCGGATTTCTTTTCAATAGGCGCCAGGGATCAACGTCAAAGTATTATTCGCATTCATCCTCCTCATTCGGAAGAATGTTTGGCGGGTGAATATCAAATTTCCATCAGGATTATTAGCCAATCTACTTCAGCAGTCGCAGAGGCTGGGATTAATATCACCATAAATTCTTTCACCATAATCGAAAGTCAAATTCAACCACAGACCATTAAACCCGAACATAAGGGACGGCTTTTGCTACGAAATTCCGGAAATAACCCAACCACGCTAATAATCAACTTCCAAGACCAAAATAATCAACTACAATTTACACCAAAAAGAGTGCAGTTACAGTTGGATGAAGGACAAAAAACAGTCAAAGAATTCCAAGTACAACTAAAGAAGAAAGTATGGATCGGTTCTAAACAAAATATCCCCTTCAAGGTAAATATCAAAACAAAAGATAATGATACTTTTGAGAAGAAAGCTTCTTTTATAGTCACTCCATTACTTCCGATATGGATCATTCCGCTTTTTTTATTCTTTTGTTTGGCAATCACTACCATCATAAGCTTGACATCTGGGGGAATGATTTGGAAATCAAAGAACGCTACGAGAACTGCCCAGGCATTTCAGACATCTCAAGCTTACACTTTGCTGGGAACAGAAGTCGGCGGAACAGAGACCGCGCTCGCTCTTTTAGGCGCTAATCAATCAACGCAAGATGCTGCAACACAAACAGCTGCCTGGCTTCAAGAAGATGATGATCGGGACGGGCTAACTAATGCACAAGAATTAGAACTAGGTACTAAAATTGATAAACGCGATACAGATGAAGATGGTTTAGATGATGGCGAGGAAGTAAATCATCGCAATACAGATCCATTAAATGCTGACACGGATGGTGATGGCATTTCTGATGGAGAGGAGGTAAGTCAAGGTTTAGATCCACTAAACCCTGATACAGATGGCGATGGGATACTTGATCCTCAAGATGCTGCCCCTCTGCAAACATCAACTGCCACATTGGATATTGGAGCCACTCAACAATTGGCAGCTACACTGACATCGGTTTCACTCTCAGCCACATCTCAAATGGCGACAACAAAAACTGCGCAAGCACAAGCAGCATCCGTTGCAACCGCTGCAAAAATGACAGCATTCGCACAAACTGCTATCGCTCAAACAGCTTCAGCAAATGCCACTGCTCAAGCGGCAACACTGACCGCTGCTTCTGCCAAACCAGTTGCTTATATTTACAGCACAGATATTTCTACTGGACATAATTTTGAATCCACAATGCTGCCATGGGGTAATAAAATTGATTTGATTATGCATGGAAATGTCCTCTCGACTAATTTCTCTTCATACAGCTTAATAATGATCGGGCATGAGACTGGAAGTAATGCGGACTGGGGTGACCCTCCTGGCGATCAAGCTCAGCATATAGCCACATCCGGAAAACCAGTTTTAGGGTTAGGAGAGGGAGGCTATGCCTTCTTTGGAAGATTAAATTTATTAATTGGATATGGCAAAGGCGCCCATGGAACCGGCAAAGATATTTTCATTGTTGATCCCGTTGATGCAATATGGAATGATCCAAATGACATCAATATTCCTGGAGATTTGAATATCTCTCTTTATGATTCGAATTGCGAAGTTGTATCGATTTTTTTTCCAGATCCTGTGATGGGCACCCAACCTTTAGGCAGAGATATTGGTTCTGCTAATCACTATCCATTAATAACACAAGCCGGACCTTTCTTTCTTTGGGGTTTTGACGATGGACCAGCTTCTATGTCTAATAAGGGTCTCCAAGTTTTCGAGAATGTACTTAGTTATTTAGTCCCGTAATACAAATTTTCGCATGATTACTTTTATGATGACTATCAGGTAAACTTTATGTTGGAATTAATTGGACAAACCGTTTCTGGTTTTCAGGTTGTTTCACAATTACAAGAATATCCATGGGGAAGCAAATACAAAGCTTTTGATCCCAAAATGGATAGATCGGTGATTATGACTGTCTTTCCAGATCATTCAACAAATAATCCGGAAAGAATAAAACCCTTATTAACAACCGGACGCTCATTGATGAACTGGCGCAATACAGGTTTTGCTCGTGTATATGAAATCGGACAAACGAATGTACAATCCGGTGATTCGATTGTATTCTTGATTTCTGAGTTTTTACCAGGTCCTAATCTCCATCAAATCTTAGAGGAATTGCATAAACAGAATCTTTGGATATCATTAACTGAAGCCATCAATTTGATCAAAACACTCTCATTGACCCTGGAATATGCTCACAAACGTAATATATTTCATGCAAATCTAAGCCCGAAGCATATATATTTCCGACTAAACACCCCCCTAGAACTTCCATATCAACCAGTTATTTCAGATATCGGATTTTCACAATTAGGGTATATACCTGATCAGGATGCAGGCAATCCCTATCGTCCTAACTTGATTTCTGAAGCTGACAATCGAATGAAGGATGATGATCTCTACGCCTTAGGTATCTTGCTTTACGAATTGACGACTGGTCAACTACCTCCTGGAATTTACACACCGGATGCAACTATCCAGCAAAGCCAAAATTTTATCTTAGCGCCTGGTATTATTCGCGAAGATTTACCTGGATCCATCGAAGAGATCATCATGACTGCTCTTTCGCCTAATAGAAAGAAATCATTTTCCGATATCCATGCCTTTTACCAACAACTACAACAAGCGATTCCGATTACAAATAAGATCACATCTCCACCAGAGGGATTCTCAGGTACATCGAGTTTATTATCTGAGTTGGAAAAGAATATTAAAACTACAAATAAATCGGAATTGATCCCTACTTTTTTTGAAAAAGGCATCGAATTAAATACACCAGAGTATATGCAAGATATCACAAAAGATCATATCTTGATTTTCCATAAAGACACCCTTGAACAAACCATTACGATGCAAGCAAATGGATTAAGCATAGGAAGGGCGCCAGAAAACGAAATAGTAATTGACCATGCGGGGGTTTCCCGCCTTCATGCACGAATAGATTTTTCAGAAGTAGGGTATTTGGTCAAAGATCTTGGCAGCAGAAACGGCACATTCCTAAATGAGAAACGGTTAATTCCTGGGAAATCATATCCATGGGTTCCCGGTGAAAATATTCGAATAACCGAAACATGGCTGCGATTGGAATATGCATCTCAGGGAGCTACAACAAAAGCTGTAATTGCGGATGAAACTGCACCAGCGGTTTCAGATGATACAAAAGAATCAAGTACTGATGAAAAAGATTCTCTCAAGAAAAAATATATTAACAAAAAATTTTACTTTAGTCCTGGTAAAAGGTGGATAGCTGCCTATCTAGAAGCCCCAACCATCTCCATTTCACCCGGAAATTCTTTTGAAGTAGACTTGTTTATTCAATATCAAGGGATTGCAATTGATAACCTTGGATTATCTTTGGATGGACTTCCTTTATCCTGGGTCCAGAAATTTCCTACTTCCATAAAAATCCAACCAAATGAATATCAACATCTAAAGTTAACATTACGGGTCCCACGTTCTTCAAATAGTCGTGCCGGTCGTTATCGCTCAACAGTACGAATTACCAGCCAAAGAGATTCTAGCGAATCACTTGAGCTTCCTCTAAATATTACTGTTACTGCATTCTCTCTATTTGAATCATTTATTCAACCAACGACCATATCTCAACCCGAATCTTGTCAAGTATTTATCCACAATAAAGGTAACCTCCCCGAGACATACACGCTATCTTGGGTGGATAAGAACCAAGCTCTTTCTTTTGATCCTAATCAAGCAAAGATCCATATTCCTGCAGGAAAATCTGCTGCCGTTGAATTCATTCCCGTAGTTAATAAATCTGAATGGTTTAGTTCAGAAAAGATCTATCCATACACCTTATATATTAGCTCACAATCAGGGAAGTTACATACACATCAAGGGGAGGTAACAAGTCGTGGGATCATTCCACCTTGGGCGCCATTTATTTTAATCTTTTTGTGTTTGATCATTTCGTGTGTATCAATCTTTTTATATAACCAGTTTACCTTACCTGTTCGCTCAGCACAACAGACGGCATCGGCAGGACAAACAGCTCTTGCAGTTGTGATCATTGAAACACAAGAAGCTGCGACTGCGACTGCACTCAGTCTTCAAAATTCAGACTTTGCAACCCTGCAAGCTGATACGGCTACCTCGGAATGGCTATCTGAGGATAGTGATTTTGACGGACTAACCAATAGTGAGGAGATTGAATTAGGTACTCAACCAGACCGTGAAGATACTGACGAAGATGGACTATCAGATGGTGATGAAATTAATCTTTGGATGACAGACCCCTTGATAAATGATACCGATCAAGATGGTTTATCAGATGGATTTGAAGTACAGAAAGGTTATGATCCACTGAAAAAAGATACCGATGGCGATGGACTTAATGATGCCGAGGACCCAGATCCTTTGCGATTTCCAACAAAAACCGCTTTGTCCATACCAACCAAGATAACATCAACACCTAGTTCAACTCCCACTGAAAAAATACCTACGGATACCCCTACCCCAACACTGGAATCAGTTGATCTAAGTATCAGTATGCAGAATGGACAATCAATATCCATTCCAGGAAAAACAATTACCTATACAATCACCATAATAAATAGTGGACCTGCTGATGTAATCGATGCAATCGTAACAGATATGTTCCCCAGCAGTTTGTCTAATATTACCTGGAAGTGTTCCGCTACGGAAGGCTCTTCATGCCAAGTAAAGGAAGGAACAGGCAATATCAATAATAGTATTGATATATTGAATGGAGGTTCAATCACCTTCACTAGTATTGCTAAACTTTCCCCAAATGCAACTGGAGTATTAATTAATTCAGCAAACGTAAGTGCACCCTCTAATCTAATAGAGTCCAATACTGACAATAATTTAGCTATGGACACTGATACATTACAACCGCAAGTCAATCTAGAGATCAATAAAACAGATGATCGCGAGAACATCCATGTTGGGGAGATTAATTCCTATAGTATAATCGTTTCAAATGCTGGACCCAGCAATGTATCAGGAGTAAATATCACCGATCAATTCCCATCTCAAATTGAGAATATCACCTGGGTCTGTGAACCACTAGCAGGCTCAAGTTGTACAGTGAATGGCGAACAAGAGGGTGATATTCAAACCAATGTTAATATCAATGCAGGCGGTTCAATCGCTATTAATGCGCGAGGTACCATTCGAAATGATGCCACCGATAGAATAATGAACACCGCCTCGATTGAATCTCCATTACAACCCGAAAAGAACAATAAAACCGGGTCGGATACAACCAATATACTTCCTTTGGCTGATTTAACCATCGATATATCTTCACCTTCCTCTGCACCTATCAGCTCTACTATCACCTATACAGTCATGATCAGTAATATTGGACCCAGTGATGCCAGCGAAATCGTTTTTGATTTACTACTTACAGAAGAAGTTTCGATTATTGATGCTTCCCCATCTTCCGCAAATTGTATAATTAACAACAGTAATATCACTTGCAATCCTGGAGACCTAACTCATGATACTAACTTGCAAATCCTTATAGCGATAAAAACACCCGATTCTCCAGGTACAATAACAGCGCAAGGTGCGGTACTCGCTAAGGAAGATGATCCTGAACTGACAAACAATTCACAATCTTTTGAGATTGATATTGAGTAATTCGTTTAAGAAAGTTGCTCTGATATCAATGGTTGCTTAATGTCAAATAATAAAGAGTCTCTTGATCACCTTATTCATTCATGGCAAACAGAACCCACCATCAGGGAAAATATCTATGAATGGCGAACCATCCCATCTCGCCAACCATCTACGATACTTGATCTAGGACTTCCGTCATCGATACACCCACGATTACGGAGATCACTTCAGGAAAATGGGATCACTTCCTTATACTCCCATCAAAAAATAAGTTGGCAGTTGATCCAGGAAGGAAAAAATATCATTGTCGTTTCTGGTACATCCAGCGGAAAATCTCTGTGCTATCAACTACCAGTCTTAAATAAGATTGTAAAATCTCCCAAAACCACGGCGCTATTTTTATTTCCCACTAAAGCCCTAGCACAAGATCAAAATAATTCTTTACTTAAATTGATCAAAAGAATAACTTTAAGTACACCACAAAAAAAAATTAGTCCCACAAACCATCCATCTGATATAGCGATTGCTCTTTATGATGGCGATACACCCCAAAGAGCTCGTCAAAAAATTCGCCAAACAACCAATATTATTTTCAGCAATCCTGATATGCTGCATATAGGTATACTTCCTCATCACACGTCTTGGCAAAACTTCTTTTCCCATTTAGCATTTGTTGTTCTTGACGAGGCACACACCTATCGCGGCGTTTTCGGTTCGCATGTCGCTAACATTATCCGTCGATTGAAAAGAATCACTCATCTTTATGGAAGTAATCCTCAATTTATCATGACCTCTGCAACAATTGCAAATCCAGATGACTTTTCATCCCTCCTGATTGGGGATGAAGTCATCTGTGTAGACCAAGATGATTCTATTCGAGGACAAAAACACTTTCTGATTTATAACCCACCGATCATTGATGAAAGATTAGGTTTACGAAGCAGTGCATTACAGGAAAGTGTTCGTTTAGCTAAAGACCTATTGACCAATCAAGTACAGACGATCATCTTCGCACGATCAAGACGTAGCGTTGAACTTATTCTCACTTATCTACGTGAAGAATCCCAATTTATCCATCTTTCACATGACATTACTAATAAATCTGAAACCACACTAGAAAAAAAGATTCGTGGTTATCGCAGTGGCTATCTTGCTTCCCAAAGACGAGAGATCGAACAAGCTTTAAGAACTGGTGAAGTAAGAGCTGTCGTGGCAACCAATGCGCTGGAATTAGGAATAGATATTGGAAGTCTAGGCGCTGCATTACTTGTTGGCTATCCTGGTTCAATTGCAGCAACCTGGCAGCAATCTGGTAGAGCTGGTAGAGGAGAGCAAGAATCAATCACCATTCTCGTGACAACAGCTTCTCCGCTAGATCAATTCCTGGCAGCTCATCCTGAGTATTTCTTTGGTCGTTCTCCGGAGCATGTCCTGATAAATCCCGATAATTTACTCATTCTTTTAGATCATATCCGTTGTGCTTTATTTGAAATCCCGTTTCAGTTTGATGAGGGCTATGGAAATCTGAATCCCGATCAATTACGGGAATTCTTCACAGTCATCCAAGAAGAAGACAGCTTATTTCAATCAAAAGGTAAATATTTTTGGATGGCGGATGATTATCCAGCACAAAAGATCTCTTTGCGAAATCTAAACAATGCCCCGATCAATTTACAAGATTCAGGAAATGTTTATCGGAAAACCATCGGTCAGATCGATCAAGCTTCTGCTTATTGGATGGTACATCCAATGGCAATCTATATTCATGAAGGAGAACAATATTTTGTTGAAGATTTAGATCTAGAGAAAAATATCGCCTCGTTAAGATTATCTGAAAGCGATTATTACACCATCGCTCGTACGAACACAACAGTCAATCTGATTGAAGAACATAAACATGAAAGATTAACATATGTGGACAAGGCTTTCGGTGAATTACAAATCACTTCTCAAGTAATTGGATTTCATAAAGTTCAATGGTATACCCATCAGCGCTTAGGAACCGAAGAATTAGAAATGCCAGCAACAGATTTACTCACCTATGGCTATTGGTTCAGCCTCTCCGATAAAGTTGTAGAGTATCTAAGAAAATCAGGCTTTTGGACGAATGATCCCAATGATTATGGTCCTAACTGGAATAGTCAACGCGAAAAAGCAAGAACAAGAGACCATTATACGTGTAAATTATGTGGCATCCCTGAAACTGTTCGTGCTCATCATGTACATCACATAACCCCATTCCGAAATTTCGATAATTTCCAACAAGCAAATTGTATAGAAAATTTAGTTACCTTATGCTCAACATGTCACCAAAGAGTAGAATTAGCAGTTCGAGTACACAGTGGTTTAGCTGGGTTAGCTTACGTATTAAAACATTTAGCGCCCTTTTTCTTAATGTGTGATCAAAATGATATTGGTGTTCATTCTGACCCAAAATCTTCTCTGGCAAACGGAAAGCCCATGATTGTGATTTATGATCAATTCTCAGCCGGAATGGGATTCAGTCAACATTTGTTCGAGATACATGATGAACTTATCAAGCAAGCTTATGAATTGATAAAAAATTGTAAATGCACCGATGGTTGTCCATCATGTGTTGGACCTGGGGGTGAATTAGGACAAAGTTCGAAGATGGAAACTCTTGCAATATTGGAAGCAATCCTAAATAAATAACAAATCAAAACTATGTGTACTCCAATAGAAATTTTGATTTAATCAAAAGTGTTCAAACTCTCGATAAAAAAAGACATTTGTGATTAAATTACAATTAGATTAAGAACATTGAGATCGATTCGATTAATTTAGATAAAAATGAAGCAATGATCAATAGTAATGATTGTGTATAGAAGGAATGAACAATAATTTTACCGACAAAATCTCACAAAAATTGATCGCTCTGGGTGTAAAAAAAGGAGCAAATAATCTTCCAAGAATACCGAAATCACAGGATTATTCTATTGAGCGTATCGTTCCAGGGCAGAATATTGAAACCCCACAAGGTAAAATTTACAGAGTAGAAAAATACTATACGAAGTTAGAAAATCAAAACTCTCCAGAACCACCCATGAGTGCCTCTTTAGATCAACTTGCCAATTGGACACAAGATGAACGTGTTGCTAGGTTATCACCTGAAGAAATCGCCTTTATCGATACAGAAACAACAGGATTATCTGGCGGTACAGGGACCTATGCTTTTTTGGTCGGAGTGGGTCGATATGAAAAAGGTGACTTTCATCTTACACAATTCTTTATGCGCAATCCAACCGAAGAACCAGCCCAGTTATTTGCGCTTGAAGATTTCCTCGCTCCTTGTAAAGCCATTGTGTCCTTCAACGGAAAAGCTTTTGATCTACCTCTTCTATTCACTCGATACATCACGCATGGCTGGCAAGCGCCCTTTAATGAATTAGCCCATATCGACTTATTACACTTAGCTCGAAGATTATGGAGCGACCGTTTATCCAGTCGTACCTTAGGCAACCTGGAAGTGCAAATTCTAGGTACACAAAGGGAAGACGAAGATATTCCCGGTTGGATGATCCCATCACTTTACTTCGATTACCTCCAAACAGGTGACGCCAGACCTTTAAGAAATGTTTTTTATCATAATGCCATGGATGTCTTCTCCATGTCCGGACTGCTAAACCATATGGCTGCTTTACTCTCACATCCTTTTGATTTAGGTAATCAATTTAGTGTTGATTTGCTCTCTTTGGCTAAGTTGTTTGAAGATATGGGAGATCTAGAAACAGCTACGGAGTTATATATCCATGGGTTAAACCATGATGATATCCCTCAACAACGCCTACCTCACCATATTTATATCAAAGCGTTACAAAGATTGGCGCAAATCTACAAAAAGCAAAACCAGATGGAAGCAGCTATTCGATTATGGATAATCGCCACAGATTATGAGAACCTAGACGCCTATATTGAGCTAGCCAAATGTTATGAACATCAATACAAAGATTATTCTGAAGCGATTGTTTGGACAGAGAAGGCGATCGATTCACTTTCCGACTTCTCTAATGAGAAAACACACCAGAATATATATGCTTCATACCAAGCAAAAATCCAATACTCCAATCTTGAACACCGTCTTAAGCGTCTGTACAAGAAAAATTCCAGGAAAATATGACCATCGACTCAAAACAAAACAAAGTCATCCAATTTTACAAACACAATTTTATTGTAAACCTCTTTGAAGGAGGTTTTTTTGGACTGGCAATAAGCATTTCATCTTACCAAACGATCCTACCATTATTTATCAGCAGCTATACAGACTCAGCCATCTTGATCGGTTTAATTCCTGCAATACACTCAGCAGGATGGCAATTACCACAACTATTCTTCGCTGGTCAAGTTTCACGACAATTGCGTTACAAACCAATGGTGTTGGCAATGACTGCACACGAAAGAATCCCTTTCTTGGGATTAGCAATCACTGCCTTTTTCTTGCCACGCTTCGGACCTAATGTTGTTCTACTTTTTACATTTCTTATGTTAAGCTGGCAAGGATTAGGAGGTGGGGTCACTGCAATAGCTTGGCAAAGTCTGATGAGTAAAGTGATCATTCCCAATCGATGGGGAACTTTTTTCGGAATGCAAGGTAGCTTTTTTAGCCTTTTTGGGGCTATCGGTGCGATAATGGCTGGCTATATCTTAGATAAAAACGATAGTCCCTTTGATTTTACCTTGTGCTTTTTAATTACATTTGTAATAATGGTCTTATCTTGGGTTATCCTCGCTATGACACGGGAATTTGAAAGCCTTCCCCCTTCCAAAAATCACAGTTCATCCGAATTTCGGATGAACCTTTTCCGAATACTATCCACTGATAAGAACTTTCGATGGTATTTAATTGGACGCACACTAACCAGTTTTGCTGTGATGGGTGTCGCTTTTTATACGGTATATGCAGTGAAAAATCTGGGGGTCAGTGTAATTAGTATTGGAGTAATGACAAGCATATTGTTTGGTATACAAATAATTGCTAACCCTATTCTGGGTTGGTGGGGTGATCATTGGAATCGACGTGTTGTCATGATCTTTGGGCTTTGCGCAGCAGTAGGTAGTTCTTTTTTGGCATTAATTGCACAAAATGGGGATTGGTTTTATATCGTCTTTCTGCTAGCTGGTATTGCCAATATTGCTTCCTGGACACTTGGGATCACAATGACGCTTGATTTTTGCAGTGAAGAAGATCGCCCTGCATATATTGGTTTATCTAACACACTGATTGCACCAGCAAATATCGTTGCTCCATTCATTGGAGGTTGGCTGGCTGATTTTGCTGGTTACCAATCTACCTTCCTAGGCTCAGTCATTGGTGGCACTGCTGCAATATTAGTATTCCTGTTTTTCATTAAAGACCCCAAAAATCATTATAGAGTTGAGATCAAACCACTTCCAGAACCAGAACACGCATAAACTATGAAGTAGTGTTTACAAAACACCAATTTCAACTTCTCCGCGTAATATCGATAACATCCGTTGCGGATCGCACAGCTTTAAACAATCCGCAGCTCGATCCATTCGACCACGCCGGATATAAGCTATCGTTTCTTCCTCCAACCATGAGACATTCACATTGAGTTCATCCAAGTGAACTACCCTTTTTGTCTTTGTAGAAGTATCAACCCACTCGCCATTCTCTTTACGTTTCAAATTGGCGAATATTTCTACTCTTAAACCATTGAAAATGAATTTGCCAATAATAGAACTATATTTAATATCCTCGCAATATTCAACATCTTTGATCACTTGACTGTGAAATAATTCTCCAAAGCGATAAACTGCTTCTCGATCCATTTCAAAATCAATATCATTCACATTAATAGATACGCCTTGCAAAACCGCAGAAGCGCCACCAACGATTTTGTATGGAATTGCTTCACGATCAAGTTCTTGAATGATCATTTTTAGTATCACTTGCCAATTTCGTTCATGTGTCTGAAAGGGAAAAATTCGATAAAAAAAGGAAACTATGAAATTACACATCATCAACCGTCTTCTACAAATCTTCAAATCCCAAGCGCAATACTTTTATCCAACATTGATTAGCTTTACAGATGTTTTTAACAGCATTCAAACGTTCCATTTCGTCCAAACCTTCCGTAATAATTACCCCTTGAATAGATCCCTGCGTTATTATTTTTTCTAGGTCCGCATAATTCCCAATTACTTCAACGCCATGGATACGACGACCAATCAATAAAGGATTGTCTGCAAGAATACCTACCGGTAAATAATTCAATCCTAGGTTCATTTGCATCCAACGAATAGCCATTTCACCAGAATCACTTGCGCCATATATAACTACTCGTTCTCTTCCAATTCTTGGTTGGCTAGCTGAAAAAAGTAAATCCAAGAATTTAAAAGACGACCTAGAAGTAGATAAACTAAGGAATAAGAAAACCCCAAAAAAGAGGATTATTTTTGATGGAAAATCATTTGTCCATTCAATATCTGAAAATGAATTAATCAAGAATAATAATCCTGCAAAGATTGCAATACATCCTATAGAAGCTTGGACATAACGAACAAAATCATCCAAACCGACATAACGCCATACACCCCGGTAGACTCCTACCAAAAAATTTGCGATGTACGCGCTTGCTAATCCAATTGGTAACGCTTGCAAATAGAGCGCTAAGCGTTCATTATTCATGACCAGTCCATAATTTGCTAAAAAAGATAAATAAAAAGCGATTGAAATCAAGAAGAAATCCAATCCAAATTCTAATAATCTTCTGCGATAGGTAATTTCACCAATTACTTTTGCTATGACTGGGTTTTCTTGAACATCTATATTGGAAACCACCTTCATACGACCGAGATAAGCTACCAATAATGCCAAAACAATTACTAATATTGGTACGAGCGCCAAACTCATCCAATAGTTGATCGATTCTAGCGTTGCTGCCATGATACCCGTAATAAGAGCAACAGCATACAAGATATATAAGGTTTGTCTTTCATTCAGACCAAATGCAATCAGCCTATGGGATGTATGATCCCTTCCTCCATGGGTTGGAGACTGTCCTCGCATCAGCCGTGTAATGGTGACAAGTAGCGTATCAAGAATAGGAAGTAAGAACAACAAAGTTGGAACACTGATAACGGCGAATACATTGGAGGCTTGCTGTTGCTGTGCGATTGCCAATATCGCCAATGTAAATCCGAGGAAGAGACTCCCACTGTCTCCCATAAAAATGGATGCTGGGGGAAAATTGAAAAACAAAAAACCCAACAAACTACCCGCCAAAGTAATTGAAACCAAGAAAAGCGGTTGATTCCCCTCCCGCCAGAAGAAGAATCCCAAAATACAAGCAGCAATAAGCGAAATACCACCTGCCAGACCATCCATATTGTCTAGTAAATTGATCGCGTTTGTGATTCCTACCAGCCAAATAAAAGTAAAAAGAATATTCGGTAATTGGGCTATTATTTCGTTTTCAATCCTTGGATTAAAGAATGTGCTAGTATAACCTAGCAGAATTACTAAAGCAGCTGCTACTATTTGCCCTAGTAATTTTCCCAAAGGAGATATTGGATGTAAATCATCATACAATCCAATTGTAAAAATGATCACTGAACCAGACAATAATCCCCAAGGTACCTTATCCCATTGACCTAGAATTGAAAAATAGATAATCTGGCTGAGAATAAATCCAAAAAAAATCGCAATCCCCCCAAAAATTGGTGTTGGAGATTTATGCCACCGGTCTGATCTCGGTTGAGCAAGATATCCCAACTTGTAACTAAACCGCTTGATCAAAGGGATCAGTAGGATACAAATAAATAATGCCAAGAGCAAAGGAAGGAAAGTTAACACCATCTTATGGTTGAATACCTAATTGCATCAAGTAATCTTGCACAGCTTGTTTCTGGTCTTCTGGAGCGTAGTCGATCGCTAACCAAGCTTTTTCGATTGCTTTATTTTCATCCCCATTCATTAAATACAATCGCACTAAAGCTAATTCAATCTTATAGCGATCGGGTGTATTTGGATAAGTACTCAAAGCTAATTCATACGCATCTATGGCTTCTTGTACATTTCCTAGGTCGGACTCAACACCACCCAGCGCAACAGCATATCCATACTTCATGGAATCATTTGAGGAACCCGCCAACTTGATTGCCTTTTGATAATTTATTTTTGCTTCAATAAATGCAGCTTCTTTTTCATCATCAGAAATTACGGAAGCATATCTAGAGAAATAATCTCCCATTAATCCATACGTCCAATCATAATACGGATCAATTTCCAAAGCATTCTGTAACTTTTTATAACCCTCTTCTGGTTGATTCAGAATATTCATTAATAAAACCGCCCACTCATCCCATAAGCGAGCATTATTGGGACTCAGGTTGACAGCTTGAGAGAAATATTCACTGGAAGCCAGGGCACGTTCGTTTTTCAAAGCTGGATCAACAGTGTAAGATGACCAAAGGCTGTGTAAACGCGCTAAATTAGCGGTATGGTCTGTATTTAATGGATTGAGATTCTGGGCGCTTTTTAAATCATTAGCAGCTTGAGCGATTAACTTTTCTCTCTCTTCGAGATCATCCAGCAATTTTGCTTGTTCCAGATAAGCTCTTCCTAAGAAGAGATAATAATAGTCTTCTGCCGGAGCTAGATCATTAGCGTGATTGTAAATCTCAATGGCTACTGGCCAAGTTTTTGAGTTGCTGAAGATGTCTGCTGTTTTGAATGCAATATCCGCTTGGATTACACGTAAATTGGTAGTTGAGGCTATCCCAAAAGCGCCAATGATTGAAACAACAGCAATCAAACTACTAAATACTTGATAACGTACCCCTTGCTGAGACCAACTTCTTGGAATAGCAAATGCTAGGAAAAAAATTAGCACAAACAACCCAATATAATATGAAGTTAATAAACCTTCCGATTGTCTCACTTGAAGTAGAACCTCCCTCAAGGATTGAGGAGCAACTCTTGACAATGCAGCCAGCGATTCAGCATGCCAAATCCAGAAAGCGAATGCTAAAATAAGCGATATAGCTAATGCAACCAGAATGATTTTTATCCATTCTCTTACTTGGTCATGAAACGAAGCTATTCTTAATTGAGAACTTTCAGAAGCCAATAACAAGACACCAAAAATCCAGCTCGTAAGAAGCAGCGTTAAGATCCCACTTGAAGATTGATCTGATGAATTACCTAATCGAGTAAATGAATTCCATAATATTTCTGTAGCTGAGTGGCTACGGCTTGGATTCGTAATAAAATCGAAACCCAAAGTCATTAACAATACCGCGATAATTAATCCAATGATGATCGCTTCATGTAACCAGAACGGTCTATCGTTATGAAATAATCTTGTAAAACCATTTGATGTATTTTTTCGACGCCGAGATTTAATTTTTCTCTTTTGGCGAGCTGCTGACTGATTATTTGCAATATGTTCATCGATTTTTGATGGATCAGAATCTACTTCTGCTTGATCGTTGGAACCAAAGAAAATACCATGATAAGGGAATACCCATCCAATCAAAACCAAAAGCGCTGCATAAACCCAGAAATAGGTACGTGTCGCGACAATCGCGATTCCAAAGTTGATCTCAACAAAATGTGCCATTAAAGCAGCTAATAACCCCAATAAAAAATAAGCGCGTAATTTCTGATCCTTTCTTTCTATAGTTTTTCTTTTACTAAAAATTGAAATCAAAATCAGATAAGACAATACCCCCATGATCATCCCAAAGGGAAGCGCGACACCCAAAAAGTTAATACCTTCCCAGTAAAGAAATATTATTGAACTGATAATACCTCCAAGTGTAAACAAACCGATAAAGATATTTCTTTGTTTCTTGTTGTTCACCAATTCAAGCCACTTTAAACCATAATAAATCACGAAGCCAAAAAGGGATAAATAGGCTATCAAACCAATCACACCAGTTATGATGACGGAATCCCAGGTCTCATTATGGGAGCGGTCAGGGGAGGCATTCCGTTTTTCAACTTGAGTTAATTCAGGTGGGTAAAATCGGTTATAAGCTACATACATACTCTCAGGTCCATATCCAATAATAGGACGTATAAAGTTGAATGGATCCTTTCTACCATCTGGATATTCCAAGGGTTCGTGAGGTTGAACTAACTCTGCAGCGCCAGACCAGATCAATGTTCGTACTCTACCGGTTCGACTCTCTGCATCTAAAAGTTCCCCAAGACGACCAAACTCCGACCTAGATCGCAAATTCTCCAGTGGTCCATTTGGAATATTAAGCAGCACCAAAAAGATCACAGCCGAGATAGCTAGGATCACGCCACTGATCGTTAACCAACGCGCGCGCCAGATCAAAGATAATCCAAGCCAGATGAACACAAGACTTATTCCCCAACCGAGCCAAGGACCACGACTGCCTGTGTAATAGAGTGCAATTACTTGTAATGAAGCAATAAAAACATAACTAGTAGAACGTGTAAAATTGGGTATTTGAGAGCCTCGTTCTTCCATAAGCGCTTCAAACGAGTCAACAATACGCATGAAAGTCAATGGAAAAACCAAGACAAGATAAGCAGCCACAAAAATCGAGTTGCCCATATTTGCAGCGATACGTCTTGTAACATCACCACCCCATGGAATTGGATCAATCCCAAAATGCTGCAATACGCCATATAAACTGATCGGTAAGCTTGATATGATGATCACACCAATCATTCGCTCTACCTGTTCACGCTTCCTCAAATTTGCCAGCATAGATATAAAGATCACAAGGTAGGAAAAAGTCGTATAAGTCCCTTGCATTCGCTGGTAAGATCCCCACAAACTTACACGAGGATTGATTGATAAGATCGTTGC
>CAZJMV010000172.1:0-22391 GCA_964547225.1 uncultured Anaerolineaceae bacterium | reverse complement strand
TTTTGGCATTTTTGCCTCCTCTTTTTATCTTATAGTTTTTATCCGAGGAGGTCAATCCATCACATTACCAACTGGTGCAACTTTTGGGGTAGATATCCTTAGGTAAGTATTGTGAGGTTTTTTTTCGCTTTCCCACAAAGAAAAAGACCCCATACAGAAGCGGTAATAGGGTCTATTCGGAATGAGTACTTGGAGCTTTTTCGCTATTTCTTCATCTCCAAATGAGGTGGTAGTTCTGGGATCTTGAGCAGCAGTCCTAGTTTGATTTTATTAGGATTATCTCCAATAACGCGTTTATTCATAGTGTAGATCAACATATAATAATCCTTGGTCGCTGAACCATAATATTCTAATGCCAGCGTGCTTAAGGTATCACCCTCTTTGACCTTATGTTCAGCCAATATCTTGGTGCTTGAAAATGCACTTGTGCCTTCTTTTATCTTTCCGGTTCCTTTTTCTTCTGCCAAAACTTTTCTCCTTATTAAATAAATGTAGTGTTTTCGAAAAGTATTATGTAAACATAAATCAATTTTACTAACTTAATCTTATTTCTTATCCAATAAAAATTTTCTTTACCCTTCTGCATCAGTTTACAGCATCGCTTCGTGACAGATCTTAATAATCAGTGATATTATCATCACACGCATAGTATAAATGTAATATAATTCGCCTTACTCCATCAAAATTACATGATTAATTAGCAAAATAGCCCCCAAAATTTAGAAATCATTAATAATATTGAACAAATTACGTGATTTTCTTGATCAATTTCCAAAATTTATGTACTCAAAAAGTGATATTTCGGGTATAATTAAGCACGTAAATTAAAAAATAACAATTCTAGGGGCGGGAGGCCTACTATGGAGTATTTTGAAAACGAAATGATTACCATTGACGTGGGTGGACGTTTAAGACAATTAAGGACCGAGCGCGGAAAATCGATGCGCGCTCTGGCGAGAGAGAGCGGGCTATCGACCAACGCGCTGAGCATGATCGAACGTGGGCGCACATCACCATCCGTGAGCACTCTATATAAAATATCAAGCGCTTTAGAGATTCCAATCACCGCATTCTTCCGATTAGAGCCACCTAAGCAAGAAGTTATTTTCTGTCAACCAGAAAGACGAAAAAAGGTGAGTATACCGAAGGGTGTACTGGAGGGGCTTGGTGGAGAGCTGTTCTCTGGTCGAATTGAACCCTTTGAGTTGGAATTAGAACCTGCTGCAGAAAGCGGTCCTTTTGGAATGATCCACTCCGGGAGTGAATTCGTAATGTGTCTCGAGGGTCGCGTTGAATACGAAATCGACAACGAACGGCATGAGATGTATCCTGGATGCACATTAATATTTGCTGCCCAACATAGACACCGCTGGAAGAATATTGGAAAAGATGCTGCTCGCCTTCTGATTGTCCAAGCTTGCTTTGAACATGGAGAACGACCAAGCGAATTTCATCTCACATCCAGTCGAATCGGTGAAAGTGAACATATTAGCAAACGATAATCCGTTTTAGAATGCTAGTACCATAATCATTTTATGGGAATACAAATCCCTGAAATTGAATTTCGCATGCTATAATGCTACGAAATATTGATCTGCTTGTTTTAGATCCGTTTTGGAAGTCGTTGATGCAGGGCTAACTCTCGGGAAACCCAGCAAGTTATTCCATCGCCCCGCGCATCTCGCGTTGGGCGATTTTCTATGGAGAAGAAGTATGTATAAAACACACACCTGTGGAGAATTACGCCATTCTGATATCGGAAAAAATGTTCAACTAGCCGGTTGGGTACACCGCCGTCGCGACCATGGTGGCGTGACCTTTATCGATTTGCGCGATCGCTTTGGACTCACCCAAGTAGTCGCTGACCCGACGATATCCAAATCATCTCATAAAATATTGGAATTGGCGCGCTCGGAATGGGTGCTTCAGGTGAATGGTGTCGTTAAAGCTCGCCCCAAGGGATCAGAAAATCCTAATCTAGAAACTGGCGCGATTGAAATCGAAGTACAAGACGTCAAGGTATTAAATCCAGCCAAAACACCTCCCTTCTCAATCAACAAAGATGAAGAGGTGGATGAAAACACACGCTTGAAATATCGCTATTTAGATTTACGCCGCGAACGGATGAGCAAGAATATCATCCTTCGTCACAAGGTAGTAAAGTTTATTCGTGATTATTTATCAGATCAAGGCTTTATTGAGATTGAAACACCGATTCTTTTTAAAACGACACCTGAAGGCGCCCGTGATTACCTGGTACCCTCGCGAGTACATCCCGGAGAATTTTACGCCTTGCCCCAATCTCCGCAACAACTCAAGCAATTGCTGATGGTTGCCGGCGTGGAACGATATTTCCAGATTGCGAGATGTTTCCGCGATGAAGATCAACGTGGAGATCGACAGCCAGAGTTCACCCAACTAGATCTTGAGATGTCTTTTGTGGAACGAGAGGATGTCATGCAGCTAGCCGAGGGATTGTTTACGGCGCTCGTGGCTGAAATCGTCCCAGAAAAACACTTATTAGCCAGTCCCTGGCTACGTCTCACTTACCAAGAAGCGATGGAACGATTTGGTAAAGACAACCCCGATATACGCTTTGGTCTTGAATTGGTTAACATTGCGCCTCTCGTAAAAGATAGCGGTTTTAAGGTATTTGAAACAGTACTAGCAAATGGCGGCGACATCCGCGGATTAAATGCAAAAGGATGTGGCGATCACACAAGAAAGCAGATCGATCAACTCACTGAATATGTAAAGCAATATGGGGCAAAAGGCTTAGCCTATTTAGCAATCACATCGGAAGGCGAAGAACGCTCCTCCTTTACAAAGTTTTTGCCTCCCGAAATGGTTACTGCGATCAGAGAAAAAATGCAAGCTGAGAATGGCGATCTACTGCTCTTTGTAGCTGATCGACCAGAGATCGTTTTCGAATCTTTAGGCAGATTGCGCGTGCACTTAGGCGAAGCGTTGGATCTGATTGACCCAGATATCCTGGCATTCTGCTGGGTGATCGATTTCCCCTTTGTGAATTGGAACGAAGATGAGAAACGATGGGATCCCAGTCATCATCTCTTTACATCACCTATGCCTGAAGATATAGCTCTACTGGATAATGAACCAGGGAAAGCACGCGGTCAACAATATGATATGGTGCTCAATAACTATGAAGTCGGTGGAGGCTCGATCCGAATTCACGACCGTCAGCTACAAGAAAAGGTTTTTTCATTGATTGGTCTTGAACCTGACATTGCTCAAAAAAGATTTGGTCATATGTTGGAGGCTTTTGAATTTGGAACACCACCGCATGGCGGCATTGCGCCAGGCATAGACCGTATCTGCATGATCCTTGCGGACGAAGCGAATATTCGTGAAGTGATTGCATTTCCGAAGAACCAAGCCGCTCGAGATGTCATGGGAGATGCCCCCTCCCCAGTTGAGAAAAAACAATTGAGAGAATTGAATATTAAATTAGATCTCAAGGACAAGGTTTAGGATTTTTGTGTTTTTGCAGGAAAATTTTCTAATTTATTTTTCCTTTTCACTGGTTTTATTTTATGGTATAAGTTAATTACCCTGCTGTGTACGTGATGCAGCAACCCGGTTTTGAGCCAACACACACATATCGGGTCTCAATCTTCATAGTGTGACGCGATAGGCTTGAGCCAAGGCGGATCACTAAAGGCGGGACCCAACCTGCGAAGGCAGGTTCAAAACTAAGCGGCACACGGCATGGTGGGGTATAATGAAGTCCATTCATTAAATGAAAAGCGCCTCAAGAGAGGCGCTTTTTCTGTTAACAACATGCAAGAAGAGGTGGAATAGACGTGAGCTTCCGTTCTTTAAACATACTTTTTTACCAAAACAGGTCAAAAAAATCATTCTCGCAATCGTCGTACTTGCAGTTGTTATCGGATTTGTCTGGGTCGGTATACATTGGGAAGAGTTAGTCAATTTCCGGAAAATGCCTTCAGGAGCCTATGCGAAGTTCATGTGTTCGGCGCTCTTTGTTGATGAAGTATCTGAAGAACAAGCGCGCGTTATTGCTCGCGTTTCTGTGCCTGTCAAGGAGATCAATATCGATTATGAGAATAAAGCCGTCACCGCTCGCGCACTGTTTTACACCAGCACAGCGCAATTCATGAATGACAAGTTTGGCTGTACGCTGAAGTGAACCAAAATGACTTGATCTCAAAATGATTTAGAATAAATCCAATGAGCTCTTAATCTTGAATTAAGAGCTCATTTTATTGAAATGCCCATTCCTTACAAAGAACCTCCGCTTGCTCCAGAACGGTTTGGGTTGCTTTTTCTTGTTTGTCGGGTGGATAGCCATATTTGCGCAGAATCCGTTTCACGATCACGCGGATTTGAGCGCGTCTAGACTACGCGCTTGCGTGAGCTTGTCTTGACATCATCGTTCTAAAGCTTTCTGAGCAGTTCTACTAACAGATTGAGGGGGGAAAACTAGCGTACCTCCTTAAGGAAATCATTTGAGAGAATCGAGAGCGGTTTGTTCCAAGGTGGTTTATGGTATAGCGCTCATTTTTTTCTCCGTGCCTGGCTTCTTCGTTGATAGATGCGTTCGGTAAACCCGCCTTCTTTTTCAAAGGCTTCTGCTTGGGCTGCAAGCTGGCGACCAAGGAGATAGCTTGCTAGATTTAGAAGCGAAAGAGCACCGTTTGCTGCAAGACAGGCAGAACTAAGGGACCGACATGGACGCTCATTCACATTGCTGAACTTTATATGAGCAATATCCGTGTTTGTACGTGCTTGTTTTTGTTTGTCCTTTATTATTACCCTTTCTTCTTTTACCCAAGCCTGTACATCCTTCAATGTCCGGCATTTACGCGCTTTGAATCGCATCAAGACCGGATCCTTTGCTTCAAGCAATGGCAATCCCCGCTGCCGCAAAAAATCTTCATAATCTAAGCGTAACTCTTCAAGACTTGCACGCGCTACATTGGTCAGTTTCATTTCCATCTTTTTGGATGTTCCAGACACCTTACTGCCCTCAGCAATATTCTGCACACCAGACCTAGCTGCCTGAACCATTTGATCCTTTGTCCGGCTGAACTTGTCAACATAGAGATCACAAAACCGCACAGTCACATCATAGATAAGCTGTGAGACCTGAAAGCTTATCAGGTTTCGGTAGCCACCGTGTTTCGGAATAAGGCTTTCCTCAGATTTGTTGCCTTTTTTATGTCCAACCGTTTCAAGATCCTTTTTCTGCTCACTCATACCAAATCACCTCAATGAACTTTTCTGCCTTAGGATGCGCATCTAGCCGGAAATCAGTTAGGGAGCAGGGTGCCGCGCAGAGAAATTCTTCTGATCTTCCTTACGTCTCTGCGCCTTTGCGTTTCATTTTCTCATAAACCTGGTTGAAATCCACAAACCAAGATTTGATGATGATTAGCACCATTTCTCTTTTCTTCTGTCATATGTTCGCTCTCTTTTTTTTACCCCTCATAAATAAATTATGGGGTTCGTGATGGATCAAAGTAAATCAGAACAATACCGAAGCTAATTCCTTTCTATATTCACGCGCAATCGGGTTTTGATCTCCTAATAATTCTAAGATCGCCACGATGGTTTTTCGAGCGCGATCATCGGCATAATGTTTATCCTGGCGCAGGATATCCAGCAACCCATCCATGGCAGCTTCCATATTGCTGCGTTTTACCAAACGGATGGCGTTGTAAAAAGCCGCGTCTAAAGGATCATCGCTGTCTTTAAAATCTTTTATCTCTAATTCTAATAATGCTTCAGCTAAAGGATACAGCACCTCAGCTTTTTTATATTCTCGACTTGTTGGGAAATCTTCCAGGATTTGAAAACTCTCTGCCCCATTCCCTTGCAATAAAAGGCTCATCGCTAAGCCAAGTAACGCTCTCGAATCATCCTCATTATCTTCCAACGCTTCCAAGAATGACTCCTGTGCATCGATTGCTTCCTGCATTGCGAGTAGACTAAATCCTTTCTCGACCAATAAATCGCTCTGACTAGGAGCAATCGAGCGAATGAATTCCAAAATACGAGCTTCTGGCTGCAATCCAATCAGCTCAGAGATCTTTTCTCCATCTCGAAAGGCTTTGATCACTGGAATACTACGCACACCATAGCGAATAGCTAAATTGGGGTTTTCATCAACATTGAGCTTTGCTAAACGAAAATCACCCTGCGCTTGATGAGCATATTTCTCCAAGATAGGTCCCAACGTTAGACAAGGCGCACACCACTGCGCCCAAAAATCGACTACGACGGGGACATTCTGTGAATAGACTAATACCTGATATTCAAAATCTGCTTCTGTAACATCAATAATAAAATCAGATGTTGGCATAAAAATCTTCTCCAATGGCTTTTCTAATCTTTAAGTTCATTTAAAAATAAAGTTCATCTCTTCAGAACTCAATTGTATTCTACCAAATTATCGCAAATTTCTTATAAATCTTATATAGGAAATATTTAACCATGATTAGATTCAAGACATAATTCGGTTCAAAATCGATGGTAGGCATAAACCTTGCATCATTATCATCAAGTAAATGCGATTTATTTTTGGAGAGATCAAAGACCATGTCAAAAATTACACGACTAGGAATGCATTATTTTCCAGACACAACCCATTTTCGTGAAGAAGATATAAACCGATGGATCCCAAGATTAGAGCAGATGGGCGTTTCATGGTTGACAATCATCGCTCCTCATGTAAGGGCTGTACCTGAGCGCTTTATCAACGCCCTTCTATCATCAAATATCACACCAATCCTCCACTTCCAATTTCAAGCTGGACTTCCTGTCGATCAAGGCGCACTGCAATTATTATTTCAACATTATGCCCGCTGGGGCGTGCAATATATCACGCTCTTCGATCGCCCGAATTGCCGCACCCATTGGTATCCAGCCACTTGGTCACAAGTCGATCTAGTAGAACGCTTCCTAGACCTATTCATCCCACTAGCTGAATTGGCAATCAGTGAAGGTTTAATCCCCATCTTCCCACCCTTGGAACCAGGCGGTGACTATTGGGATCTAGCCTTCCTGCAAACCGCAATGAAGAGTATCAAACGACGTGGCAATAAACGTCTGTTGGACAAATTAGTACTCGGGGTTTATGCATGGGCTAATGGAAAATCTGTCTTATGGGGTAAAGGAGGACCTGAGGTTTGGCAAGGTGCTCGACCTTATTACACGCCCGAGGGTCAACAAGATCATCTTGGCTTCCATATTTTTGATTGGTATCAATCGGTTGCCTGGAGTGAAATCGAGAGAGAAATACCTGTCATGATTTTGCGAGCTGGAGCTTCGATTGGAAGATCAAAGCCAAAACAGATTAACATCGAAGGGCTTGACCATACCGATATCAATATGGAAATTGCACGTTTGATGGAAATCGAGGGTAATGGAGCGAAGAAAGAAGAATATCGTGTGCCCCCTTTTGTGCTGGCATGTAATTTCTGGCTCTTAGCCAGCGAAGCGGATTTCCCCTATGCACCACAAGCTTGGTATCAGCAAGATGATGAAAAGTTACCGGTCGTTGATGCCTTCAAGCGATATGCATCGATTGAAAAAATCATTCATACCGATATCCAAGCGAGTTCACAATTAGAAGAAAAATCAGAGGTTGATCAATCAGTCCAACCCAATTCAGAAGAAGAAGCTAATGTAAAAGAAACCGTTGATCATTCGATTTCTCATTATGTGCTGTTGCCACTTTATGCTTGGGGAGCAGCTGATTGGGATATCGATCTGATCCAACCTCTCATACAAGATACCCATCCAACGATTGGATTTTCCCTTTCAGAAGCTCGATTAGCAGAAAAAGTAACCGTAGTCGGAGGAGAAGGAGCTATCCCCGACGAAGCTCTTGATTTGTTGCGAAAATCGGGTTGTTTTGTTGAAAGGATTCACGAAGATGGCACGTTAATTGCAACATAATTCTATACCCATATACTATTGAATCACGCTGAATGGAACTTCTAGGTTCAGGAGAGGAGCCTCATGAACGAAAACTACTCAACTAAACAAACCAATGCGAGAGACGCATCTTTCGATAATATTGTCATGCCGGTGTTAAAAGTGATCGGATTAGGAGGAGGAGGATGCAACGCTGTCTCGCGTATGATCGAGCTAGGATTATCTGGGGTCGAATTTATCGCTGCGAACACTGATCTACAAGCCTTGAAAGAAAATCCAGCCGAAACGAAAATTTTGCTCGGACCACAAACCACACGCGGCTTTGGCGCGGGTGGCGATCCAAATTATGGAAGGATCGCAGCAAGAGAAAGTCGAGAAGAATTAGCAGCCGCAATGGAAGGGGCGGATATGGTTTTTCTTACAGCCGGGATGGGGGGAGGCACTGGCACTGGATCGATTCCAATCGCGGCTGAAATTGCTCAATCCTTAGGAGCAGTCACGATCGCGATTGTCACAACTCCCTTTTCCTTTGAAATGGGTCGTCGACAGAAAAATGCGAACCAAGGGCTGGATGAACTAAAAGAACACACACATACATTAGTCTCGATCCCCAACGATCGTCTTTTATACGTCGCCCCCAAAGACCTGCCTCTGGATATGGCGTTCCGCTTAGCTGATGATGTTTTACGTCAAGCTGTCCAAGGCATCGCTGAACTGATCACAGAACCTGGATTGATCAATGTTGATTTTGCCCATGTTCGCCGTCTGATGATGTTAGGAGGAGGCGCTCTAATGTCAATTGGGCAAGGACAAGGCGAGGATAAAACCAGACAAGCTCTCGACCAAGCTCTACATCATCCCCTTCTGGAGACAACTTCATTATTTGATGCGGCTGGTGTGATTGCAAACTTCACGGGTGGTGAAGATCTCGCCTTACTTGAAGTACAGAATGCACTGCAAGATCTGCAACGAGAGACCGGACCGAACACGGAAATCGTGATGGGTGTAACAAATGACAGCCGCTTGGAAGGACGCGTCCAAGTGATCCTGATGGTTACAGGCATAAAAGTAATAACATTAGAGCAAGCCTTATCAAATGTAAAAGTATTAGAACCGGAAGAAGCAGAGGAAACTCCTGTGGTTGCCGAAAAAGTGATCCCAAAACACACTTTCACTAATTCGAGAAACCTGGATATTCCCACTTTTCTCCGTAATCGTATGTAATTACTTTTCTTGGGAAGTTTTTTTATGAATATGAACCAGAAGCAAATTAACAAGATCAGTGAAGAAATTTATCGGCGATTTCCGGAGGTCAATGGAAAAAAACCTCAGGTAAATAAGCGTCAGTTTGCAAAGAAACGTTCCATTTTGCGCAGCAATACCTATTCGTTAACCTATCGAGGACAATCGAAAACCCTTTTAAACAAAACGATCCCGTTTTATGTGCGTGCGATTGTTAACGAAAATGGAAAAATCTTAAAGATAACCATGTCACACTGATTGAATTATGGCTAATATACCAAGATACTTAGAAATCTCGTTTTGGAAGATCAGCATAGCGCTAATGAAAAGCGAAAAAGCGATGCGGATCTTGTTTATATCCATTGGTGTCACCATCATCATTGCCTTAATATCCATCAGCTTGTATGCACTACGATTTTTCGGTGATGTGGAAACTGAAGCGCTAGCAGCTGCTGCACCACAATTTCCGGAGATCGAATTCCCACTGATTCAAACACCAACAAATCAAACTACACAACCCGTTCAAAAGAATATTTTGATCGTTTTTGCGGAGGGATTGGATCAAGATCAACCCTCATTAAAAGGGGTTTGGTTAGGGATTTTTCAAGCTTCTAAACCTCAGGTCATTTTCTTACCTGTATTTCCGACCCCCAATCCTACAAATGAATACGAAGATAAAAGTTTAGTGGCTCTCTTCAATATCCAACCAAACGGGGAACCGGTACCTGAATTCTACAATTATGTCCAGCACAAAGATATTCGCTGGGATCATGTGGTTTTATTAGATAATCACGCGCTTGCCTTAATAATGGAAGAAACGAATGGTTTAGACCTGGGAGAAGGAAAACTATCTGGCGCTTCATCCGTTACAGAATTTTCGCTGGGACAAGAAAATGCCCAAGCTGCACAAATCGCTCAAGGGATGCTGCTGCGGGGTTTGTGCCAGGAAACAGATCATTTAATTCAAAGCGTATTTCCTTCGGAGGAATTCGTTTCAATCTCAACTCATTGGTATAGTGATCTCGATCTACCAAATATACTCAGCGAACCTACATTGACTGATCCCATAGCTGGATTATCTTGTGAAGTTCCTGTGTTAAAGGAAGTATCGATGAATTCGCTTGAGGAATAAATTGTATCCATATTAATTTCGAGGAGATAATCTTTATGTTGACGCCGTTTAACTTCGTTCTTTTCATCGTTGCCTTGATGTTCTTTATTGGCGCGGCAACATTTATCGCCGGTATTTTTATTTTATTGCGCAAAGCCGCTAGCAATGATATTAAAGACCTCGTTGTGCAAACAAAACGAATCGCCCAAAAAGGCATCACGGATGATATCGCTGGATTGGTTGGTAATGCAACTAGTCTGATCGATGCAATGAATCAGTTAGTTTTAACCACTAGAGGAATAGGGATTATGTTGGTAATCTCAGGAGGTATTATCATGGCATTTTCTGCTTGGATCGCATATCAAGTGTTTAAGAATCAACCATGAATGAGATAAATTTTCTTATCCAATTACGGGAACAATTTCCAAATGACCTTGTGTCGCCTTTGCTTATGGCATTGCGTCAAGACAAACTTTTATGGGTTGAGCTTTCGGAAACTTCACTAGGTGAAAGGGCTCTGTCAGAGTTACCCCCAACCTTAGAAGCATGGACACCAGCGGGCTTATCTTTGTATGCACTCGGACGATTTGAGCTTTTGGGTATGGTTCGGAAAAATCCACCACAATCGATAGAACTCCACCTTATTGAAAAAGCACAAGAAGAGTTTGAGAAATGGGTCACAAAAAAACCGGGTAGTATTAATTTGTCAGAAGTTGGATTGCTGGCTTTGGCTTTAAGAGATCAATATTTCCAAAAAGAATCCTGGGATGTATTAGAGAGGATCATCAAAAATCAACCACCCAGATTGGAAACCGTGCTATCTTGTCTATATGGTTTTTTACCCGAACCTTATGATTTCATTTCTAGTATTGAAAATTTATCCCAAAGTCAAGATCAATCTACGTTGGTTTTACAGATCATCTTATCTAACCCGTTGAGCGCAGAAGCTCAAAATCAACTCATCAGCAAGCTCTTAGCTAAGCGATCTTTGGATAAGATCACAAAATTCCTACAAACCATTTCTATTCATCGACCTTGGCAGGTTCGTTCGATTGCTGAAGATGTATTGGAAAGATTTGATCAGAACACAGAAAATTCGGTCATCAAGAATAATGAGGCACTAGAAAAAAGCTTGCAACCGCTGAACGATTTATTAGAAGATATCGCTGACCAAGTTCGATTAGCACAGATCTATGATCTTGCAAGCTATCCTGAAGCATCTGTTTCAAAAATTGCTGAAATCATCGCCAATTTCCGACCTTTACGAGCACAACTTTCTGCCAATTTAGCCCAAGCGATTACTTCGACTTCAAATTCTACACAAGGGAATAAAAAAGGAAGCGCTTTCGATACGAGCGTGGATGCTTGGAAGCAAGCCATCAAACTGATTCCCGAAGAACCTGCTTACGCTGTAGGCTTAGCGAAGACCTTAACAAAAGCCGGTAAATTTGAGGATGCCCAGGCAGTACTACAGTCGAAGAATCTCGAAATTGGACAAGAAGTCCATCCAAATATTCTGATCACCAAAGCGGCTATTGCTAATCAACGCAAAGATAAGAACCTCGCGAACCAATTAGCGCGTGAAGCGCTGGCAGGATTATGCAACGGGATCAAGCTTTCTCCAGAAGATTATCTATGCCTTGTGGAATTATTCGAAAACAATCAGTTGTTCCCTGAATTGGTTCAAACCGCTAAAATGGCTCTGGAAGAATATCCTAATGATCTGAATTTCCTAAGGTACCATGCGATTGCCTGTTCGAAAACTGCTCAACCTCAAGCCGCTCTAGAGAGTATTTATACGGCACTGTCGATCAATGAATTAGAAGCGGGAACAAAGAATGCGGAAACAACCGATAGACTAATTCTTGATCAATTATTAATCGAAAATCTTGAGGCAATCAATGCTTGGAAGCCAGCGCTGAAAGAAAGAGAACGATACATTGCGAAGCAGGCAGATATTAGCGCTGACGAATATCTTCATCTGGCTAAATGTGCACTTAATGCTGACAAACCACAAAGGACGCTAGAAGTCAGCCAGATAGTTCTCAAAACAGAACCAGAAAACGATCATGCACATTCTTTATTGGCAAAAGCTGCTAATCAATTAGGTAATTATCAGGTCGCTGAAGAACACTTTGATCGTGCAGTTCAGTTGAACCCTGATCAGGCAGAGAATTGGATTGCGCTGGGGGAGATGTATGGATCCAATCAGCAATCTACAAAAATGGTGGAGACATTAAGAATGGCAAGCCAGGCTTTACCGAATGACGCCAGAATCCACTTAGCGTTAGGCGAGGCATTCTTAAGCCAGGCGATGGTAACTCAAGCTTTAACAAGTTTTAAACGAGCCTATCAACTTCAGACGGATGAGAAGATTGCATTACGGTTAGGACAAACCATGCTTTCCCTGGGTCATTTTGAGGATGCGCTTTCAGTTTTGGGAAATAAATATGAAGAGATGCATCAGAAGCTTGGAACAAAGCTGCAAGGTAAAAACCTATCAGATGATGAATTATCTGTGAATAAAATATCCTATGAGTACCCTGAACTCACTTACGGATATGCTCAAGCTTTAATTGGTGTCGGCGATCATTCTCAAGCGATTTCGATCCTCGGTGATTTGATCAGCGCCCAGCCCAATAACCCAGCGCCCTGTTTAGATATGGCAAAAGCGTTGTTGCAAATTGACGATCAACCGGACAGTTCACAACGTGCAGTTCCTTTCTTGAAGCGCATTTTGTCGATCGAAAATCCTTCCCAACACGAAGCTGAATCTAAGTCTCTCTTCGATAACTTCCTGCCACAAGACAAGCTTCAAGAAATTCAAGCCGAAGCAAGACTTTACTTAGCCGAAGCACTAGAAAACCTAGGCGATATGAAGCAGTCTATGCAGGCATATCGAAAGGCATTAGAAGCCAATCAGGACCAAGATTCAAGCCGCCGTATGAAAATCTCCTTAGGGTTGGGACGAGTGGCGCTAAAACTCGACCAAGCCGAAACTGCAATTGCTGCACTGAAAGAAGTAACGAAAGTGGAGCCACTAAATGCAGCCGCACAACGTTCTCTATCCGAAGCATACTTAGCAAGCGATTTAGCCCCTGAAGCTTTTGAGGCAGCTTGCGCTGCCATGGAATTAAAGCCCTCCGATCTATCGATGTTAATTTGGTTTATTGAGCATGGTAAGAAAATCCATCAGCTCAATTCCGCACGAGGTTTAAATATCCAAGAGGAAATCATCCAAGCCTTGAGGAGAGCATTAAAGATCGAGCCAGAGCGATTAGATTTACTAGCTAGTTTAAGTGAGACGTTATCAGAAAATGGTCAGAAAGAAGAAGCGTTGAAAGTATACCGGCAAATCGCTGAAATGCCCCCTGAAAAATTTGATCTGCCCACAGAGCTCGTCTATAAAATGGGAAAATCGGTCAGAAAACTGGGCGATCCAAAACTTGCTACACAAATATTAGAGAGCGCTGTCGATAATGCTCAAGCGGAAGGGGTAAAAGAAATCGCTCCTGCTTCACAAGTGATTTCAAAGATCTACGCCGAATTAGCAGATGCGTATCGACAAACTAATGAACTGCCTGCAGCTCGTTCAGCCATCAAACACGCGATTGAACTAGATCCTCATCAGATCAATTTCCTAAGGCAACAATCGGAGATAGAAAGAACACAAAAGGATTATCAAGCAGCATACGAAAGTCTAATGGAAGCGCTGCGCTTAGATGCCTCCAATATTGATCTTCATTATCAGATCGCTAACCTATTGATTGTAATGGGTTATTTGCCAACGGCTTACGCTCATCTTGAACAAGCAATGGCAATCGATGAAAATCTACCTGAATCTTCCAGCACTGAGACTTGTGAAATGAAATTACTAGCAGCAGAATTATCCTATCTACTGCTGCAAAGCGAACGTGCACAAGCTTATCTGACTGAAATTGAACCTCAAAAACTATCAAAGGACAATCTGTTCAGGCAGTTCTGTCTTCAGGTTGACCTAGACCTGGATGGCGATCATTTAGATTCTGCCCAAAGAACGATTGCAGAAATCCGCACACTTAATCCAGAACATCCCCGCTGTCGAGCTGCATACGCATATTTGAAGTACTTACAAGGAGAATCAGCATCTGGGGTAGATTTATTGAGGAATGTATTTAAAGATCAAGACATCGAAAAACAAGATAATCCTATTACTGATGGAAATAAGATCGGAATTGAAAGAAACGAAAAAGTACTCACATGGCTGACAGTGAATGGCGCCGCGATAAGCTTAAATCTTTGGGAAGAGGCTTTTTCCGTGATCGATTCACTCTTACATGAATATCCACACGAACCGCTCGCTTACCTAAGATCAGTCCAAATGCTGGTCTATCAAGCTGAGGCATTGCGTTTATGCCAGGAACTTGCTGTTAAAAATCATATTATTTCGAATGATGCCTTATCTGATCAAGCTAGAGATCGATTCCAAAAGGCTGTCAACGGGACAAAAGATAATTTGAGGCGACATATCCCTGAAGTTGAAGATAAAGAGCACGACTGGTGGGAGAATGAGGCTAGCCGTGAAATTACGCTTTGGGAAACTCGCGGTCAAGCTATATTCCAACCAGATTCGCAGAACGCTGCACAATTCAAGAGCATCGTAAAAGCAATCAAGCCAAAACCCGAAGACATTGCCAGTCTCATGACCGTATTCAGAAATGCTGGTGAAAATGAGACTGCAATCAACATTGTCAAAATGGATTGGCATCCTAGCTACTCAAACACAGAGAGTCCTAGCGATCCGTTGGTGCTGGTTCAACTCTCTCTGTCATTAGAGCAAGAAAATCCGAAACAAGCTTTCCAAATTGCATCGGATGCACTTGAACGAGTACAATCGAACAATCATCAGCGCTGGATATCTCCCGAAATGTTGAAATACCTGTTGGCAAGGATAGCCATGCGTGAAGAAAAATATTTTGAAGCGCTGAAAAATATTGGCGAAGCTGTTTCCGCTTGGGAAGATGAAGGGTTGTGGCACGCACTCGCCGCGGAGATATACCAAGTCAATGCTCCCGACCTGCAATTACCTGATCTGGAACAAGCAACCTATCATTTGGTAAAATCCGCCAATCTTTTACCGGATTATGCACCCAATTATGTCCATCTTGGGCAGGTCTATACACAACAAGGCGAATTTGATTTGGCGATCGAAGCTCTTGAAAAAGCCAGTCAATCTGCACCAGAAAATGGCGTAATTTGGTTGCTATTAGCCAAAGCGCAGAATGGTTTAGAAGATTACGAAGCAGCATTATTCAGTTTAGATCTTGCGATTGATCGACTTGAGCAACCCTTAGAAGCTCAATTGATGCGTGCGGAACTCTCCTTAAAGACAGATAATCCAGGAGACGCTTTTAACCGTGCCCACGCGATCCTAGATGAACACCCCGACCATCCACAGGCGCTGTTCATTTTATCACAGGCTTTGCAAGCATTAGATAAACCTGCTGAAGCATTGAATATCATCGAAAAGATCCTGCCAACAATAGCAGACAGCACAGCGATCTATCTCAATCGGATGCACTTGATCAAACAATCTAAGGGGATTTCAAAGGCGCTGGAAGAATTAAACCAAGAAGTCTCTCATCATCCTGATAATCCAGCATTAATCGCCTTGTTGGCAGAATGGCTATTGGAGGCTGGGAAACAAGAGCTTGCTGTGAAAACGGCTAGGACTGCTCTTCAATACGGGGGGAATAATGATAAGCAAAAATTGCCACGTAATACTCTCGCTGATCTGCATTACTTAATCGGTAAGCAAACTCGAGAGACAGGACAATTAGATCAAGCCATCTACCATCTCAACGAGACCATCCGCTATGCACCCGAGAAGATCGAGCCATACCTCGAACTTGGCGAGGTATACCAAGCGCGCAGAGAATTCAAACAAGCTTTGAAAGTCTATCAAAAGGCAATTGATTCAACTGAACCTGATTACCGACCCTATTACTATGCTGGAAAAGTGTTAAAAGATAATAAGGATTACTTAGCGGCAGAGGCAATGCTTCAAAAAGCTGAACAGTTGGCGCCTAATGAAGTTGGCATACATCGTTTACTAGGCGCTGTAGTGGCGTTGAACTTTATCCATAACCGTCGTCGAGCTCCCACCAAATCTTAATCAATCAACCATTAATGGATTTTATTAATGAAGAAAAATGCAGGCAAACAGATTATGCGAGATAACTCAGAAATCTTTTCCCAAAAGCCGCTGAACCGTGATCAATATTTACAGATCGTTGAAGCTGCAATCCATACTGAACGGTTTCATTATGCGCGCGACATGATCCTTAAGTGGTTAGCAAACTACCCAGGCGACCTAAAAGCGGGGATTTTTTATGCAAAATCGTTGATCGGATTGGGACGCAAAGAGCAGGCTATTACAGTCTTACGGGGATTATGCAAGGCAGACCCTGAGTATGTACAAGCTGTAGAAATATTACTGCTCACCCTCTCGCCGCTTGAAGATAATATCATCCTGGATAGCGATGAACTGACTTATCTCTTTGTCATGACTGGGAAACAAGAAGGGCTTATGAGTCTTGCAGAATGGGGGATGCCTTTGTATTCGGCACGACAGGCGCTGGAAAACGGGAATATGCAAGAAGCAGAGCAATTTATTAACCAAGTGAATAATATGTCTGCTCCTCTTGCTCTCGCTGCGGTGACTCAATTAAGAATCTTGACTTCTTTGGAACACGTTTCGACACAGCAAACCAAAGAAATAGCCGAAAGATATTACAAGGCATACCCAGATTGTCTAGCTTGTGCATTGATCCATGCTGATATTCTGATGAAAACAGATAAATCAGATAAAGCCGTAGCTTTATTGCACCAAGTAGCTGCTCGAGATATTAGCGGACAAGTTGTCAGCCGGATTTGGGGCGTCAATCACCCTTATCGCTCTCTTTGGCTTGAACAAATTGAACTGAGCTTAGATGCACCAATTCCAGCTATCGTTGCCTCAGCTCTAGGACGAAATCGATTAAACCAAGGGGAAGAACCTCCGATTCTTGATGTTCAAGAAGTTAAAACCACTGAATCAGAACCTATAATAGCTAGTACAAAAATCGAAGAACAAACTGCAGAGATAAAGGACTCAAGTAAAATTGAAAAACAACGCACTTCATTAAGCAGTCAGTTAAATGAAAGGCTGACAGGGGTCGATGAGAAATATGAAAACGTTGAAAATACAAAGCCAACGGTGATCAAAACTGAGCAAGAAAAACCAATTCCCCCGAAGAAAACCAAGAAAGTTGATAAAGATATTAGTTCTATCGCAGAGGCATTCGAGAAAATCGCACTGAAAGTAAAACTTTCAGGCATTTCCCATATCGATGGACGATATCCTGTCTATGTCGTTTTTTCCCATAGAAAGCAAATGGAGAAAACCTATGGCAGCAAAGCGACCGCAATTCTAGATGCGGAAATGTGGCGCTTAGTCGAAGCTGTCCGGAATCGACAAGGATGGAACGCGCGCTTATTCCTGGCAGATGATCCGTTATGTACACAACCTTTAGGGATAAAACCAGTCGAGAGTAATGATCCATGGGAACTGAAGCTTGCATTGCGAGATCTAGATGCTGCTTTAGCAAAAAATGGCGAACAAATAGGCGCCGTATTGATCGTCGGCGGTCCTGATATCATCCCATTTCATCATTTACCGAACCCGATCAATGATCAAGATCAAGATATCCCTTCTGATAATCCATACGCCACTCGAGATAACAATTACTTCTTGCCGGAGTGGATTGTTGGTCGACTTCCGGGAGGCGCAGGAAAAGACGCCAATCTCATCCTGGATACACTCCGTCGAATTAGCGCTTATCATACTTCGTTTGGGGAATCAAATTCATGGATGCAACGCTTGAAACAAATGATTAATCAAGTCATAAAATCCCTTCGAAGAGAAAAACTTCAAAGCTTTGGTTATTCAGCAGCAGTTTGGAAGGAAGCTGCGACTGAAGTATTCCAGGTAATTGGAGAGACTGAAGATTTGAAAGTATCCCCTCCAATGGGGTTGGATAAAGCAAGTCTCTCATCTAGAGCGAATCCAATGGCAACCAACCACGGGATGAAGGGTATCCCCTATCCAGACAAGGAATTAGCTTTTTTTAATTTACACGGTGTGATCGATGCAGCAGAGTGGTATGGACATGCCAATCCATTGATTGCTTCGGAAGGTCCGGATTATCCAGTTGCAATACGTCCAATCGATCTTGAGCCACCAAATCAGAATGAAGAAATTGATCATCCAAAATTTGTTCTCTCAGAAGCTTGTTATGGCATAAATATCTTTGGTAAAGAAATCGATCAAGCGATGTGTCTAAAATTCTTACAAACCGGTTGTCTGGCAGTCGTAGGATCAACCTCGATGGCTTATGGTTCAATTGGAACCCCATTAATTGCTGCAGATTACTTGAGCAGCGCATTCTGGCGTCTACTCTTGCAGGGGTTACCCGTCGGAGAAGCTCTTAGACAAGCCAAAATTCACTTAGCTGAACATGTAACTACAGAACATGGCTTCTTAGATGTCGAAGATCAGAAAACACTGATATCTTTCAACTTATACGGCGACCCATTAGCACAATATGTTCAGAAATCACGAACTCCAAAAGTGGTCAAATATCTTGATGAACCTTTATCAGACATCACAACGGTTTCTGAAGGATTTGATTTTATCGATGGATCTCAACCCATGCCAGCCAATGTACTCAAGTCTGTAAAAAAGGTGGTTAAGCAGTATTTGCCTGGTATGAATAATGCAAACTTATCTTATGTCCATGAACATGTACGCAAAAAAGAATGCTATACGCATCATTCTCATCATCCAAAAAAGAAGGGGAAAATCTTCTCAAGTGAGAAAGTAGAAAGAAATGATGATCACCAAGTGATCACTTTACGCAATGAGACCAAACTGTTTGATAGGAAGCACCCAACTTATGCTCGCTTGACCCTTAATGAAGAGGGTGATCTCGTGAAATTGGTGATCTCACGTTAGCAACTCTGATTCAATTTTTTATTCCTTCTTAAAAAGAATAATCAGATCCTCGCTTTTGCATGAGGATCTTTTTTATATCTCTTTCATTTGGCTTTTTGTCATATATATGCTTATCGTAATCTACCAAGACAAATCCAGTTTCTAATATCCTTATAACATTCAATACAACAAAAGTGATAGAATATAGCCAAAAATTGCTCGATGGAAGATATCATGTCATCCCATATTACCAATGAATTTAAATTAGTCAATCCACGACCGACCGTGGAAATATATTTACCAGATGGACGTGTGATGAGCGGACCGCGCAACGCTCCGATTGGGGATTTTTTAAACTCTTTACCTGAATCGAGCGATGTACCAATCTTGGGCGCGATCGTCAATGGAGAATTACGAGAACTTACGTTTCCGATCAGCATGGATTCAAACGTAATACCGATCAGTATGCGCGATGCTGATGGTATGAGAATTTACCGTCGTTCATTAGTGTTTTTATTAGAAGCCGCGTTTGATCAGTACTATAACTCATCTGATCTAAGAGTGGAACACTCGATTTCATCCGGGGGATATTTTTGTCGCGTAATCAGCCGCCCCCCTCTTTCCCAAGGTGAATTAAAAGAACTAGACGCCGAAATGCGCTCATTAGTAGAACAAGATATTCCTTTCAGACGTGAAGAGATTCCCATCAAAGAGGCAATTGAATATTTCGAGAAAAACGGGAAAACTGACAAAGCGCATTTGCTCCTGCATCGTAAAAAAGATTATCTCACCGTTTACAAAATGAATGGTTTCTGTGATTACCATCATGGCTATATGGTGCCATCAACAGGTTATTTAAAGTGGTTTCGCTTGACCCTAACTGGAGAAGGATTCACGCTGCACTTTCCGCTGCGTCGATCACCCACACAACTGCTGCCCTTATCGGAATATCCGAAACTACTGCATACATTTCGTTTATATAAAAGCTGGCTCGACCGCTTGGAAATCTCAAGCGTAGGAGCACTTAACGATGCCATAATAGAAAATCAGATTGATGAAGTGATCCTAGTGTCCGAGGCGCTGCATGAACAACGCATTTCTGAAATCGCATCCCAAATTTCTGCAAAAAAAGGTGAGATTCGTGTGATCATGGTGGCGGGACCGACTTCTTCAGGTAAAACTACTTTCTCAAAACGGCTTGCTATTCAATTACTCGCCAGCGGTGTGGCGCCATTCCCATTAGCAATCGATGATTACTTTATAGCAAGAGCTCAAACCCCATTGGATGAGAATGGAGAACCCGATTTTGAGTCAATCGTGGCTGTAGATCGGAAACGCCTTTCCCATGATCTACAGCAACTAATTCGAGGTGAGCGAGTTAGAATACCATCCTTCAACTTTATCACTGGAGAATCTGAAGAAGGGAGAGAAGTCCAACTCAAATCAGGAGAAATCATCATTTTAGAGGGGATTCATGGCTTGAACCCCGAACTTATCCCACAATTTCCAACTGCACAAACTTTTCGTATATATATATCCGCGCTTACTCAACTAAACCTGGATCGACATAATCGAATATCCACCACCGACACACGTTTGATACGACGTATTGTGCGCGATGCTCGCGAACGGGGGTATTCTGCCCAAGATACCATACAGCGTTGGGAATCAGTGCGCAGGGGTGAAAAAAGGCATATTTTCCCTTACCAGGAGAATTGCGATCTAATGTTCAATTCAGCATTGGTCTATGAACTCTCCGCGCTAAAACCACTCGCAGAACCTTTACTAAGACAAGTTCCCCATGGCACTCCAGAACATGTCGAAGCTAAACGGTTATTATCTCTCCTCGAATGGGTGCTTCCATTGGAAAGCGATCTGATTCCCGATAATTCAATTTTGCGGGAATTCATCGGTGGATCTATCCTGAGCAGTTTCACTTTGTGGCAGAGTAAACCATAAAAAGTATGTTGTGAGAAATAGATTATTTGTTTTTTTGGAGAAAGAGAAACCAAGCCCCAAGAATCACCCATATCAACAAGATCAAACCGAGCATTAAGAACCGGTAAATATTCTTACAATCAATCAATGTACCATTCTTGATAGTTTCCAGTTCTCCTGGTTCATATTGGATAGCCTGTAATTCAGCGCTGCTATTTGCCTTGGTTAGGAGAAACTCAAGCGTGGTTAAGGGGAATAAAGTTGATGTAATTGTGGGAGTGTCTTTTGTAACCGCCATCGTAGGCGTCGGTGTGTCAATCATAATTGGCGTAGGGGATGCTTGGGGTTGTGTAGGCGAATGT
This sequence comes from uncultured Anaerolineaceae bacterium, assembly GCA_964547225.1. Lineage (GTDB taxonomy): Bacteria > Chloroflexota > Anaerolineae > Anaerolineales > UBA4823 > CAZJMV01. The sequence goes on along the minus strand of CAZJMV010000172.1, from coordinate 802 downwards.
GTAAGTGAAATTATTGGCGAAAAACTTGGCTGAGTGATGGTTGCTGTCTGTAGAGTGGTTGTAGGCGTTATGGTTGATATGACTGTATTGGTTATGGTTAAGTTTATTGTTGGGGTGATCGTGGTTGTAACTGTTAAGGTCTGAGTCAATGTCCCTATCGTTGGTGTGGTTGTGGTTTCTGGAGTAATTGTCTGCGTTTCAGTCAATGTTTGTGTGATCGTCTCTGTAGCTTGATTGATCGATGAAGCATCAAATGGATCGATTTTTGGCATAAACCTTGCATTATTAATAGCATCAATATCAACGCAATAGATTGGTGTTGCCATGTTTTTAACACAAGAGGATAACGGTACTTTCCAAACAAAAGAAATTATGATCACAAAACATGTACTGATATACGATGTAGTGGTAGCGAGAAAATGCAACCTATTCATATTATTTGTTTGCTGCGCTTGCTGCGCTTAATATTATCAAATCATCAACCCTAGAAATATCGAATATCAAAACATGATATAACAAATCAATCTTGTAAATTATATCAAGGACACTAGCAAAATTTGAATTAATTGATCATAATTCTTAGGAAAGACCAGCTAAAAATTTGTAGTAAGAATGATTGAAAGATCCTTATTCAAAGTATGATCTTTTATAAAGACAACAAATCAAGCTGCAATTAATTTTACCAATATCAAAAACATAGAGGCAATTTTGAAGAATAAAATGATATCAAAAACTTTTTTAATCACTTCAATATTACTCATAATCGTCGTTGCATTTTCTACCTTTTTGCTGCAACAATATA
>CAZJMV010000171.1:0-5652 GCA_964547225.1 uncultured Anaerolineaceae bacterium | reverse complement strand
AATTTTCCAGCAAATAAAGCCACTCCAATCCCAGCCAACAAGAAGAAAGCTCCAACAATCCCTAAAATAGGTGACTTGCCTCCATCTTGGGGAATGATCTCTTGTTCAGCTTGGGTTTGAGAATTCGCTTGAGCGCCAAAATTCAAATAGGTTTCATCTCCTGCATTCAGCTTTAACTCGAGATTGGTGACCGTGGTGGGGTTATAGCCCTCAGGAATAGCCACGGTAATCGTATAATCACCTTCAGGAATTTCCTCAAAACATTGAGGATCAAGTCCAGAACCTGTATCAACCGTTTCCGAGACTGTACTATCTCGATTGCCAAAACTGATCGCTCCGCCTGGGATGGAGGGCTCAGACTCCTGTCGGATAGAATCCCCATTCAGGTCATTAAATAAGAGGATACATAAAGTACCTCTACCAGGTTTCGGGGTGGGCGTAGGTAAGACGGTAGTGGGTGTAGGGGTTGGTCCGGGGGTTGGTGTCGTTTCTTCGGGTCCCGCCAACCCGATGAGCAGCTCCTGTCCCTCAAAAATATCCTCATTTAATAGGTTGTTCAATCCTTTTAATTCGTCAATCGAGACACCCGTTAATAAAGATATGCTGATAAGCGTATCATTTGCTTGAACAATATAGATAATTCGTCCATCAGGACCTGGAGTAGGTGTGTATATCTGAAGCTGAGCATCCGGTGCAGCTAAAACAGAAGAACCCTTTCTCGATAAAATCAAATCTCCATCAAAAAATTGGAATAAGAACAAAATCGAGAGAAACAATCCGATTGATATCCAATTAGTATTCTGAATTTTAGCTTTCATAGCGCCTCTGATTATACCGAAGATAGGGAAAATGGGGGATGATTGAAAAAAACCTATTGATAAATATCTAAACCGAAAAATGGATTCTATTTTCTATTTAAGGAAATCTCACCTGTTCATCCGCGAGAACTGATTCATGCGGGATTACTTTTAATGCAAGTATGGCAAAGAAATCCAAAATTATCGAACCTAAAATGACCAACCCTAAACCAGAAAATAAAACAAATTTTGCCATGCTAATCTCATAAAGAAATGGAGACATTTGAGCGCCAACTGCGCGACCAATCGCCATTCCAGCGATGTTCAGGGATAACATGGTCGCACGCGCAGGTGGATATAGTTCAGACATCATGGGAATTGAGCTGACCAAGGTAAACTCAAAGGTAAGATAAAAAAAGAATAATCCTAGATAGGCGCCAATCAAATTCTGGCTGAGCAGTGGAAGACTAAGACAGGCGATTGCATTTAGACTGATCCCAAAAAAGACCGAGCGTTTCTTCCCAAGTTTATCGACAATTAACGACACGATCGCTTCTCCACCTAACTCGGCGAATCCAATCACGGCGGATGCCATCGCTAATGCGCTAATCTGAACAGCAAAGGTATCTTCCAGCCAAACGCCAAAGATCAAATTAACTAACTCATTTGAACAGGAAATAAGGATCGCAATCATGATTCCAGCAAGCGCTGGAGGGTGAGTGAGTATAGATTTAATATTGCGGAATATATTTGGCTTAATCGTTGGAGTATCAGAATTACCTGGCAGGATGAAAAATAAAGCCAGGAAGATGATGACACCTAAACCTGTAAGGAATGGAAAAGGAGAATACCAATTATATCTTGCGATCAGAAACCCAATTAAGGGAACTCCTATCAAGAAACTAAGAGACCAACCATATTCAGTAAGGCTCATCACTAAACCGCGTTGACGATAAGGGATCCAATCCCCAAAATAGGCTTGCATTGCTGGCACAAAGACCAAGTTGCCCACTAGCGATAGGATGAGAAATAAAACAAACATCGGGAAGGTAGGTTTGATCGCGATTACCCCCACTCCAATTGTGAAGAGTAAGACGCCAAAAAGCATCCCAGTTTTGCGACTACGCGAATCAGCCACAGAAGCGAGAAATGGTCCTAAGGCGCCGGCTGCAGAGCGTAAAGAAACCGCGCTGGACAAAGTTTTTATGTCAACACCCAGACTGCGGCTAAAAACTGGCAGGAATGGATACACCATACGGATTGCCGAATTGAATACGATACGGGCTAAAACGATTACCGTAATTTCTGTGGCAAGATTAGATTTTGTGGGTTGGCGTTTTATGAACGACCTCCTGTTAGCATGTTTCTATTGAGCTAAAAAAAGAGAAGCGTAATTTGCCTGGCAATCAATAAGGCTAAACAGAATAAAAGATTTGGATTTCCAAAGGGGTTGAATTTACGGCTCATAGCCTTTGATTTTACCGCAAAAAGGAACCAAGAACTGATTCCTTTTTTACGGTAAAAATGTCATGCGAAAACAATGCTTTATGATCACTTCAGCATCGGCATTTTCAAATTGAAACGGTGCGCAGCATCAACTGCTTCTTGATAACCCGCATCGGCATGTCTAACGACTCCCAATCCAGGATCATTGGTAAGAACACGTTCCAGACGAGCTGCCGCTTCCGGCGTACCATCCGCAACAATGACCTGTCCAGCGTGTTGGCTGAAACCAATCCCAACCCCCCCGCCATGGTGAAAAGAAACCCAAGTGGCGCCGCTAACCGCATTGAGCATGGCGTTTAACAAAGCCCAATCACTCACTGCATCTGTGCCATCAAGCATTCCTTCCGTTTCGCGATTGGGGGAAGCAACTGAACCAGCATCGAGATGATCACGTCCGATAACGATCGGCGCAGCGATAATCCCATCAGCAACCATTTGATTGAACTTGAGACCAGCTTTGGCTCGTTCACCATAACCTAACCAACAAATACGCGACGGTAAGCCTTGAAATGGTACTCTCTCGCGTGCCATTTTCAGCCAACGATGTAAGTGCTCATCATTGGGGAAAAGTTCCATCACGGCTTCATCCGTGCGATAGATATCTTCCTTGTCGCCTGAAAGCGCAACCCAACGGAAAGGACCTTTACCCTCACAGAAAAGCGGTCGGATATAAGCGGGCACAAAGCCCGGAAAATCGAAAGCATTTTGTACGCCTTGATCATAAGCTCTCTGGCGTAAGTTGTTCCCATAATCAAACACTTCCGCGCCGCGATTCTGTAACGTTAGCATAGCTTCCACATGACGTACCATGGAGTCGAGCGAACGACGTTCGTATTCTTTGGGATCAGAAACGCGCAATTCATCCGCAGCAGCAATACTTAACCCGGATGGGATATACATCATGACATCGTGAGCCGGAGTTTGATCAGTAACCACATCGGGAATGACATCGCGCATGACCAACTCTGGATAAATATCAGCTGCATTGCCAATCAAGCCAATCGACTGAGGGATTTCTTTTTCAACTGCTTCTTCCACTAACGTCATCGCTTCTTCGAGCGTATCGACAACCTGATCGACATAGCCGATCTCCAGCCGACGGCGAGCGCGCTCAGGATCAACTTCCACAATCAAACCAACCCCTTCGTTCATCGTAATCGCGAGTGGTTGTGCACCACCCATGCCCCCCAGCCCAGCGGTGAGGACAAACTTGCCTTTCAACGAGGTCCAGCCGCGCTGCTGCGCAAGAGAAGCAAGCGTTTCATAAGTGCCTTGTAAGATACCCTGGGTACCGATATAGATCCATGATCCGGCTGTCATTTGCCCATACATCATCAAACCACGCGCCGCCAGCTCATCAAAATGTGCTTGCGTCGCCCAGTGAGGGACCAGGTTGGAATTCGCCAGCAAAACGCGCGGCGCATCCGGATGAGTTTTGAAAACCGCAACGGGTTTACCAGATTGCACCAGTAATGTCTCATCTTCCTCTAACTGGCGCAATGTTTCCAGGATCGCATCGAAGCTCTCCCAATTACGAGCAGCTTGACCTCTGCCGCCATAAACAACCAGATCTTGCGGTCGTTCTGCAACCTCAGGGTCTAGGTTATTTTGGATCATGCGATAGGGCGCTTCGGTGAGCCAAGATTTACAGGTTAATTTTGTGCCTCTTGGAGCACGAATCGTACGTGATTCTGTCATAAAAACCTCCAAAAATTATTCGCGAAAACCATTTATCTAGATAATTATACGCCAAGAAACAAGTTACTGGTACGAATTTTGGAAATGAAGGTAAGAGCAAAAATTATTATTCGTCTTAATAAAATAAAACAACCATGATGTGTTCAATTAATATTTAGATGCGATCAAAAATATGTTCAAGCGCACGCCAGCTTACAAGCTGCAAGCCTGATATTCTTTGATTGTGGTCTCCAGCATAGATGACAAAACCACTTGCTTTATTATCAATATGTTTTTGCCAATACTTTAAGTTCTTAAAGAAAAATGGATGATAAGTCGAAGATGATTTTATCTCAACAGGCAGCAGCAAGGTACCTGTGTCAACGATTAAATCAATTTCGTTTCCATTACTATCACGATAAAAATACAGATCTGCGAATTTATTTGCCATGCTGATTTCTTTTATGAATTCACTAATGATAAAATTTTCGAATATCCCACCAATATTATAGTAACTGCTAAGTTCGTTTTTTGAAGAAATGTTTAGCAAAGAGCACAATAAACCGGTATCATAGAAATAAATCTTGGGAGATTTGATCAAGCGCTTTCCCACGTTTCGATAATATGGCTGAAGGCGAAATACGAGATAGCTTGCCTCCAAAATTGAAATCCAATCCTGCGCTGTGTTAGCAGCAATACCCGTATCATTGGCTAGTGACGAAAGATTGACCAATTGTCCTACCCTGCCAGCCAGCAATTTGATGAATTTCTGAAATTGGGATAAGTTTTGGATATTCTTTATTAAGCGGGCATCTCGTTCTACATAAGTGGATAAATATTGGTTATAGTACAATGGCGGGGAGACTTGGCGACGATAAAGAGCTGGATAAAAACCTTTCATAATTTGAGCATAGTGATCTGCTAATTCTAGTTGATGTGTTTTTAACTCTGATAAACTGAACGGAAAAATGGTCTGATAAGCCGCCCGTCCAGCTAAAGATTGAGATATCTTTTCTGAAAGCAGTAAATTTTGGGAACCGCTGATGATCATCGCGCCCATTTTTTGTTGTACATCAACATGGGATTGGATATAGGAAAGCAAGTCTGGGAAACGCTGAACCTCGTCAATGACCACATCCTGAGGATTATCTTTGAGAAATTGCTGTGGATCATCCATGATCAATTGGCGGGTTTGAGGGTTTTCCAAATTAAAATAAACGTAGTCAGCAAAATAGTTACGCAAAAAAGTGGTTTTACCCGATTGTCTAGGACCAGTAACCGCGATAACAGGAAATCCCTTTAGCAATTGATCAATGACTTGAGATACTTGTCTCTCATAATACATAAGTATAGGATAACAGTTTTTATGTAATTTTGCAATCCGGTTGCAGATTTACATAAAACAACGAGGGTGGAGATATGATAAATGATGATGAATTATTGGATGATTACGATTTTAGTTAAGGGATACGCAGTACATATGTAGTTCGATTCGCTCAAGGCAGTAATGGGGTTGTTTTGTAACCGGATATTGCTGAGATATTTCCCGATTCTGAGGCAGTGAACAAAATACTACGGATGATCATTGAGTTTGCGGGTAAAAGTGTGAGCAAGGGCTCTCATTAAACACGTTTTTATTACAAAAACCAAAATCTTGCTACGTTGACAGTCA
>CAZJMV010000170.1:0-3523 GCA_964547225.1 uncultured Anaerolineaceae bacterium | reverse complement strand
TTAAAGAGAGAGATTGTTTCGTGTCGTGAAGATCGTTTGATAATTGGAGTGAAAAGGAGTTGTGTAAATATTGTTTGGTAGTGAGTTGTTTCGGAAGATACGCCAGATAGAGATCCATACACGTAAGTTGGTGAATGACAGCTATGCGGGTGAGTATCATTCGGTGTTCAAAGGACGTGGGATGGAGTTCGATGAAGTGCGCCCGTATGTCGCTGGTGATGAAATTCGCTCGATCGATTGGAATGTGACTGCTCGCACGGGAGAACCGTATGTGAAGCGCTTTGTGGAAGAGCGTGAGCTGACGGTGATGTTGATGGTGGATGCTTCTGGATCGGGTGATTTTGGTTCTGTGCAGCGCTTCAAACGGGAGTTAGCAGCGGAACTGACCGCGGTGTTGGCTTTTGCAGCCACAAACAACCAGGATAAGGTTGGCTTGATGATCTTCACTGATCAAATTGAGCTGCTGATCCCACCGCGCAAAGGGCGTAAGCATGTACTGCGGATCATTCGAGAGCTGCTCGCTTTTGAGCCAAAAGGACGCGGCACTGATATTCATCTCGCGCTGGATACAATCAATCGCGTCTTGAAAAGGCGCAGCATCCTTTTCCTGGTGTCAGATTATCTATGCGACCCAAAGAACTATGCGCGTATCTTGGCGGTTACCAATCGGAGGCATGATGTGATTGCGATCGACCTGCATGATCCGCTAGAGAGCAAAATACCCGCTGTGGGATTACTATATTTAGAGGATGTTGAAAGCGGCGAAACCCTTTTATTAGACAGCAGTCAGAAGGAATGGCGCAAGTGCTTTCTCGAAAACAGCGCCGAAATTTGGTCAGCTCGCCAGGAGACTTTCAGGAATGCTCAGGTTGATCGCATCTCTGTCACTACGGCTGAGGATTACACAGATGCGCTGACGAAATTCTTCCAAAAACGGGCACGGAAATTACGGCGATGAAAACTAGGGTTGTGGCGCGATGAAGTCTAGAAAGAGACGCATAAATTTCTTATTATTGGTCATCATGTTGGTCTTAGCTTTCATGGTGTTAGTGAGTCGGGTTTGGGCGAAGGAAGGTCATTTACTAAGTACGCCTGAGGTGACTTTAAGCGCTCAGAGCACACCCATGACCGAGGATATTAAAGCTAAGCTGCTTGCTGCAAAGGGAACGTACACCGTTGGTGATGTGATCCCGCTGACATTGACAGTTAAGCATCCGGCTGGTTACCGAGTGATCCCCATGCAAATGGAAGGCGTTTGGGGTGATTTTGAAGTGAGAGATGATCGTTCGCCAGAAGTGATAACGAATGAGGATGGCACGCAAACGACAACACAAGAGATCATGGTGAGCTTATGGAAGCCAGGTAGCTATCAAACACCTGAGATGGAAATTTCCGTGGTTGATCAAAAAGGAGAATTGATTACGGTAGATGTGAGTGCGGTTACGGTTGAGATCAAGTCTGTGCTTACAGAAGAAGATCAGTCGCTGCGGGATATCAAACCTCAAGCCGCATTACCCTTACTGCCAACCTGGTTATGGATTTTGATGGGTTTAGTTGGAGCTGCTTTGGTGATTGGCGGTCTGATCTGGTATCGGCGCAACCGAATGAACGAAGCGCTCACAGAGGAGCATGAAGTTATTGATTTACGTAAGCCGCATGAGATCGCATTTGACGATTTGGAGGCGATCGAAGCTCAGAAATTAGCTGAGCAGGGCAATTTCAAAGCCTTTTACAGCTTAATTTCGGATGTTTTGCGTCGTTATCTTGAAGCCGCTTATCAGATCGACAGCATGGATCGCACCACCAGTGAGATCCGCAGAGCGTTGAAAGACTCCAATTTCAGCCTTGATCAGCGTTCAGACATAGTGGATTTGTTGAAGGAAGCAGATTTGGTCAAGTTTGCTAAGGTGATACCAGAATTGAAGGATGCTACAGCTTATCTACCCAGAACACGCGCTTGCATCCAGGAAGCAATCCCTGAAGAGGTGGTAGAAGGGTCAGCCAATGAGCTTGAAAGAGAGGATGGTTTGGAAGGCTCAGAAAAGGATGAGAAGGAGGTTAACAAAGGATGACATTAGAACTCGCTTCACCCTGGGTTTTATTGCTATGGTTGACCTTGCCGTTTCTCGTTATGCAGGCGCTGGGAGTCTGGATGGTGGGAAAAACAGCCGCGATGCGTTATGCTGACCTGCGTTTAGTGAGACTTGATCATAAAACTGTCAATTGGCGGTCAAAAGCTAGCCGTATCTTACCATTTGTGCGGATATTGGCATTGGCAGTGTTGATCTTCGCGCTAGCCAGACCACAGTTGGTTGATGCGCGCCAAATTGTGAAAGGCGAGGGTGTCGATATTGCTTTAGCTGTCGATATTTCGGGTAGTATGGCATCGCTTGACTTTCAACCAGATAATCGATTAGAGGCAGCTAAACAGGTGATTACAGATTTTATTGATCAACGTCCCTATGATCGCATTGGTGTGGCAGTTTTTGCGAGTGAAGCCTTCATACAAAGTCCGCTGACAATCGATCATCAAGTGGTTGGTCGATTATTGGAAAGCTTGGATTTAGCGCCTAATCTGAATATTGAGGATGGCACCGCAATCGGTTTGGGATTGGCGACAGCCGCGAATATGCTCAAGGATTCGGATGCCAAGAGTCGCGTGGTGATCTTACTGACGGATGGCGTGCATAATGCCGGGCAGATCGACCCATTGACAGCAGCCGAAGCCGCAAAGACACTGGGTATTAAAGTGTACACGATCGGAATGGGCAAACCTGGCATGGTACCGATGCCTCAGAGGACGATCTTTGGTGAGCAGGTGGTCATGGTGGAGAGTCAGCTTGATGAAGAGTCTTTGCAGCAGATTGCAGAGATCACGGGCGGCAGGTTCTTCCGTGCTTATGACACGCAGGAACTAGCGCAGGTATATGACGAGATCAATCAATTGGAGAAATCAAAGATCGAGATACAGCGTTTTGATCGCACACAAGAATTAGCAAACTGGTTCTTGGCGCCAGCGTTGCTTTTATTATTGATCGAAATGTTTTTACGGAAGACTGTTTTAAGGACGATTCCATGATGAGGTTGAAAGAATGAGTTTCGCGAATCCGAATTTTCTTTATGGATTATTGATCGTTCCATTGCTAGTGATCTTCTTGCGTTGGGCGGGGGCAAGTCGAAGAAAAGCTCTCAATCAATTGGGTGAGCTGGCTTTAGTGCGGCGATTGAATCATTCAGTTAACTGGCGCGGCAGACAGATGCGCTCGATATTGTGGTTGCTTGGTATCAGCTTAGTGATCGTTGCGATGGCAAGACCGCAATGGGGTAGTCAGGTGCGCGTAGTTGAACAGGAAGGCATTCAGATGATGGTTGTGTTGGATGTTTCGAAGTCGATGTTGGCGGAGGACATCAAACCCAATCGATTGACGAGAGCGAAATTGGAAATCTCAGATCTGATGGATCGATTAGGTGGCGATGAGATCGGTTTGGTTCTTTTTTCAGGCGCGAGTTTCGTCCAATTTCC
>CAZJMV010000169.1:0-10864 GCA_964547225.1 uncultured Anaerolineaceae bacterium | reverse complement strand
TCACACTCTTATTGGCAATCATTTATATTCGTATTTTATATCGCCCGGAGGATCGCATCGAATGATGAATAGGAATGCGCGCAATATAAACTTCAAAGCGATTTTGAACCGCTTAGTACAGCTATTCATGGTGCTTTTGGTGTTACTCTTTATTTATCTCCCCATCTATTGGTTAGTGGTCTCGAGCATCTCGACGCGTGCAGAATTGTTATCAGTGCCTTTGCGCTGGATTCCAGAAAATCCGACCCTGCATAATTACGCCAGCGTACTTATTCCCGGCAGCGCGACTTCCGAAGTCGCCAAAACCTTCAAGATCACCTTGCGTAACTCGTTGGTCATCGCAAGTTCTGTGACCATCATTTCACTGGTCGTCGGTTCGCTGGCAGCTTACGCCTTGGTGCGCATCCGCTTCAGATTTTCTGATGTGTTCCTGATCGGGATCATCGGCACACGCATGATCCCGGAAGTATCGCTGGTCATCCCGCTGTATATCATCGCCACAAAAGTGGGTATCTATAATACCCCGTTAGTGCTGATCTTGACTTATCTGTGCTTCGCCTTACCTTTTGCGATTTGGTTGATCGCTGCTTTTTTCCAGACCATCCCACTCGAATTGGAAGATGCAGCGCGCATCGATGGTTGTTCGCGCCTGCGTACCTTAGTGCAGATCCTGATCCCAGTCTCTGCGCCAGGTTTGGTATCAACGGCTTTGTTTGTCTTCCTATTAGCGTGGGATGAATTCTTCTTCGCGCTGATCTTCACCAGCACGATTGCGGCAAAAACCGTTCCAGTGGCGATCGCCGAATTCACCGGTCGCTATGTCGTTGATGTAACCGCCATGATGACGGGCGGCGTTCTGGCAGCCATTCCTCCCGTGATCATGGCATTAATCTTCCAGCGCTATATTGTCTCTGGTCTCACGGCTGGAGCAGTCAAGGGGTAACCCTACCTATTCAATCAAACGAACTAATTAATCAATTATGGGAGAATATCATGGATACTGAACTAGAATATAAGGTAGCGATTGTGACCGGTGGCGCTGCGGGTATCGGCAGAGCTTCTTGTCTTGCGCTGGCTAAGAAAGGCGCCTCTGTAGCAGTGGTGGATATTCAAATCGATCAAATAGAGCAAGTCGCTGCGGAAATCGAGGCGAGAGGCGGAAAGGCAATTGCCATAAAAGCGGATGTATCCCAGGAATTAGAAGTGGAGAATGCCGTCCAGCAAACCAAAGCCGCCTTTCGAGCTATCGATATCTTGGTAAATAACGCCGCTGTCGAAATTTTAACCCCTATGTTGAGCGTAAAAGTGGAAGATTGGGATAAAGTACTCAATACCAATCTACGCGGCGCTTTTCTCTTCACAAGAGCTGTTCTACCGGAACTAGTGGCGCAGGGTGGCGGCTCGATCGTTAATATTGGCTCAATCGATGGTACACGTGGGCGCGCATTGGGTGCAGCTTATGCCGCTTCCAAAGCGGCTTTGATTGCCTTCACCGAATCATTAGCGGATGAGTTGGCAAAATTTTATATTCGCGCCAATATCATCTGCCCAGCGGGTGTGAACACGGCAATGTGGCGAGTGACTCATTCAAAGGTTGACCCACTCTCGGTACTGCAGCCTGAAGATGTCGCTGAGATGGTCGTCTTTTTTGCTTCAAACCGATCGCATTCGATCAACGGCGCCACGATCGAAGTGCTAGGACCAAGATTAAAGGAAGGCACTTATTTATAATAACAAGATTATCGTTGCGTATAAAAATCTCTCATTCAGAAGGGGAAGAAAGTGGAAAGGAATATGCGATCTAAATTTATTCAGACGGTGTTGGATGATATCCCCAGCCAAGAAATAAAAACCACGCAGATGCATGAGCATATCATCATTGAGAATTATTCCACGCGTTGGGGGTATGAAAGTGTACTGGATGACAAACAAGTTGCAATCGATGAATTGAAGGCTTACCGTGAGCTTGGTGGATCGACGATCGTTGAATTAACGCCAATTGATTCAGGACGTGATCCGATCACATTACGTGAGATCAGCCAATCTAGCGGTGTTCATATAGTCATGGGCACAAGCATAACGCTCCTATCCAAGAATTCAATTATGCAATCAAGTGACGTCTCAGACTTGGCTGCGTGGATGGTGCGTGAATTAACCGAAGGAGTCGAAGATACTGGGATTCGAGCGGGAATTATCGGTGAACTGGGGGTTGGTTCACCATCTCCTGAATTTGATAAATTGTCGCTGAGCACGCAAGAAGTAAAATTGCTGCGCGCTGCAGCGAAAGCTTATCATGCAACTGGCGCATTGATTTCATTAGACACGCATCATGGGAAGCTTGCTATGCAGAAACTGGCGATTCTTATGGAAGAGCAAATTCCCCCTGAACGCGTCATCGTTGGTCATCTCGGTGATCACCGAAAGCTTGATGATTATCTGTCGATCGCAAAATTAGGCGCAAACTTAGGCTTCGATCATATCGGTATGACGAATTATGCGCCTGATGAATGGCGTATAGAAATGCTCAAGCGATTAATCGACTTGGGTTTTGTTAAGCAGATAGTGCTCTCAATGGATGTCCATCTTCGATCCACTTGGAAATCTATGGGAGGTTGCGGTTATGATTATTTGCTCAGGGAGTTTGTCCCCATGATGCATGATCACGGAATTTCAGAGCATGATTGCGATATCATGCTGGTAGAGAACCCGAGACGCCTACTGCCTTTTGAAAATTAGATGACTATGTTTATCGATATAAGCAGCGATAATGTCACTCAGCCGACAGAAGAGATGCGCTGCGCTATGCAAGAAGCACAAGCGCGTGGCTACGGCATCCTTAGGTAAACGTCTGTATCGATTGGATGGCATCACGATCGATCCTTATCCGATTCCAAGCAATTTGATCATGATCGATCTTTCCCCATCGAGGCTTAACCCACAAGTTTTTGTGGATCGTTTACGGCATGATTATCAAATTGTTACGCATATCTATGGCAAACATCTAGTTCGCTTGGCGATTCATCGGCATATCGGTCAGGAAGAGGAAGTATTAATTGTTGATGCAGTCAAAGACTGTTTGGATAAGATGATCGCAGAAAATAAAAAACATTGAGATATAACGAGACAAGGAGGATACTATACAAATGGATATTGTGGTTGGAATTGATATCGGCGGTAGTAAAGTACGCGTTGGGGCATTGGATAAACTAGGTGATTTACTCGCTATGAAAGAAACCCCCATCGAAGCGCAGCAAGGCTCACAAGCCGGTTTAGAGCGTATCGCTGGATTGATCGAGACTGTTCTGAATGACAATCGTGTTACGCGGGTTTCCACACAGATCACCTTGCGCGGGATTGGCATCGGATGTACTGGACCGATAGACCCGATGCGTGGGATTGTCAACAATCCTTATACTCTGCCAACCTGGGAAAATGTACCACTGCGCGATTGGCTGGCTGATCGTTTTAATGTGCTGGTCACACTGGAAAATGACGCCGATGTGGCTGCCTTAGGTGAATATTGGATGGGCGCTGGCAAAGGGGTCAAGCGCTTGTATGCAATCACAGTGGGCACCGGTATTGGAACTGCGGTGATCTTGAACGGGGAGATTTATCGCGGATTGGATGGCTACCATCCAGAAGGCGGTCATCAGGTGATCGATCCGAATGGTCCGCTGTGCTACTGTGGTTCTCATGGCTGTTGGGAAAGCTTGGCTTCCGGTCCTGCCATCGCGCAGTCCGCCCATCAGATGATGAAGCGCCTGCTTGAGGAAGAAGAAGTGCTTGCCTATGCAGAAAGAGATGCTGAGCGGTTGCGCCTCAAGGAATCCGCGCTATTCAACTATCAAAGCGAACAAATCGAAGCCCGTTTGATCGCTGAACTAGCTAAAAAGGGAGATGCTTTGGCGCTCAAGATCATCAACCAGGCAGCCTATTATTTCAGCTTGGGGGTCGTCAATATCATCATGTTGTTCACACCCGATATGATTGTGCTCAGTGGCGGCGTTATGGAAAATGCTGAGTTATTCACCCCGACTTTGAACAAGACATTACAGGGTCTTGAGGAAATCGTGCCTGTCAAGAAGGTGCGCGTTCGCCAAGCGCAATTAGGCTCTTATGCTGGATTATTTGGAGCAGCTTATACTATTTTACAGAGGTTATAATCTTATGATGAAATTAGACGAAGTATTATATGTAAACGATATTCTCGCGCAGGTCTCTGCTCTACGCGGCGCGCTTAATCAATTTGAACCAAAAGCGATCAAACCGATTGCTAACTTAATAAAAAAAGGCGCCTTTGACCGCATCCTGCTTACGGGGATGGGCGCCTCTTTTTATGCACTCTATCCAACTTATATCGATTTATCACGATTACCGATAGCGGTTATTTGGGTGGAAACGGCGGAATTGATTCACTATACCAACCAACAGATCACCCCAAAGACGTTAATTTGGATCGTCTCGCAATCTGGTCGCTCTGCTGAAATTATCACGATCATCGAGCATTTAAAGAAAACGCCCCCAGGTTATGTGATCGCCACAACCAACGATCTGAGCAGTCCCTTGGCGGAATATGTGAATGAGAATCCAGCCCAATCGCTTTGTCTACCTATCCATGCAGCCCCAGAAAGCACCGTCTCGACACGCACCTATTTGAATTCGCTGGCTTTATGTCAACTGACAGCGCGCCTCATGCTCAAAGAAGACCTATCGCAAGCCTTTCAAGAATTAGAGGACGGAATGCGATATATGCAAACCTACCTAGATCACTGGCAGCATCATCTCGATGTGATCGCTAAACAGATTCGTTTTCCAAAACATCTCCTGATCCTAGGACGGGGAAGTTCAATCGCCTCGGCTTACTGCGGCGCGATGATCATGGGTGAAGTTGGCGGAAACCCCGCCATCAGTATGTCCGCGGGACAATTCCGTCATGGTCCGTTGGAGATGTGCGCGCCTGATCTAACCGTACTGCTCTTCGCCGGCGCGCCGCAAACACGCCATTTCAACCAGCGGCTGGCAAAGGATATCGCCGCTACCAACACGCAAATATTCTGGTTGGGGGGAGAGAATGCGGAGATTCCCAATCTGCCCATGCCGGAGGTTCAGGGAGCGGCGCTGCCCTTAGGCGAGATGCTGCCGATGCAGCTGCTGTCGATTCACTTAGCAGTGCAAGCTGGCAAGGTACCCGGTGATTTTCAGCATATCGGTAAGGTGACATTGTTGGAATAATCTGAAATCTTGAGCATGAAGGTCTTGGAAAATGGCAGCGCTTGTCCGATTCCAAAGCCATCAATCAATCACGATTTGTTCTAAAAGCGGATTGTCCATAATGCTGTCTGGTATGGTGAAATAAAAAGTGCTCCCTTCCCCAGGTTGTGATTCAGCCCAAATCTTTCCTCCATGTCGCTCGACAATACGCTTGCAAATTGCTAACCCAATCCCAGTACCGGAGGTTTCTTCTCGCGTGTGCAGACGCTCAAAGATCTCAAAAATACGGGAGCGGTACTGCATGTCAAAGCCCTGTCCGTTATCGGCGACCGAGAATTGCCAGGCTGAATCAATTTTCTCAGCGCCGATATGAATTTGGAGCGCCTCTTCGCCTTTGAACTTGATCGCATTATCGACCAGATTTTGGAAGACTTGTCCCAATTGGATGCTATCCCCCCATACAGTTGGCATCTCATCGTAGCTAAGCATAGCCTGGTTTTCCTCAAACTTAATTTGCATGTTTATCTGTACATTCTCGATCACTTCTTGAATATCGACCTCTTTCATGGGTTTTGCACGCGAACTGACGCGTGAATAAGCCAGCAAGTCTTCGATAAGCTGCTTCATGCGATGGGCGCCATCCACCGCGTAATCAATGAATTCATGCCCATTCGCATCCAGTTTATCAGCGTAACGACGCTCGATCAACTGCAAATAACTGCTGACCATTCGCAGTGGTTCTTGCAAGTCGTGCGAAGCGACATAGGCAAATTGCTCCAATTCAGCGTTCGAGCGAGCTAGCTGCCGTTCATAGGCGATTCGATTGCTAATATCACGCGCCACAACCATGACTGCGATGACACCCATCATTTCGTCAAACATAGGTACCAAGATCATACTTAACCATCGTTCACCCACTGGAAATTGTAATTGTTCTTCAAAAGCAACTCGCTCGCCCGTCAAAAAAATTTGCTGGATCATTGAAAATTGCTGTTCTCCCACTTGTGGATTGAACAACTCCTTTATTTGCTGAGACATCATTTCTTCAGGCGTCAGATTGAATACCTTTGCCGCATTCCGATTGGCATACGTGATCCGGTATTCTTGATCCAGGACATAGATCATATCTGGCGAGGCATCCGCTAGGATGCGGTAGCGCGTCTCGCTGGCATATAGTTCCGCGGTGCGTTCGCTCACCCGTTTCTCCATCTGCGCATAAGCTTGCTGTAATTTCTCTTCGATACGTTTGCGCTCTGTGATTTGAAGGGAAGAGCCAACCAACCTATAGACTTGACCCTGCGCATCTTTCAGTGGATTGATTCTGGTCAACCACCAATGCTTTTCGCCGGAAATCGTCAATTCTTCCTCATATTCAATACTTTGCCCACTTTCGATTGCAGATTCGTAATTCTTACGGATCTCGGCAGCGCTCTGCGAGGTTAGATATTCTGGCACAAGATCTTCGGGTGTTTTTCCCTGGAGGACATCCGATTTTAGTCCAGACAAACGCTCATGGCGCGGGTTCACTCCGGCAAAACGAATCTCTCCGGTAGGATCAACATCGACAATGAAGATCGCCAGCTCCACGCCGCGATAGATATTTTCTAGAAAGACGCGCTGCGCTTCCATTTCCATTTGCACAGCCCGTTTTTCAGTTTGATCTCGAAGGGTGACGATCACAATCGGTTGCTTTTGGCTGCTTTGAGCAACTTTTCCGATCCCATCTAGAAAGCACCAACTCCCATCTTTTCTTTGGAAGCGAAATTGAACCTCGCTCGATTCGAGCGGATACTGCACAATATGAAAGAATGAATCGACCACAACCTGCATATCATCGGGATGCACCATATCGAAAACGATCTCTCCAAGCTTTTCATCCTGTTGATAGCCAAGCACGGTTGTGATCGAAGGACTTATATACCGTAGTGTTCCTTGCAGGTCCAAGATCGCAATAATATCATTGACATTCCCAATCAACGATCGGAAATACTCTTCGCTTTCGCTAAGCGACTGCATCAAGAGCGAATTTTCTAACGCCACACAAAGCTGATTGGCGAAAATAGTTACGGCAGGTAGATCATTCTGATGTATTTCAGCGCCTAAGAATAGTAGATAACCATACGGTTTCTGATTGACCATCAAAGGCGCCAGCATGGCTTGTTGGAGTTCTAACGATTGGAATATTTGATCTAATTCATCATGAAAGTCTTTGGGAAGCAGTCCTTTCAAATAGGGATGGACAGAATCAACGATACGAGCTTGATTTTCGTTATTGACTTTCTCGAATATATCATCCTGATCGAGCGGTAATTGCAATTGATCCAACTTTAATCCAAGTGTCTGCTCTAACCGTTTGAGGACACCCGGATTGAAGTGCACATGATCAACCTTGATGGTTTTGAACTCTGGATCATAAACGAAGATCATGGATTGGAAATTGAGCCTTTCGCTCTCCTGCCCAACTCTTCGATAGATCTCTTGCGGTGTTTTCGCAAGTTGAATCCGTTGAGCGCCTTCGCTAAGCGATAAGAGGACGCTCTGACCGCGTTGGGTTTCCTGATGAGCTTGCTGGAGATGTGTGGACATTCGATTGAAGGAGCTTGCCAGCGCCCCGATTTCATCCTTCGTCTTGATCTCGATCTCTGTCTCCAATTCGCCTTGCGCAATATTCTCAGTCGCTTGCACCAATTTACGTAGCGGTCGCGTCATTGTGCGTGAAAACAGGATCGCCACCAGGACCACAACGGATAGGATCAGGACACTGATGCTGAGGATTTGAGCTCCTAAAGCTTTGATAGGCGCCAAGACTTCTTCGTAGTTCACCTCAGAGATCATGCAAAGTTCGAATTCTGGTATCCAATGGAAAACCCCAATCACTTCAATATCGCGGTAATCATGATAAATACCATCACCGCTCAGCCCAGAGAGACAATCCTTAACAGCTTGTGTATCAACCGTTTTATTTATCATTGAATCAGTAGAAAAGCGACTTTCGGTGATAAAAAGACGGTTTTGATCAACCAGATAGGTCTCCTCGGACGGTAATACTTGTGTTCGCTGCAGTAGGATATCGGTCAATTGATCCAGATTGAGATGCGCTGCTAGGATCGCAATGGTGTTTCCGTCTGCATCCTGGACGGGGACGCCAATATGCATAGTTATTTGATCAAACTCAGCGCTGTGGCTTGGGTATTGCATCACAGCTTGGTTGCTTGCATCTTGCAAGAATGCTTTGTCATCATTGATCAGCCCTTCAAGCATTGGGGAGGTTGAAACCAAGATCTCGCCACTTTCAGGATTCAGAAGCGAGAGCGCATCCAAAGCATCATTCGTGCGCAGGTTGGGGTTGAAATGGTACTCGAGCAGGTGATTATAGACAAATTCACGTGCGATTTGATTTGCCGACTCATCGATTATAATTCCACTGTAGATGATGACCAATGGATTTTGAGCAATGCTGGTCAGGAAATGCAGGTTCCCTTCTACCCAGCTTTCCAATTCGGAATGCTTGAGCTCTGTGATCACAACCAGCGTGTTGGTAATTTCGTTCAAAATAATATTTCTTCCTTGCTGATATGAAAAATAGCTTATGATCGCTAAGGGGACAAGGGCGATGAATAGAAATGTCATTAGGATCTTATTGACCAATTTCATTCAATTACCTCAATCACGAACTAACTTTCCGATTCAAATTCTGCAACCGAGACGACTGGCAAGGTAAAGTAAAATTGTGAGCCTTTGCCGGGTTGTGATTCTACCCAGATCTTGCCGCCGTGTCGTTCGACGATACGCTTACAGACCGCCAGACCGATGCCGGTGCCAGGATATTCTTCCTGAGTATGAAGGCGTTGGAAAATGACAAAGATACGATCCTGAGAACTTGCCTCAAATCCCAGTCCGTTATCAGCGACACAGAATTGCCAGCCATCGTCGACTTGTTTGACGCTGATATTTACGTGCGGGGTTTCCTTGTCACAGAATTTGATGGCATTACTGATCAGGTTCTGGAATAATTGCGCCAGTTGGACTTGATCACCAATCACTTCGGGTAAGCTTTCGTATGTGATCTGTGTATTTGTTTCTAGGATGCGTTGATCTAGGATGCGCAGCGTTTTATCGAGGACTGCATTCATATCAGTCTTGATCAGCGGTTTGCCATGGGTGCCAACGCGCGAGTAATCCAAAAGACCATTGATCAAGTTGTGCATATGTTTAGCGCCATCCACGGCGAAGTCGATAAATTCATGCGCATCTTGATCTAACTGATCGGAATAATTTTTCTCCAAAAGTTGTAAGTAACTATGCACCATTCGCAATGGCTCCTGCAAGTCATGCGAGACGATATAAGCAAACTGCTTCAGATCTTTATTCGATTGTTCTAATTTTCCGGCGAACTGCGCTAATTTGCGCTCATTCTCGACTCGATCAGTGACATCATCGGCAATACTGATCACCATAATTCGTCCATCTAACATGGTTCCTAGGGATGCGTTGCTGAAATCCCAGATTCGCGTGTCACCGTATTTGGTTGTAATTTCAAATTCACCCGATGTTTGCTGCAGCCCTCCCTCCAGGATGCGATATGAGTCTTGTTCTACTTGCCAAGCCTTGTTTGTATCCCTATATGCCAGACGTGCCCAATCGTGAATGGTGGATATCTCAGCGTGCGAATAACCGCTTATCTCCACCCAGCTCTGATTGAGCATGATCACCTCGCCATCTTCGGCGAAGATCATGATCGGATATGGCGAAACCTGTACCGCTTGACGAAAGCGCGCTTCGCTCTCCAATAAAGCTTGCTCGGTATACTTGCGCTCGGTGATATCATGGATGATCAGGAAGTATAATACTTGCTCTTGAAAAAGGATCTGTGAAGCATGCACTTCTACGATACGTTCTTCGCCCGAGGAACGGAAGTGTGCGATCTCATAAGAATTAACTTCTGCGTCTTTGATCATTTGTTGAATCAAGACAATTTCGTCAGTACCCACTTTATTGAAATCAAAAATCGTCATTTGACTAAGCTCTTCAACTGTATAGCCATAGAACTCTATAGCCGCAGGGTTGGCATCCACGATCTTTCCCGATATTGGCTCGACCAGCATCATCATAGCATGATGGTGCTTGAAGAGCAGGCTGAAGCGCTCCTCGCTGGCGACCAATTCGCGCGTACGCTCTGCAACGCGTTGCTCCAATTCATCACGCGCCTGCTTGATCTTTTGCTCCATTTGCTTGCGCTCGGTGATATTTAGCGCTGTGCCGACAATGCGGTAGATTTCGCCTTGCTCATTGAACAGTGGGGTCAAACGCGTTAGCCAAAAAACAGGTTCACCTCCATCAGATGATTGATCTTCAAAAGAAATCGTCCTTCCGGATTGATAACAGCGTTGGTTGTTGGCTTTGAACCGAATGGCTGTCTTTGCATCGAGGTGCTCTGGGACAAGTTCCATGATGGTCTTGCCCTTGACCTTTTCTGATTTCAGACCGGTTGCTTCTTCCATGGCGGGGTTGAGACTAGCATAGCGTAATTCACCCTGTATGTCGACATCGAGAATAAAAATAGCCAACGAAATCCCAGCGAAAATACTCTCTTGAAACTCACGATATTGACGTAGTTCGCGTTCAATTTGGCGACGTTGGGTGACATCCATTG
>CAZJMV010000168.1:0-4813 GCA_964547225.1 uncultured Anaerolineaceae bacterium | reverse complement strand
AATAATTCGTTCAGAGAATAGGATCAAATATGAAATATCAAATTGAAAAAGAATTACCGCTTCCTCACCATTATGATAAAGATATGGTCAGTGAAGTTTGGAGAGTGCCTTATGCACAACGAGAAAGTGAAGCCATCGAATGGGCAGAGAAATATGGCGTCCAACAAGCCATCGCAGACAAACTGAAGATCGCTCTAATTGCAATCGATATCCAAAATACATTCTGCATCCCCGGATTTGAACTCTTTGTAGCTGGGTCAACAGGAAACGCAGCGGTCGAAGACAACCAACGATTAGTTGAATTCATCTATCGAAATCTTGGCTCGATAACACAAATTACCGCCACATTGGATACCCATACCGCGATGCAGATTTTCCATCCCATTTTTTTAGTCGATGAAGATGGGAATCATCCTCAACCGGCTACATTGGTATCTTACGAGGATGTTCGAGATGGAAGATGGAAGTTCAATGACAAGATTGCAAGAAGCATAGGCATTGATGCAGATTATGGACAGCGCCATTTGTTACACTATACCAAGAGGTTAAAAGAAAAGCAAAAATATGAACTCATGGTCTGGCCTTATCATGCCATTATCGGGAGTATAGGACATGCCTTGGTTTCATCGGTAGACGAAGCGCTATACTTTCATACAGTTGCTCGAGATAGTCAGGTAGATATGACTATTAAAGGCAATAACCCACTCACTGAACATTATTCCGCGATAGGACCTGAAGTTCTTACAGGACCTGATGGTGATCAAATCTGTCAAAAGAGTGAAAAATTCATGACGAAATTGAAAGAGTTCGACATGGTGATCATCGCTGGACAAGCGAAAAGTCATTGTGTCGCTTGGACAATTGATGATCTATTGAACGATGTTTTACTCCACGATGAAAATCTTGTCAGAAAAGTATTCTTATTGGAAGATTGTACTTCTCCCGTAGTCATACCAGGCGCTGATTATACCGAACCAGCTAACGAAGCTTTCCAAAAATTTGCTAATGCTGGAATGAACCTCGTAAAATCAACCGAACCTATCATGGAATGGCACGGTATTGACTGGGTTCTCACACAATCTGAGCAATAAATATGTTATTAAACAATAACTATCCTTAGACGATGATTAATTATTATGCTACGGGATTGACAGGAAAAATGTCTTATGTGATACTGAAATCTAGATTTTATGACTAATGATTGATCATTGGTCGAACTTCCTTTCGCTATCCTTAGAAGAGGAGGTGTTGCCAGATGTCTGATAGTAATAGTAGTATACAAAGCGCTGCGGTAACCCTCCTCGCAAGACTATAGGGAACCGCAGCGCTGCAAGGAGCCGCTAAATAAGGCGGCTTCTTGTTTTATCGATATCTTTGCATTTATAATTTAGATACCATGATGAACATACCCATCCTTTCCATTATCGGCAAATCCGGCAGCGGGAAAACCACCCTTCTTGAAAATTTAGTTCGAGAGATGAAAAAGCGTGGTTACCGGATCGGAACGATTAAACACCACGCTCATCCAGGATTTGAAATTGATCATCCTGGGAAGGACACCTGGAGACATGCTCAAGCAGGAAGTGATCATATTGTGATTGTTGCCCCTGATAAAATCGCCTCCATTAGAACGCTTGAAGAGAAGATGACCATCGAAAAAATCGCTGCAAGGATGGACGATGTAGATATCATATTCACGGATGGCTACAAAAGCGCTCATAAACCAGCTATTGAAGTGATCCGTAAAGATCATGGCATAGAACTGATCAGTCAAGCAGAACAGTTAGTTGCGATTGCAACAGATTGCAAGCTTGATACAGAAGTCCTGCAATTCAATCTTAATGATTATATTGGTTTGGTTGAGTTGATCATCGAAAAGTTTCTACCTCAACCCGGAAAATCAACCTATCCGTAAATTACGAAACACCAATTGACTTGTAATAATCAATATGATCGGTTTGAAATGACTTGATAAAAATACAAAATTCGAACCCAAAGGGAGTGATTCTATGGAAGACAAGAAAAATGAAATCAGAAAGACAGTTGTAGCTGCAGCGCTCGGTGAATGCGTGCATGTCGCAGGCATAAATCGATTTTTACGCCTAGCTGAAATGGCTGGCTGGCGAACCGTTTTCCTCGGTCCAGCCGTTCCAATAGAAAAAGTACTCCAAGCTGCTATTCAAGAAAAAGCGGATTTAGTAGCGGTATCCTATCGCTTGACACCCGAGACTGGTGAACGATTATTGGCAGAATTCGCTGAAGCGGCTGATGAATTACACGAAACAGGGGTACGATTCGCATTCGCTGGTACTCCCCCAGTCTCCGAACGCGCCGAGGCAATGGGTTTCTTTGAAAAGGTTTACTCTGGTGGTGAAGCAGCAGAAACAGTCCTGGGTTATTTAAAAGGACAACCTGCTGGAATCCTCCAAGAATCGGATTTTCCACAAACAATGATCGAACGCATTGCCTGGAAAAGCCCATTCCCTTTATTACGCCATCATTTCGGATTACCAACGATTGAGGATTCGATCCTAGGGATTGAGCAAATCGCTGAAGCGCGCGCCATAGATGTGATATCCCTGGGTGTTGATCAAGATGCCCAAGCGAATTTCTTTCATCCTGAACGACAAAACCCACGCCGGTATGGCGCTGGAGGGGTACCTGTACGCAGCGCCGATGACTATCGCGCCCTTTACGCTGCCAGTCGGCGAGGTAACTTCCCATTAATGCGCACCTATTCTGGAACCGATGATTTTATTGCATTGGCTGAGATGTATATCAACACAATTCATATCGCCTGGTGTGCGATCCCGCTCTTCTGGTTCAATCAGATGGATGGACGTGGGCCCTGGGATTTAGAAGGTTCGATCCGAGAACATCAGCATGTGATGAAATGGTATGGTGAGAGGAATATCCCTGTCGAATTGAATGAACCCCATCATTGGGGTATGCGGGATGCGCCAGATAGTATATTTGTGGTATCCGCCTATCTTTCAGCCTATAATGCGCGTGCTTTTGGGGTGAAGAATTATATCGCCCAACTCATGTTCAACAGCCCAGCTGAATTATCGGACACGATGGATTTAGCAAAAATGCTTGCTATCCTGGACATGATCGCGCCACTGGAAAGCCAGGACTTCCGCATTTATCGACAAACACGTACCGGATTATTGAGCTATCCCCTAGAAGAGAATGCTGCACGCGCCCATCTAGCAGCTAGTATATACGTTCAAATGGCGCTCAAACCGCATATTATTCATATTGTCGGTCATACCGAAGCGCATCATGCAGCCACGGCACAGGATATCATTGAAGCTAGTCAGATGGCGCAGAGAGCAATCCAAAATGCCCTGGCTGGTCAAGCGAATATGACCATCGACCCAGTCATCCAAGCTAGAAAGGAAGAATTGATCCAAGATGCTCAAGTGATCCTATCTGCGATCAAAAGACTATCGAATGGTAATGAAACTGACCCATTGACCAATGCGCATATATTAGCTGAGGCGGTGAAACGCGGTATTTTAGATGCCCCGCAATTAAAGAACAATCGCTTTGCGGAAGGAAAAATCATCACGCGTATTGACCGAAAAGGCGCATGCAGGACAATTGATGCCGACACAGAAAAGTTCATCAGTGAAACACAAAGGATTAATGGTCTGGTCGAATGATCTAATCGTATTTTCTTGTACTGATACAGACAAATAATAAGCTGCTTATGATTTATCAGTTAAAAATGCCTCTACTTCAGCAGCCAAAGGTAGTGAGGATTGCGCGCCTAGACGAGTAACGGTCAAGGCTCCAACCGCATTGGCATATCGAACCGCTTTTTCAAGAGAAGCGCCTTGGGTCAAAGCAACCGTAAAACCACCAGTGAAGGCATCCCCCGCGGCGGTTGTATCGACAACTTCCACCTCGTAAGTCGGTATACGGATGATCTGGTCTTGCAATCCTAGCAAAGCACCGCGTGCACCCACCGTTAAAATCACGACAGGCACACCCCTACGCAGAAGATCTGATACAGCTTCTTCAGCATCTGACTCAATCTGAACATCGCGATCTGTATAAACCTGAGCTTCGGTTTCATTGAGCAATAAGTAATCCACCTGATCAATAAAAGCCTCCGCTTCTCGATAAGCGGGCGCCGTGTTTAACACCACCTTGAGATCATTTTTCTTAGCCTCTTGGATCGAATAATAAACAACATCCAGTGGAATTTCAAGCTGCATGACAAGATATTTCGCATGTTGAAAAAGATTACTTTTCTGCTCAATATCTCCTATCGAAAAAGCATGGTTTGCACCGGCTGTGACGACAATCGAATTTTCCCCATGATCATCCACCAAGATGGTAGCAATACCAGTAGTTACATCAGGATCTACCAAAACAGAGCTAATGTCAACATTGGCGGATTGCAAACTGGCGAGCACATTCTCTCCAAAAGCATCCTCCCCAACCTTACCCAACATCGCAACATTTCCACCCAACTTTGCAATCGCTGCGGCTTGATTGGCACCTTTGCCTCCCGGAACCATTTTGAACTGATGCCCATGGATCGTCTCTCCTGGCTTTGGTAGATAGGGCGTACGGGTGACAAGATCCATATTAAGGCTTCCAATTACTAAAATATCAAAAGGTTTCATACTTTCTTTTTCTCCGTTTAATCTAACATAGAGCTATTTCTGTTTAAAGTATCGTTTTCTACTGTTCCTATTATAACCACCAAAGGATAATCTTAAGTTGTCATGTTGTGAGTGATACAATTATGCCCATATTGATCAAAAATACCGATTACCAATCATGATCTTTCCAATCT
>CAZJMV010000167.1:0-5382 GCA_964547225.1 uncultured Anaerolineaceae bacterium | reverse complement strand
TCGAATGGCGCTAAGAAATATAGCCTGGGTTCGGTGCTGAATCATGTTCTTATGCACCAATCGGTGATCGGCGAGGAAGCCATCAAGCAAATGGATTTGGCGGGGGAATATCCGGATGTGGTGATTGGTTGTGTGGGCGGCGGTTCAAACTTTGCTGGTATTGCGTATCCTTTCCTGCGTCACAATCTCTTGGATGGTAAGCAGACCCGTTTTTTGGCGGTCGAACCAACCGCGACGCCTACGATCACCAAGGGACTGTACACCTTTGATTATGGGGACACGGCTCATATGGCGCCGATTGTTAAGATGTTTACCTTGGGTCATATCTTCATGCCGCCGCCGATCCATGCTGGCGGGTTACGTTATCACGGTATGGCGCCCAGCATCAGCGCGCTTGTTAAAGCCGGTTATATTGAAGCAATCTCCGAGCCTCAGTTAGCTACCTTCGAGGCCGCGATTACCTTCGCGAATGCGGAAGGGATCATCCCTGCTCCTGAGACTGCTCATGCCATCCGCGCTACGATCGATGAAGCGCTGGATGCCAAACAGAAGGGTGAAGAACGCATCATTCTCTTCAATTTCTCCGGTCATGGTTACTTTGATATGTATTCCTATGAGGCTTATTTTGGCGGCAAGCTTCAAGATTATGCCCATCCCGAAGCGGAGATCAAAGCGGCTATCGATCAATTACCCAAAGTACCAGAGAAATTTATGTAAATTCTTTTTTCCACATTCTCCTTTAATGAATTGATCGTCAGAGAACTGCCTGCTGTGTTGATCTTTTGATATAATAAAAGCAGGCAGTTTCTCATTTGGTATGACGACTACGTAAACCAACCCAACTGGAAAGCTGATCCAGTATTTCATTTCTGGCGATGATTTGGTTTATTGCATAGATATGCGGGTCATACGATCGACATGGATCGGTTTACACGTTCATGGGAAAAGTCAATCAGTTTTATCAACTGATGGTTAACTAATTTTCATAGATTCAATTCAAAAAAGGAGGTCTAATGAATTCACCCTCTCGATATACAATCATTGGCGCTGGTCATGGCGGTAAAACCATGGCTGCACATTTATCCCTCATGGGTGCAGAAGTCACACTGTATAACCGCACAGCAGAGCATATCCAAGTTATTCAAGCGCGTAGAGGAATTGAAATGGATAGTTATGAAGGGGGGCCGCGTGGCTTTGCGAAAATCAAGCTGGCGACCTCCGACATAGAGGTTGCTCTCAAAGACGCGCACGTGATCATGATTGTGGTGCCCTCTTCGGCACATGCCTCTATTGCCAAAGCAGCCGCGCCCTACTTGCAGGATGGACAGATTGTGATCCTTCATCCTGGACGTACTTGCGGCGCGATTGAGTTTGATCAGGTTCTTCGGAAAAATAATTGCGCAGCGGATATCATCGTTTCAGAGGCGGAGACATTCATCTATGCAGCGCGATCAGATGGACCAGCACAAGCGCGCATTTTCCGCATCAAAGAAGCGGTGCCTTTGGCTGCTCTGCCTGCGACGCGCACACAAGAAGTCTTGGATGCGATCGAACCAGCTTACCCCCAATTTATTGATGGCGGCAATGTGCTCAACACCGGCTTGAACAATATGGGCGCCATCTTCCACCCTGCGCTAACCTTGTTGAATGCAGGTTGGATCGAATCGACCCATGGGGATTTCCAATTCTATATTGATGGCGTCACTCCGGGTGTGGCGCGTCTGCTCGAGGTGCTCGATCGGGAACGCGTCACGGTGGCTTCTTCGCTGGGCATTCGCGCTCGTACAGCTCAAGAGTGGATTAAGCTGGCTTATGATACACAGGGAGAAGACCTGCACGAAGCCATTCAAAACCAACCCGGTTATTACGGCATCAAAGCGCCGCGCACCCTCAAGCATCGTTATATTTTTGAAGATGTGCCCATGAGTTTGGTTCCGATTGCCTCTTTCGCCGATCGTTACGGCGTTTCAGTGCGCGGTATGGATAGTATTATCCGCCTTGCTTGCATCGTGCACAGCACCGACTACTGGCGACGCGGACGCACTTTGAAGCGCCTCGGAATTCATGATCTCAGTGTTACCGAATTGATGCGCTACGTCAATGAAGGTGTGCGGGATTGATCTCCTCTTACGCCGAGTCAAACCGATATCTCTAATCAGGGGTTTTTCCCAAGCCATATGATTCCAACACCGGCACAACAAATAGGAAGCCAGTGTTGGGGGCATTTAAATCACCAAGCGTTTTCTTTGCCTCTGCCACCATTCTATCGACTTTCTCTTGTGAATCGACTACTGAGAAAAGCGTACGATGAGGCACTTCGCGTGTGGATAGAATATCTCTTAAGCTGGGCATGATGGAATAATCATCCCTCAATAAGGCTTTGCGAATGCGACCAAGCCCGGTGCTTTCCAGGATCGTGATGCCTGTGATGCCAATTTCTTCCCATGCATCGAGAATGCAAGGGCAATCGTCAGGATCATCAATGATTAGTACAACTAGGAAGTTCATTACAATTCTCCTTCTGTAGCGGGTTCGCCCCGCCCTGGATTCTCGAAAGGTTTTTTAGGCTTTTGGAAAGATGCTCGCAATGCAGGTGGTGTTAACAGGGTGGTGATGATGACCACCCCAACCACAGCGGAAAAAGTGTCTTGTGGCAGTACGCCTTCTGCAACGCCAACCGCAGCTACGATCAAACCAACCTCGCCGCGTGACATCATCCCGATTCCCATCTGTAGCGCTTCCCGTGAATTCATTTTACCTATCAAAGCGCCAGCTCCAGCGCCGATCACTTTCCCGATAATTGCAATCACGGTCATGATTACAAACAGCCAAAAGGTAGCCCCGACGAGTTCACGTACGTTGGTTGTCAAGCCAACATTGATAAAGAAGATCGGTACAAAGAGCCCATAGGCGATCGGGGAAATACCGCGTTCGATCCTTTCCTTCAGCGAGCTTTGCGCGAAAAGTAGACCAGCCAGGAAGGCGCCGGTGATGGCTGCCATACCGCCCAACGCCTCCGCGGCATAAGCATATAACAACATTGTCACTATTGTGAAGGAGATCAGCCCCTGAGAGATGGGTTGGTTATAGATCTTTTGCGCCAGCTTGGGGATCAGCCAATAGCCCAGTGCGGTCGCAATTCCTAGGTAGAGCAGCATCTGCAGCGCGATCAGCAAGATTCTCAGGATGCCGACGTCTGCCTCTGAAATCACGAGCGCTGAGAAGATCGATAATCCCAGTACAACTAGGATGTCATCAAAAACCGCTGCCCCAAGCAAACTGATCCCGACGCGGCTGTTGAGCGCTTTCAATTCCATAAGCGTCTGTGCGGAAATGCTTACGCTAGTCGCCGCTAATACCAGCCCTAGAAAGGTCGCTTCAGGTATATCCATCGAGACTAATAAACCCAACCCAATTCCCAATCCTAAGGGAGCCAGGACACCTAGGGTACCTGCCAGCGCGGCAATTTTTCTCGACTTGGCTAGGTCTGAGAGATGCAGTTCCAGACCCGCAATAAACATCAGAAAGAGCACGCCAAACTCGGCTAACTCACGGATCGTTTCCGGTAAGTGTTCATAGGTAAAGAAAGGTAAGTGAAATAAATTAATGATCGAAGGACCCAAAAGGATACCTACGATCAATTCTCCCAATACGGATGGTTGTCCCAAGCGGTAGCTCAAATAACCGCCTGCTTTTGCAGCCGCGATGATGATCGCTAGGGCGATGGTTAGCTGAAGAAAAGGTGTCATGTATAGCTACCTCGAATTTTTTAAGCTGTGATTCGTTTCGCTATACTTTACCACATTTTTAATTGGAGTGCCTATAGTCCTAATCTTGTGCGTAATTGCAAGTAGCGCAAGACCTGATCCTTGCTGAGCAGACCGATTGGGTTGTCATGCTGCACGACGGGCGCTTCGTTGATATCCGCGGCTTCCATCATCTGCAGCGCTTCGAGCAGCTCTGTGTCCGCTTCGATCTGCATGGTGCGTTCGATCGGCGTCATCACCTGTTGCGCAGTCATATAACGCCATTTGAGCTGCGGTACATGGGTGATCTCTTGCAGGGTGAGCATACCGCTGATTTCACCATCGAAGCCTCGGATGAAGAAGCAGTGCTGCCCGCCTTTGAGCACATAGTCGTGCACTAATTGATTCAGGGTGCTCAAACCATGCACCTCGACACAATCACGTGACATGGCGTCTGCTACGGTGATTCCTTGCAGTTTGTTCTTGATTTTGAGCTGCTGTGTGGTCGAAGCCGCCGCGCTCTGCAAGAACCATCCAATAAAGACCAGCCAGAGACCGTTGGATATATCGCCGTTAAACATCGAGTAGATGCCCATGCCGATAAAGCCAAAGGCGACCAATTGACCGCTGGCGGAAGCCCAACGGGTCGCTTTTTCGAAGTTGTTCATGATGCGCCATAGGATCGCACGAAAGACCCTGCCGCCATCCAAGGGGAAGCCTGGGATCAAGTTGAACAATGCCAGGATGAGATTAATGCGCGCCAGGTAAATGCTGGGCGCGCTGATCATGATGAAATCTTTCCAGTAGTTCCCCAGCCCGAAGAAACCGGCTGCTAAGGCTAAACTGACGATCGGACCAGCGATTGCGATGCGAAATTCCGCGCCAGCCGAGTTGGGTTCCTTTTCGATCTGCGCCACGCCGCCGAATACAAACAGGGTGATACCTTTAACTGGAATTTTATTGCGCAGCGCCACGAACGAGTGCCCCAATTCATGCGCCAGCACCGATCCAAAGAATAAAATGCTCGTCGAAACCGCCAGCATAACGCTGCTGAAGGCGTTTAACTGGGGATATTCGACCGGAAAATAACCCGTCCCCAACGAGAATGTGATCAGCGCAAAGATAATAAACCAACTGGTGTGCAGACCAATCGGGATATTCCAGATTTTTCCTAAATGAATACTTGCTTTCATGATTTACCTCCTTACACTACCAATAAGAACTTTCTACTACATTCATCTTAGCATAGCCGGAAATCGGCGTCAATCTATCGCACAGCTTTTGTATAAAAGTTTTATATATCGCTGATGGTTTGTTAATAAAACTTTTCCCATTCTACTTTCTAATGTGGTGAGTCCATTCTCGAATATGACCATGCGGCGGTAATAAAAAAAACGCTGATCGTACACGACGGATATTTAGGGGCTTAAAAACCAGCTTTGTTCAGTTCGTTCTGTAAAGCGGGTAGTCTTTTGTTTTCCTGGCGAAGACCTATGATCGCATCCTGTTGGAATAAGCTTGCCCTCTTTGAAAGGAGCGCGGGTCGACCCGGTCCTTGATTTTGTTGATGGAGATTTTCGTGGAAATACTTATCCCTCCTCAAATTCATGTGATTTGAACTTGAGTGAATGGCAGT
>CAZJMV010000166.1:0-3484 GCA_964547225.1 uncultured Anaerolineaceae bacterium | reverse complement strand
AAACATGATCGTATTGAGGGTGTTGAACAATTGGACAAAATCATCAATATTGATCAATCACCTATTGGTCGGACACCGCGCTCCAATCCAGGCACTTATACTGGGTTGTTTGATCATATCCGCTCTCTGTTTTCGGAGTTACCTGAAAGCAAAATTCGTGGTTATAAACCAGGGCGCTTCTCTTTTAATGTGCATGGTGGACGTTGTGAAGCTTGTCAAGGACAAGGACAGCTTCGTATTGAGATGCAGTTCTTGCCTGATGTTTACGTTCCTTGTGATGTGTGTCATGGCGCTCGTTTCAATCGCGAGACGCTCCAGGTCAGATTCAAAGATTTGAGTATTGCCGATGTGCTCGATTTAACGGTTGAAAAGGGATTAGAGGTTTTTTCAGCATTTCCATCGATGGTCAATCGTTTACAGACCCTCTATGAGGTTGGGCTTGGCTATATTCGAATTGGACAGCCAGCCCCAACGCTATCGGGTGGAGAAGCGCAGCGAGTTAAATTGGCACGCGAACTTTCCAAGCGATCAACGGGTAAAACAATTTACGTTCTAGATGAACCTTCGGTAGGGTTACATGCCGCTGATGTTCACAAACTGATCGAGGTACTTCAAAGGCTTGTGGATGCAGGTAATACCGTCCTTATCATCGAACATAATCTGGACATTATCAAAGTAGCTGATCATTTAATTGATTTAGGACCTGAAGGAGGTGATCAGGGTGGATATATTATCGCTATGGGTACCCCCGAACAAATCTGCGCGACGAACGAATCCTATACAGGTAAGTTCTTGAGACCGTATCTTTGTTAGTGAAAAGAATACAAGGCTATTTCGATAAGTGATTATGTTGAAATAACCCAACGCCTATTCCAAAATAGATGAAGGATAAGAGTAGCAAAGCAGTTAACTCATATTGAATCTCATAGAACCCGGCTCCCAATGTGAGGACCTTGTTCAATGCTATCACGGCATGTGTAGGCGGAAGAATATCATATAAACCGATTGCGCGTTCACCGATCGTAAATATTTCAACTTTTGGAATTGGAAAGATGGCGCCAGAGAAGAACATATATAAACCGAGCGGAAAATTTGCGATTACAAAAGCTTGACTAACAGAATTTGAAAAACAAGCCACAATCAATCCAGTTCCAATGATAGATAGGCTGGTTATCGCACCTATGACGATGGCTACCCAGAGAGGTCCTTGACTATGAAAGCCCAGCAAAATTGCGGTGAGAAATGAAAGAAGGATCGCAATTATACCGATGAGAACTAAAGCAATGGTTATCCCACCCAAGAAGTCAAAAGAGGTCATTGGCGTGATCTTTAATCTGAGTAAAGTCCCCGCCTCAATTTCCTTAGCGACGGTCATGGATGCTAGAAAGATCAATAGAATAACAGCAAAGATCAGCATTCCTGGGACATAATTTTCGAATTCTGTGCGCGCGCCGGAAGTGCCCAAAGGTTCTTCGATATATTCGATGAACATCTTTTGAGCAGTCTCTCGCTGAACAAAAGTATCGATTGCTGTGATGGCAAGATTAGCAGCAATCATATAATAGGGGTTTGTCAGATCACCACCAAAGATGATTTTTGTGTGTACTGATCGATCTCCTTCCCGCAGAGTTGTTATGGTTTTAGAAAAATCCTCTGGAATGATAAGATAGGCAGAAGCATTCCGATTTTGCAATCTTGTTTCAATTTGCTCAAATGAATCCACAATAATTGCCTTTAAGAGAGGTTTTCCATCGGGATAAGTAATGCTGTTAATGGCTTCACGGATTTTTTCTCCAGCGATCCAAGTGGTTCCATCAGATTGTTCAAAACCATGATCATTATTGAGTACCAGGATCTGATACGAGGTTGATCCTCCATAGGTGAATAACCAATAAAGGAAAACAAAAAAAGGCGCAAATGCAAGCGTTAAGCTTAAAATGATCCAATCTCTTCTCATTTCACGCCAAGTTTTTAGAAACACCTGCCATAATCTCATTCTCGCAACCTCCTGCCAGTTAGCTGAATAAAAACATCTTCGAGAGTATTTGGGCGCAAACGTACTTCCCCGATTTGGATCCCAGTTGTCTTTATGGTTTCCAACAGGAGAGGCAACCGATTAACCGCATCTAACGTTCTGATCATGATGGATGTCTCGGTAACTTCATAATCTATCTCTTCATAAAGAGAAGCAAGCTTTTCGATGATCATGGATTGTTTTTCGCTATCGTTGTGATGCGTAGAATTTATTTCTAAAACATCCCCTTTGCCAACACGTTGTTTAAGATTTTCGGGTGTGTCAAGGACAAGCAGCTCCCCATAGTCAATAATTGCCACGCGGTCTGCTAATCGATCTGCTTCATCCATATTATGTGTTGTCAGGATAATGGTTTTTTCTTCAGCAAGACTTTGGATAAATTCACGAACTTGGATACGCGTTTGTGGATCAAGACCTGCTATGGGTTCATCTAGAATGACTATACCAGGATCATGTACTAATGCCATCGCCAGATTTAACCGTCGTTTCATTCCTCCGGAAAGTGTTCTACCGTATGCGTTTTTTTTCTCTTCCAGCCCTAACATCTCTAATAATATTGCACTTTGTTGTTTGGCTAATTTAGGATCCAGCCCATACATTCGTCCTATGAAGATGATTTGTTCCAAGCAAGTTAATTTATCCCAAATAATGATCTCCTGCGGACACACTCCAACGCGATTGAAGTCTTTTAGTTTGTTACCTCCAACAGGATGCTCATTGAGATATATTTGTCCGGAGTCTGGTTTTAAAAGACCGCATAGCATATTTATAGAGGTTGTCTTCCCAGCGCCATTTGGTCCAAGGAAGCCTAATACTTCCCCCTTTTTTACTTCGAGTGATAAATTATGGACTGCCCTTAATTTTCCGTAATATTTTGTTAGACCTTGAGCTTCTAAAACAATATCTGTCATTTGACGTTACCTATCCAATTGAAAAATATTAGGAATGTGGACGTCTTTCTAACAGAAAAGATTCATCGCCTTTGAAAAAATTTCTTAACGGTGAGGCGTTTATACCAAGGACATGACTGTTGGCGAAATATGAAAAATCAAACTCTGTTGGATCCCCGGCTTTCTTTCCGGGGATAGGCATCAAGCGGGCAGTGAGAGGTTTATCCAGGCGTTGCGCTAAAGATGCAACATCTAGTAAAAGCGCGGCAATCTGTTCTTCGCTAATGTCTCCAGGAAGTGGTATCGTATCTAAACCGGTACCACATACCGATGAATATAATAGCAGATCTGTGATAGTGAGATTACCATCCGCAACCCGTTTCGCTAGAACTGCATCTTCCAATACGGGCATCATCAATCCATTGAAACCTGCTTTTCTGAATTTTGCTCTATCTAAAGTGTCTGCCAGGATTGCAGCCGCGGCGAGAGAACCATGTTTTCCGACTGCTGGAACGCCGATTTGCTCCATGGCAGCGCCAAATGAAAGGTTCTGCTCCGG
>CAZJMV010000165.1:0-7788 GCA_964547225.1 uncultured Anaerolineaceae bacterium | reverse complement strand
CGGTCGCAGCGCCTCAAAACCATCCACCACTCGTTGTATGAATTGGCTGGCTTGCTGCGGGTGAATATTGGCATCCGGCAGCAGGGTAACCAATTTCTCAGCTTCCTGCTCATCCAGCCACTCGGCGTTTTCTGGCGCGCCGCTGAATGCGAGGGGAAGCACCTCCTCCGCCAAGAGCGCTCTTTCCTCACCTTCCAGCCTGGAGATCAGGTGATAGCGCACACGCAGCAACAACAAGTTTGTGCGTTTCTGCACCTGTCCCGTTCTTATCGCGCCGCAGCGTTTGGCGGCGCTTTGATCAGCGCCATCCAATGCCTGATCGAGGACATAAGTCGCTAGGTTTTCCACTAAAGGGTGCGTGCGTGTCAGGTAGATCTGATCATCCTGTACTGGCAGGCTGAACGTGGCTTCAAAGTGATCTTTTTTAATTGCCAGCAGATCACGCAGAGCACGTGGTGCTTCTAACAGCAGTACCTTGATGGGATCGTCGCCATCTACGACCGCTTGATAGCTCGTTAAAGCCTGTCGCACAAACGCTTGCACATCTACATTCAAGCCTACAGCCGCCCGCGCGGACTCTAACTCAGAAGCTACTTGTTCAACCTTGATGCCTTCTTGGGCGAACATCGTGCGCGATCGGCGCTCGCGTTCCTGAGCCGCTTCCCACTGCTCGTAAAGTTCTTCTTTCTTCGGTCGGATATATTCCTCAAAACCGGGTAAATACTGCTCGACCGCGCCGCCTGATCTTTCACGCAGCAGCAATCCCTCAAAGATCGCTTCCACGATTTCATCCGTGTTGATCGGCACCGGTACAGAGATGCCCAGTGAATTGCGGATGCTGCGGTGTTTTCGCAAAAGCACATCCAGCACCACACCATCGATCTGATTATCGATGCCGTAATAGGTAACCACACGCACTTCTTTCTTACGCTGTCCAAAACGATCGACACGTCCTTCTCTTTGTTCATGACGGGTTGGGTTCCAGGAAAGATCGTAGTGCACCACCGCGTCAAAATGATCCTGCAAGTTGATCCCTTCAGAGAGACAATCCGTTGCCACCAACACATGCTTAGGACTCGCGCCTAACTGCAAGACGCGCTCTTCGCGTTCCGCGGGTGGTAGATTGCCTGTCACGGCTGCCACTTCCACAGAGCGTAGAGCCTGCCGTAAATGCTGCGCGACATATTCCGCTGTGTGAATAAAACGACAGAAGATGATCGGGCGGAAGCCATCTTTAAGCAATTCTTTGACGATCTCAATCGCTTGCTGTAATTTTTTATCCTTTTCTCCAGCCAGTTTTTCTGCCGCGCGTGCCATGCTCAATAAACGAGCATGCGCTTTCTCCTGATCTCCATCTGCCAGTTCGCTGTCATCGCTGCCGGGGATCACATCCAAGCCTTCGATCGATTCAGCATCGCTCAGGTCAAGCACCATCCGGCGCCCAAGTTCATCTGCGCTTTCAACCGTCTGTGCTTCCAATGTTGCGGCGCGTGAGCGCAGCGTCGCCGCCGCGGCTGCCGGGCTGGAAGCGACTGAACGCAGCAGCGCTAAAGCAGACCACCAGCGTACCCGCTGCCTAAATCGATCGCCGCTTTCATCGATCACATTCTCGCGCGCATACGCCAAGATGCGTTCAAAAAAGCTCTTATAATCACTGGATAGACTGTAGGTCATCTCAGCATCTATTCGTTTTGGGAAATGCGTATCCGCGCCCAGATAGCTTTGGATATCTGCTCTGCGGCGCTGTACAAAATGCTCTGCCAACCAGCGCCTTTGTCCTGCATTCTGCGCTCCGCTCAGGTCTTCAGGCAGTTCTTCAAATTTCTTATCCACAAAACTTAATAACGACCGGAAAGCTTCTTCTTTGCCGCTGTGCGGGGTGGCGGTTACCAAAATCAGATGGCGGTTTTTATCTTCCACCAACCTGGTTAACAGCTCATGGCGCTGATGCTGACTGCGCCCACCACCACCGCCGCCGTACGCACAAGTATGCGCTTCATCCACAATCACCAGCTCCGGACAGGTGCGGATAAAGTCATCTCGTCGCCGATCCGATTTGATGAAATCTGTTGAGACGATCACATACGGATACAGGTCGAAGATCGATTGGTCTAAGCGTGTGCCGCGTTCTAAACGTGAGATCGTGCTCGCCAAGACCAGTTCGGCTTGGATATGGAATTTGCTCGCTAATTCCTCCTGCCATTGCTCAGCCAAATGCGGTGGACAGAGGACTGCCATGCGCTGCACTTCACCGCGATCAATCATCTCACGCGCAATTAAAGCGGCTTCGATTGTCTTTCCGATACCGACATCGTCAGCAATTAACAATCGTACCGGCTCGAGTTTGAGCGCCATCAGCAGCGGCACCAATTGATAGGGACGTGGTTCAACCGCTAAACGCGCAAAACTGCGAAACGGTCCAGCGCTGTTGCGAAAGCCCAATCGCACGGCATCGCGCAGCAAGCCTGCAGAATAGTAATCACCCACCTTATTGGGATCAGGCAGATCAAACTGCGCTGGCTGCACATCTTCCAAACCCAAATGAATACCGGTCACTTCCTCATCAATGCCGCCCAGCGGTCGCACGATCAGCAGGTCTTGTTCACTCCCAGGCAATACCACCCATTCCCTACCGCGTGCTTTTACGAGCGATCCAATCGTATAATTCATATTCTCCATTCTTAAACTAATTAATCCTCAATTCCCAAATAGATAGGAATGATTACCAAAAATCCTTTCCCAATCGTTCAAGATACCAAATCTCAGGACTGTAAAGCCTAAGTCTTCAAGGCAGGCTGTATTTTCGATATCACGCTGCTGACGTGCTGCATCCAGATGATAATATCCGTCAACATAGATCACAACTTGCTCCTGCTCGTAAATAAAATCTGGTCTTGTGTTGCATTCCGTTATCAAGTGCTGTGCTTTGGATGGCAGTCGATAGCCGCGCTCATGCACGGTGTTCAGCCATTTCTCTTCCAACTCTGATTGACATAGATGGCGTAATTCCTGATAGTAGGTATCTCTTCCTATCGCAACCGGAGAGACTCTGCTTTCTGCATCACGATAGGTGATCAATAACTCTCGGATCAGCTGCCGGTCTAAGATAGGATGATCGCGCTGATTGTAGTAGCTCATCAAGCAATCATAACAAGCCGCTTCACAAATTTCATCCGATAAAGGCGCTTTTTGTAAATCTTCACCTGTTGCAGGATCAAAATGGCAGATGTCCAACGCTGTGTTAGCAACTTTATGGATTGCGCTCGTATCCTTGACCAATTGTCTTAATACCCCCGCGCCGCCCTCCGAAGCTTCATAGAAAAGGATCGCTCGACGATCATCTTCACTTGGTAAAGCTTCTGCTGCCAGTTCATTATCTTCCAATTGATAGGTCACCTGAATGGCTTTCTTGAGAGCGGCTGTTAAGGAAGCCATCACCTCTGCTTCAAGATGTTGTGTAGGCTCAAAGATCAGCGCGTTCTTGTGATCTTCCACATAAGGGATCACGCGCTGCGTGCGAGCGTCCATCGGATCATCCGCATCATTGGGGTCTTCATCGTTTTTCTGCCAGTAACCTTTCTCTATATCTAACAAAAAGCCGTATTGTGTTTGATTTTTCCGCCGACGCCAGCCTAGATTGATCCGCCACAGAGTAGCTGCATCGCCATAGGTCAGTTTTGCTAATATCTCTTCGCCAGCGTATAGCTCGGCGCGCTGCACCAGAAAATCTTGATTGCGCTGTTGGAATCGAATCGCGGTCTTAATTTCATATCCAAATCGCAGACGTTCCTCTTCATCGGAATTGATGCGCTCGCGACGCTTAGTGGATACATTCTGCATGCGGAAAAGTGATCGGATGCTGCCAGCCAACATATTTCCACAGCGTTCACACTTATCAAGACCATCTCCCTCCTGTACAGGATGTAAATAGCCGCAGTGTGGACAGACCTTGATTCGCTCAGTTGTCAGTTCACTGCTTTCCTCTTCACGTGTCACCTGCATGATCACACGATTGATGCTGTATTTTGATCCCTCATGATAAACGATCGAACGCGGTCCAAATTCAGAAACCGCCAGGAAGCGCGGACGGGAAAGATACTCTCCTTCTTCCGTTCTCACTTTTCGAGCTGGAATATACGCCGAGAGTGGGAGTCTCGGGAAGTTATATCCGGGTAAGAATCCCTCACTTGCAAAATAGCGGTAAATATAGAAATCAGACTGCATGATCCGATTTGTATCCAGCAGCAACTCCAATTGGTTTTCCGCTTCACGTCTGAGTGATCTCGCCCGCTCACGATCTCTGTGTGATCGCGATGCATCACGTATGATAGCATCTTGCTGTTCGCGCTGTTTAAACGCCGCGCGGTATAAATTGCGCCAGCGTTCACAGGCGCGCTCAAACTGCTCCGGGATTTGTGCAAAGACTTTATTCAACCAATCATCGCTGTACCAATCTGCTTCTTCGAGATTGTCTCTTAACGAATCGAGAACCTGCTCGGCATGGATCAGTGCACGCTGTTTACTGTTTGTCTCATACAAGGCATCTTTGATATGTTCCAATAATTCCAATGAGGGTGAATCACCGCTCAAGTCAAGAATATCTTTTAAGGAGATACCCAATTTCAGATTGGTTTCCGCTAACCAGATCGCGTGTACATGTGCACGAATAAGATCATGATTGGCTAAATCCAATCGCGGCGGATTGACTGCGCCAGAAACCATACGAGCTTTGCGCTTGAAAAAGTATTGATCATGCGGACTGCCCTTTGCACAGTAGGTAAAAACTAACGCTGGCTGCCCGCTGCGTCCTGCTCTCCCCGATCGCTGCGCATAATTAGCCGGCGTTGGCGGTACATTACGCATATTAACTACATTCAATTGAGAAATATCGATTCCCAATTCCATGGTTGGTGAACAATATAAGATCGGCAGTTCACCTGTTCGGAAACGTTTTTCCCGCGCTTCTCGATCTGCATAAGGAACTTGAGCGGTATGTTCTTTCGCCCTTAGACCATATAAGTCTGGGAGAGATGTCTGATAAAATCGCACGAAAAAGTCATTCGTTGTTCCACCAGTTTCCGGCAGGTTAGGCATACGCAGCGGATCATGAAATGGTACGCTTCCGTCGCTGGCAATCCAGATCAATGCAGCCGCTTTGATCTGATAACCTGGCACTTCCTGTTCATCTTTCGCATCCTCTATAATTTCGACTATCCCAGCAATACGCAGCGCTTCCAGGATCTGTACGATGATCTGCTCACGTTCCTGTACATTTAGTTTCTGATTATGATCCGGAAACGTACTCGGATTATTTAAATAGAGACCAAAACCACTGCGCGCTGACAAGAATGCATTCCGTGAATCATCCACTTTCCTTCGGCTGCGTGGAAAGAGAATGCTGGCGCTTTCCATGTACTCGTTTTCATCAATCGCCCATGGTTCAATCAATCGCTGTGAACTGCGCTGACGGATGCGGTCTTGACTGTCTGGAGAAAGATATTCCACTTGAAGGGCTAATTCTCTACGCATCGTGTCTAATAAAACCTGGGCGATTTTCTGCCTAGTTTCCGGCGTTGCATTGACCAGAGCTATATGTTTCTCTCCCCAAATATCTTCTGCTGAACACATATCTTCCAGCGATAGATAATTTATTTTCAACAGCCCACTTTGCTCAAGATTTGGAGCTGTCACCCGCCAGCCGCGCCTTAAATCACGGTAAAGACGATAGCCCAATACATCTCGAAAGGTTTGTTCGGTCTCTTGTTTAGCTGCAAAGCGCGCCTCTGGATTGCTGGCGTATTTCTCGAAAGGTAAATTTAATTCGCTATCCACTTTTTGGGTTAGTTCATCATGCCGCATGCCATTCTCACCAGCTTTAACCACAGCTTGATAAAGCGCTGTGCGGATCAAACTAGTTTCAATAAAATCGTTGAAATGTCCTGCCTGCAGAGCTGCATCCTGTCGATTGTCCGTGAAGCTGAGCAGCTTGCGCGCTTTCTTTTCCAGATAATCTTCCTGTTTTAATTTCCTGATCGCAGCCAGACTAAGGATGGTTGTAGAAGTACTTCTACCGCTTGAACTAAGAGCCGTTAGCTTTGTAAAATCGGCTTTCAATCGAAAGCTGTAGGCAGCTCCACAATGCAGACAAAAGAGAAAAGGAGCTTGGAGCAAGGTTACCGAAATACCATCTTGGTTCTGTACTCCATCTGCACTTACGTGAATATTCTCGGGTAGAGATTTCTTACGAGCATCCTTTACCTTTTTTATATCTTGCTCAGCTTCTAACCAATCATCCGGTATTCGATTGATGATCTCATTTTCATCCATTTCCCAGGGATGCTCTTCGTTTAAATATAGATAGGCTGGCTTATCCTCTTCATTTTTAAGCAGATCCGTGTAATCCCTAGGTAAGAAGACCACACTGCCATCTTCCTGATTCTTATGCACCCTCACCGAATAATATTCCTGACCACATTCACGACAGAAAACGACTGGATAGAGATTCTTGGATCGATCGCCTGGTTTAAATTGCTGATTGTTGACCGTCAGATATCTCTCGCTGCTAGATTCGATCGTAGTATAGATATTTTCACCTGGACTGATGAATTGATGCAGCCTAAATGCGAATACCGGGAATTCAGTTTCCGGATTTTGAATTTGATAGCCTGCCATTAAACAAGCCGTGATCATCTTTTCACATTTTGATCGAGGTTCTCCACACATTTGAGCTAGTTTCTGTGCTGCACCATCTTTACCAGTAATGCTAATCGGGATTGCCCGAATAAGTCTGCCATTATCGAATTCGTGATCAACGCCAAAGTTCGATTCTATCCAGCTAGCTAAAGGGGTTTGAATAAAATCCTGGTATTCGGTAGGAAAGCTTTTATCCCAACTCTGAATTTGCTTCTTCAGGCTATTTATATAATAGCTGTCATCCTCTGAATAGGCAGTCGTTGCACGTTGTAATGTTTCCCCAATAATCTGATCGGAATCGAATCGCGTTCCGAAAAAAATTGTAGCCACTTCAGCAATCTTCTCTTGCTGCTGCTCATAGGTTCCCTCGCTCGCCAAGGTAGCAGAAGTGCCAATGCACAGCATCTGCGGCGATCGAACGGCATCCCGCAAACGACGTACCAACATCGCTACATCCGCGCCTTGTCTGCCGCGATAGGTATGTAGTTCATCGAGGACAAAATAAGGCAATCCTTGCGCCGATTTGATCACACTCACGCGGTCTTCCGGTCTTGTCAGAATCAATTCAAGCATCACATAATTGGTCAGCAAGATGTCCGGGGGATGATGACGGATTTGCTCGCGCTCTTCTTCTGATTCCTGTCCCGTAAATCTAGCAAATCGTACCGGTCCACGGTGATCGGGATATCCCAGATTGATGAACTTCTCAAGCTCGTTCAATTGACTGTTCGCTAATGCGTTCATCGGATAAACGATGATCGCTTGAATGCCTTTACCGCTGCCATGTCTAAGCACATGATCAACAATGGGTATGATATAAGCTAATGATTTTCCTGAACCTGTACCGGTGGTGAGTACATAATTTTTACTAATAGCTGCCGCTCGCAGCGCATCTTCTTGATGTTTATGCAATTTGAGGATCTTATTCTCAGGTGTCTCTTTATTGATCCTAAAAATGTTTGCACATTCAGGATCTAGCAGACCTTCCGCAATTAATTCATGAATTGTTTTTCCCGCTTCAAAGGAAGGATTTAATTGAATTAATGGATCAGGCCAAAGCTGTCCTTCCTGCAGAATTTTATCTGCATATTGTTT
>CAZJMV010000164.1:0-42272 GCA_964547225.1 uncultured Anaerolineaceae bacterium | reverse complement strand
GGAAATCCAGATTACCCCTACGAAGAAGTATCTGATTTAATCAATGAAGCGGATCTTGCTGTGGGCACATTCAACGCAACTATGAGCGATAAGGTTGAGCATACTGGATGTCTGACAACATGGCAATTAGTGGGCAGCCCAGATAATGCGGATGCATTGCAGAGAGCTGGATTTGATGCGATGAGTGTTGCTACTAATCATATTAAAGATTGTGGATTGATGAAAAGTTGGTGTGATTATACCTTTTTTGATACTCTATTCCATTTAGATCGTGTTGGTATAAAAACAGTCGGCGCTGGTGAAGATCTTGAAGCAGCCCTAGAAGCGATCATTTTTGATATTAAAGGAGTTCGGTTTGGGATAGTATCTCTTGGTGACAGCAAGATGAGTGAGACTGTATTTGCTGGAGAAGATCATCCGGGAATCGCTCATCTTACTGAGGAGAACATCAAAATTGCTTTAGAAGCTGCTCGGAATCGCGCTGATGTTGTGATCGCCATGCCACACTGGGGATCAGAGGATATCACTATTCCGAACTGGATCCAGCGCGAACAAGCTCAAATCCTTGTAAGAGAAGGGGCAGACTTGGTTGTTGGCAATCATACTCATGTTGTTCAAGCTATTCAAACGATCGACCAGATCCCTGTTTTCTATGGTTTAGGCAATTTTGTGTTTGATCAAGGATTACGCGACCATCGACAGGGAGCCATATTGTTGGTGAAGTTTAGTGGAACCAACTATATTGGCTATGAAATGATCCCTACCCATGTTGATCCTGATGGTCGCGTTCATATTGCAGACGAGGAAGAAGCAGCCGAAATATTACAGAGGGTGGAAGAGGCAAGCGATTATATTCGATAATCTAGTTATCCCCGTTTTTAATTCGCTCTTTTTGCCTGCATTTTTCACAGATGCCAAATAATTGCAGCCAATGTTCGTTGATTTGATAACCTGTTTGGGTTTCAACATCTTTCATTAGATCAGTAATCCCTTCATGGTCTCCATCAAAGAATTGAACCAGTCCACATTTTTGGCATATTAAAATATGCTGATGTCCTTGAAATGCAGCTATGAAACCTTGACAATCAGAAGGCTGATGGACGCGTTGGAGGAGCCCCAATTCTTCAAGTTTTTCAATGGTTCGATATACAGTCACTAGTCCAAGTTTAGGATAACGTTCTCGAGCTAGGTTATAGATATCGGTTGGAGAAAGGATATATTCACTGGAAGCCATAATTTCGACGACCGCGATTCTTGGAGCAGTTAGACGATACCCTTTTTTCCTAAGGCAATTCAACCATTCTTTTGTTCTTTCTATTGCTTCTTTATTTTGCATAGAGTTATTATACCAACGCCTAACTATTATGATCAATCCGGTTTCTTAACTCATATAGAAAA
This sequence comes from uncultured Anaerolineaceae bacterium, assembly GCA_964547225.1. Taxonomy (GTDB): domain Bacteria; phylum Chloroflexota; class Anaerolineae; order Anaerolineales; family UBA4823; genus CAZJMV01. The sequence continues at coordinate 40,874 of CAZJMV010000164.1, read as the reverse complement.
TCCTATCCATTCGGAGTAAATGAGAAAATCGATATGGAGAAAAATTCAAAAGCGCAGATACTATGTTTAGATTCTTGCCTGACTATTAACATAGATCGGGTTAATAAAGTACCCGATCTATGTTTACTCTCATAATACTATTGATTAGGCGTTGAGGTGGGGAATTGAGGCAGTTGTGTACTTAGCGTTGCGGTTAGTGTGGCTGTTGGAACAGGTGTGACTAGGTTAACCGGAATAATCAAAACTTGACCAACAAAGATCTCATTCTCATTTTCGATTTCATTCTCTTTTTTAATCTCTTCAATAGTGCTGTTAAACTTTTCAGCTATAAAGACTAAACCTTCGCCAAGTTGTACTTGATATTCGATCTTCGTTCCTCTGCGAATATCTGTTGGCAGCGCTGTTGATGTCGGAAGTTTTGTGTCCGGAGCGGGTATGGTTAACTTATCGCCGACATTGATGCTCGGATTTGCTGGGTCGAGATTGTTGATGGTGATCAATACGATTAAATCAACGTTAAATCTTTCTGCAATACCCCACAAACTATCGCCATCTTCCACTTGATAGATGAATGGACCGGATGCAGTGGGCGTAAGCGTGATGGTGGGTGTTGCTGTTTCAGTGGGTGTAGTGGTTGGTGTAGATGTATTCGTCGCTGTAGCGGTAGGAGTTGCTGTTTCGGTTGGCGTTGGTGTTGCGGACGCGAAAAGGGAAATGGTTGGTAGTTGATTTGGTCCAAGCAGCCAGAATATGATAAATGCGGCTCCTATAACTAAGAACAAGGAAGCGATGCCGATGATCAATGGTGCGCGCTTGGCAGATTCTTGGCGCTTACGATATGAGTCGATCACATTTTGTGCAGTATCTTTATCACTCATTACCTTTCATACCTTTTAAGAAAGTAAGATTGGAAAGACTAGTATATTAGTTTGTTGATTCTACCCTATTTTAATCATCTTGGCGAATCTAATCACAAACTTCAAAGTTTAAATTCTTTACTCGAGATTGCGCTAATATTTATGAAATTGAATGATTCCAGTGATTTAATTTAGGCTTGTGTGCAGCGATTAAATTCTATCTTTTTTGATTCCAATTTGAATGGTAGAATTTGCCTATGAAAAGATGGCAATTCTGGGTTGGTGTAGCGGTCAGCATTTTTTTTCTCTATTTTGCCTTAAGAGGACTTGGTATAAAGGACTTAGGGGAAGCTTTACAACAGGCGAATTACTGGTGGTTGTTGCCAGGTGTATCCGTTTATTTCATTGGCGTCTGGGTTCGAGCCTGGCGCTGGCATTATTTACTTAAACCGGTAAAAAAAATATCAACCCGGGAATTATTCCCGATTGTTACGATTGGGTATATGGGCAATAATATATATCCCGCACGCGCGGGGGAGGCTTTACGTGCAGTCATCCTTAAGAGAAATGAGAAAGTACCCATCTCTGCATCTGCCGCAACGATCATTGTTGAACGTGTTTTCGATGGTGTGGTGATGTTAGCCTTTATTTTCCTCAATCTTCCAGAACTAGCCAGTTTAACCACCGATTCAGGTGTGGTTGGGAGTATTCAAACAGTTGCTTTATGGGGGACAGCCGCGTTTTTTGGGGCTTTGGTAGCATTCTTGATTGCAGCCATGTTTCCGGAGAGAGTAGAGGGTTTCTTTTTAATATTAATCAATAAGATAATCCCCGAAAAATACCGTGAAGCGATCATTGGGTTTGTTCAAAAATTCATAAGGGGATTAGAGTCATTGAGATCGCCATTAGATGTGCTGATGGTTTTTTTGACGTCATCTGCCATATGGTTATTAGAGACGCTAAAATACTGGTTTCTCATGCATGCGTTTCCATTTGAAATCAGCTATTTCGCCCTGATGTTGATGAATGGGATAGTGAACTTGGCGACGACCATTCCATCTGCTCCTGGATATGTAGGTACTTTTGATGCTCCAGGTATTGCTGTTTTAGTGGCGTATGGTGTGCCTAAAGCGACAGCCGCAGCATATACCCTTGTTTTGCATATTGCCCTATGGGTTCCAATTACCGCCCTCGGGGCATATTATTTATTACGAGAAGGGATACGATGGAGTGATGACATTCAAGTATTGGGAAAAAAAGGTAAGGTGTGATGAGTAAAATCGCGATTATTGGTACAGGACTCGGTGGCTTATCAGCTGCTTATGATTTGATTAAAGCAGGTCATCAAGTTGATCTATTTGAGACAAGTCAACAAGTAGGTGGATTAGCATCAGGTTTCAGAGAACCACATTGGGAATGGTCTGTAGAAAATTACTACCATCATTGGTTTAGCAGCGATAAGCATATTTTAGGCTTGATGGATGAATTGGGATTAATGGAAAAGGTGATCTATAAAAGACCTTATACAGTGGTTTACTATAAAGGGAAATTTTATCCTTTTGATTCTATCCCGGCGGCAATTTTATTTCCCGGTTTAGGATGGGGGATCAATAAACTGCGATTTGGGTTGGTCGGTTTATTTCTCCGTCTCACGAATAATTGGCAAGCTTTGGAAAAAGTGACCGTTGATGAGTGGATGCGAAAATGGGCGGGAAATAGGGTTTATGAACTCATGTGGGAACCCTTAATGTTGGGAAAATTTGGTGAGAAATTTGCCAAACAAGTCAATATGGCTTGGATGTGGGCACGTATCAAAGCAAGGACAACAAAACTTGGTACTTTTCAAGGTGGTTTTCAAGCTTTTGCTGATTTATTTGCAAATAAAATTCGTGAATTAGGCGGAAAGATTTATTTATCCCATCCGATAAATCAACTCTCACATAACGCAGAAGAAGGATTGAAGATAACAACAACGAATAAAGAATTATTCTATGAGCGTTGTTTAATTACTACTTCGCCACAAGCATTAATCAATTTGGTGCCAGGGCTTCCAAAAGAATATCTACATGGTTTATCAAACTTGAAGCATATGGGAGCAGTCGTTTTGATCCTATCTCTAAAACATCAACTGTCGAAAGAAGGTTACTATTGGTTCAATATTCCAAAGAAGGTCGGTTATCCTTTTCTAGCGTTGGTAGAACATACAAATTTTGTTTCACCCGAGCGCTTTGCTGGAGAACATATTGTCTATATAGGTGATTATTTGGAAGAAGATCATGAATACTTCCAACTAAATGAGGAAGAAATATTACAGCGTTTTATACCCTATCTTACGAATTTCAACTCAGACTTTTCACCTGATTGGATCAACAAGACTTGGCTATATAGAACAAAATATGCACAACCAGTACCATTATTAAACCACTCTAAAAATATACCCGCTATTCAAACGCCAATCCCAGGATTATTTTTTGCTAGTATGAGCCAGGTTTACCCATGGGATCGTGGAACAAATTTCGCTGTAGAGATAGGTCGAAAAGCGGCAAAGTTAATCCAAGAATCAATTTAATCTGTTCAGCAATCATGCAAAGCCGATTACGTAAACCCAAAAAAACTTGTCTCGTTTACGAGATTTTTTTATTGATTATCTTCATTCTAACTCAATCATGCACTCAGCATACAAACCCTAGTGCAAAAATATCTGATTTGGGTCAAGAAATGGGGATAACCGTTTATTTCACAGAGCCTTTTACTCCTGAAAGCGAAACCCTTCGAGGGGGACCTGATCAAAAACTCGCTGACGCTATCTACAATGCTCAAATAAGCGTTGATATGGCAGCCCAGTATCTGGATTTGTGGAGTATACGGGATGCATTGATCGATACGTATCAAAGGGGAATACCCGTGAGAATGGTTGTGGAAAGCAATTACATCCATGAAAAAGAAATCAAAGATCTAATAGAAGCTGGAATTCCTGTTCTTGGGGATAGGCATGAAGGATTGATGCATAATAAATTTGTGATCATCGATGGAGAACAAGTCTGGACTGGATCGATGAACTTTTCCGTTAATGGCGCCTATCGCAACAATAACAACTTGATTTCTATTCATTCAAAGAAATTAGCAGAAATTTATACAGAAGAATTTGAAGAGATGTTTATCCATGATCAATTCGGTCCGTCTTCGACTCAGAATTCATCAATTAATTGGATTAGTCTCGGAACTGCTGATATTGAAGTATTCTTTTCACCCGAAGATGACACAATTGATCATATTATTGAAAAAATCTCAACAGCAAAGGAAAGTATCTATCTGTTGGCTTTTTCTTTCACTTCTGATGAAATCGCAGAAGCCATACTAGAACGCGATCAAGCTAATGTGAAAATCGCTGGCGTTTTTGAGAAATCCCAATATCATTCAAATATTGGTACACAATATAATAGATTGATTGCAGAGGGGTTGGATTTTAGATTGGATAGTAATCCAAATAGTATGCACCATAAAGTAATTATTATTGATCAGCAAATTGTTATTACAGGTTCTTATAATTTTAGCTACAATGCAGAAAATCATAATGATGAAAACACGATTATCATTCACGATCCTCAAATTGCATCCCAATTTGTTGATGAATTTGAAAGGATTTTTTATGATCAATGAAAACAAGCTAAAATTTGGATTGGTTCTTTTCCTAGATGATCTAGTGGTATGATTTACAGTAGAATGAAGATCTAATCTTATACATTTTGTGTAGATGGATAAGTTATAAGATAGGAGGTAAAAGTGGTATGGATGTAAAAGGAGAATATTATCTTGGACGGATTTTCGATCAGGATAAAAATAAAACCTCTTCAAAACCCCTTTTGTATGATCCGGATGATCTGACTACACATGCTGTGATCGTGGGAATGACAGGATCTGGTAAGACAGGTTTGGGTATTGATCTATTAGAAGAAGCTGCCCTTAATAAAACACCAGCCTTATTAATAGACCCAAAAGGTGATATCACCAATACCTTATTACACTTTCCAGATTTATTGCCTTCTGATTTCGAGCCATGGGTAAATCCAAGCCAAGCGAACCGTGAGGGAAAGAGCCTTCAACAGGCATCTGAAGATACAGCTAATCTTTGGAAAACAGGATTAGAAGAATGGGGAATTAACGCAAATCGAATAAAAACATTGAAAGAATCTGTTGATTTCACCATTTATACTCCTGGTTCAACTTCGGGGATCCCAATCAGTATTTTAACATCCTTAAAAGCCCCAGATCTTTCTTGGGAGGATAATAGGGAACTCTTTCTTGAAAAGATATCTGGAACGGTTACTGCTCTTTTAGGGTTGATCGGGATGAATGATATTGATCCTGTCCGTTCTCGCGAACATATTCTTCTTCAGAATATATTTGAGCATTCGTGGAGTCGAGGTCAAGATTTAAATCTCAATGAATTGATACTCCAAACGCAAACACCTCCTTTTAAGAAATTAGGGGTTTTTGAAGTGGATACATTTTTCCCACCAAAAGAACGTTTTGAACTCGCAATGTTATTGAATAATTTGTTGGCATCTCCAGCATTTCAGATCTGGCTAAAGGGGGATGATCTTGATATTGAAAAATTATTATATCGGAAGGATGGCAAGCCAAGGCACAGTGTTTTTTATATCTCTCATTTATCAGATTCTGAACGCATGTTTTTTGTTACGCTATTAATCTCAGCCTATGAAATTTGGATGAGATCTACGAAAGGGACTTCTTCCTTAAGTTCAATTTTATACTTTGATGAAATCTATGGTTACCTTCCTCCTGTAGCAAATCCACCATCAAAACAACCTATGTTACGAATGTTGAAACAAGCTCGAGCCTTTGGGGTGGGGTTGGTGCTGGTGACACAGAATCCTTCGGATGTAGATTATAAAGCTCTTTCAAATGCTGGCACTTGGTTTGTCGGAAAACTACAAACCGAAACGGATAAAGAACGCCTTCTGGATGGTTTAGAAGGAGCAATGGCTGGAGCTTTAGATCGTAAATCTTATGATCAAATGATATCTAATCTTGGAAAAAGAGTATTTTTATTGCATAACGTTCACGATAAACCTAAGGAAGCTGGAAGACTCTTTCAAACAAGATGGGTAATGAACTACCTAGCGGGTCCGCTCACTCGTGCTCAAATTCCAGCTTTGAACAATTTGGTTGGTAAGCAATATTCACTAGAAGACAGAGCCGAAAAATCTTCCAAGATATCTACAATGGAAGAAGGCTCTCACGAAAAACAAAGCCTATCCAAATCTACTTCTGGGGAGAGGATTAATATTGGAACAAAGACACCACCAGCTTTGCCAGATGGGATAACAGAATACTTTCTTATTAATAATCTAACACTCTCTCAAGCAAAAGCAACGTCTGATATGGTCATTTCTGAAGCTGCTCAATTGCTGGGTATGATCTATTACCCTACTATCATTGCTCGAGCGCAAATTCGGTTCTTGCAACAAAAATATAACTTGAATACTGAAATTTTGAAGTCAATTCATGTGAGGGAAGCTGAGACAAGTGGATCTATTCGTTGGGAAGATTATCTTACAGAACCATTCGAAAGAGAGCATCTTTTATCACAAGCCGATAGTAAGGTTCGATTTGCATCCTTAGAAGAACCTTTCTCGAATGGGAAAATAATTAAAGCATTAGAAAAAGACTTTATAGATTGGTGCTATCGGAATGTCGAAGCGATGGTTAAAGCAAATGAAGCATTGAAAGTTTTCGCTGGACCAAACGTATCTAGCGAAGATTTTCATGAGTTGTGTCAGCAAGAAAAACAGAAACAATGTGACATAGAAATTTCAAAATTAGAAAACAGTTTCTCTCGAAAGCTAGATTCACTAGAATCAAAAATTAAAAGGGAACAAAGGGAATTAGAAGAAGATCTTCAAGAATTGAACCAGCGAAAAATTGAAGAATTAGGAACACATGCTGAAACAATCATCAGCTTGTTTAGCAGTAGAAAAAAAAGGATATCTTCATCTTTGACAAAGCGAAGGATGACACAAAAAGCTCAAGCTGATGTGGAAGAGTCCCAGAAAGCTATAGAAGATTATCTCAAGGAATTAGATGAATTAGAGAAATCGAGGGATGAAGCTCTAGCTGAGGTGAAGAATCATTGGGATGAGATTGCCAATCAAATTACTGAACTTCCGGTTAGACCATATAAAAAAGATATTACGCTTTCATACTATGGAGTTGCGTGGAATCCTTTTTATCTAATCAAGACCGAAGACCGTGTGGTTGAATTGAATGCTTTTGGGAAAGGATGAATAAGCTGTGAAAACTTTATTAGTATTACGACATGCAAAATCTAGTTGGAAGAATCATGACCTTGCAGATCATGATCGTCCATTGAATAAGCGTGGTAAAAAAGATGCCAAACGGATTGGTAAGCTTATTCTTGAGCAAGCTCTGGTTCCTGAACTGATTCTGAGTTCATCTGCAAAGAGAGCGCAAAAAACGGCATTAAGAGTCGCTGATGACATTGAATTTGATGGTACTCTTACAATAAGTCGCGAACTCTATTCTTTTGGCTACGAAGCTTATTTAGAGATGTTATCTGAATTACCTAGGGACATCAATTCTGTGATGATCATTGGGCACAATCCAGGGCTCGAAGAACTAATAGAAGCATTGATTGGAGAATATCGACGAATGACAACTGCATCACTTGCTCAAATCATCATTGATATCGAAGAATGGGCGAAAATTAACGAAGAACCAGAAGCGAAATTAACTAATTTGTGGACACCAAAGAATAATTGACCTACTTAGGTTGATAAGACTGCTTAGCTTTATGGGAAGTTCACCAGTATTTCTTACTGAATTACTCAATAGCCTGCCAGAGTTGTCTATTGATTGGTTGTCTGAAAAGCCAAAGGCAAATATTCCAATCAATTGGGTTTCTCTCTCTCCCCGAAATCTTCAACCACGGGATGTATTGATCATATCCGCGTCAAACCTTTCTCAAGATTTGATCAATCTTGCTCAAGAAAGAAGTGCTTCTGCTGTGCTTCTTGTTGGTGAATTTTCATCGGGACATATCATTATTCCCATAGGCTTAACGGTTGCCGTTATTCCAGATGGTTTGGATATCCAAATTCTTCAAAAACAATTGATTGATGCTATTATTTTTCGGCGTGAGGCATTATTTGAAAAAGGAATGCGCATCCAAACTCAGCTATCCAAAATAATTGCTGAAGGGGGAGGTTTATTTGGTATAGCACGTTATATTTCTGATACAAGTGGACATGGGTTATTGATCCAAGATAAACGGATGCGAATCCTCGCTGATTGTCCTTCGGTATCGCTTTCAAGTGTTTGGACAAATGTACTTGAAGATATCATCTCCATTGATTTATTACCTGATGTTTTGCATGATCGTAAAAAAGCCGGTCAAGAGGCAGCCATCCTTAGTCAAGAAATTCCTGGGAATTTGGTTCGTCTCGTCACACCCATCGTTGTTGGAGAAGTTGCGCGTGGTTATCTATCGTTGATTTGCCAAAAGGGTGAATTGGATGAATTAGATCACTTGGTGATACATCAGGGAGCAACCGTATGCGCAATAGAGATGGCTCGAATTAAATCGATCCGAGAAGTTGAAAAGCGTCTACAGGGAGATTTACTAGAAGCTTTATTACAAGACAATATAACTCCTCGGGATGCCGGGTTGTGGATGCAGACTTTGGATATGGATGAACATTCTGCGCATATTGCTCTACGATTTTGTTGGGATGGTCCCTCACCTCCGAGCAGGCGTCGACTGGAAACCATCATTAATGGAGAAATTTCACGACGTTCAATAAAAATAGTGATCAACTCATTTGCCGGAGAAGTCGTTTGTTTTTGTCAGGTTTATTCAATGAAGAAACGACCGGAAATGGCGCTAGAGTTTGCCAAGGACGTGATTTCTCAAGGGAGGGTCGAATATCCCCAAACTCCAATAAGGTGTGGTATTGGAAAACCCGCGGCGGATTTTTATAATTGGCGGAACTCTTTCCGTCAGGCAGGTCAAGCGCTTGAATTAGCTCGCCGATTGCAAGGAACGATACCTTTCTATTTTCCTGATCTTTCGGTTTTTCGATTATTAATGCAACTTGAAGATAGCCCCGAATTGATAGCATTTCTTGAGGAAACTATTGGGTCACTTCTTGCAAACGAGAATGCCAATGAGCTCATTACAACATTGGAAGCTTATTATACACATCGGGGCAATGTATCTCAAACTGCAGAAGATTTATTCATTCATCGCAATACCCTGATTTATCGTTTGGATAGAATTTCGAAAATAATGAATATTGATTTAGAGAATCCCGAAACAAACCTAGCTATACAATTAGCCTTTCATATATATCGTATGATGGGATTAAAAAGTAATTAAATTTGTATTTGAAGAATAAAGTCTCGACTTGTGCAAACTGCACAAGTCGAGAACTAAATATTTGTACAGATTACCGATAGACAAATAATCAAGGAAACTGTAAACTAAAGCAAGTTAGAAAAATTGAGAGATTAAAAAAATGATTGCTTACTTAATACTAATTATTCTTGTTGTTCTTTTGGTTCTAATTATTGGGATTGAGAACCCATTATCCCATTGGGCAGCAAGGATTGAGGTTGAAAGATAAGCGAACTAAAATCCACAAAAAATGATTATCGAGACTGCCCCCAAACAGGCAGTCTTTTTTTTTTAGGAGAAAAAATGCGTTCAGATATCATAAAAAAAGGCTTTGAAAGAGCGCCACATCGTTCATTGTTGAAAGCTACGGGTGTTAGAGATGAAGATTTTCAAAAACCCTTTATAGCTATTGTTAATTCATATATAGATATTGTCCCTGGTCATGTGCACCTCCAAGAATTCGGAAAGATAGTCAAAGAGGCTGTGCGAGAAGCAGGAGCGATCCCTTTTGAATTTAATACAATAGGGGTCGATGATGGCATAGCAATGGGACATGAGGGGATGAAATTTAGTCTTCCGTCACGCGAGTTGATTGCCGATAGTGTTGAAACCATGATACAGGCACATCAATTTGATGGCATGGTCTGTATCCCGAATTGCGACAAGATTGTTCCAGGAATGATGATGGCGGCATTGCGATTGGATATACCAACTATTTTTGTTTCTGGTGGTCCTATGGCAGCTGGGGTGACTTCTAAGGGTGAAGTCGTAGACTTGATCTCTGTTTTTGAAGGGGTTGGAGCCTATAAAGCAGGGAAAATCGATGACAGTCGTTTGAAGGAACTAGAAGATTATGGTTGCCCAACCTGTGGTTCATGTTCGGGTTTGTTTACTGCAAATTCGATGAATTGTCTGATGGAAGTACTTGGGTTAGCCCTTCCTTTCAATGGCTCAGCGCTCGCCCTGAGTGAAGATCGAGAAGAATTGGCAAGAAAAGCAGCGCTTCAGATTCTAAATTTGGTTGAAATGGATCTGACACCTCGAAAGATCGTAACGGAAGAAACAATTGATGACGCTTTTGCTTTGGATTTAGCCATGGGAGGCAGTACAAATACCGTTTTACATACATTGGCATTAGCTAGCGAAGCGGAAATAGATTATCCCTTAGAGCGCATCAATGCTTTGGCAGAACGCGTTCCTTATTTATGTAAAGTAAGTCCTTCTGGAAATTGGCATATGGAGGATGTCCATCGTGCTGGTGGTGTTCCTGCAATCCTTAATGAAATTGATAAACTGCCTAATGTTTTACACCTTGATCGACCAACTGTTTCGGGAATGACATTGAAAGAATCAATCAAAGGTATGGATATCAAGGATCAAAAAGTTATCCGGTCATTATCAGATCCTCATAGTCCTACAGGTGGATTATCAATTCTGTTTGGTAATTTAGCCCCAGATGGTGCAGTTGTTAAAACGGGTGGAGTCACTCCTCATATGAAGAAATTTACAGGTCCCGCGCGCATCTTTGAGAGTCAGGAAGATGCGATGCAAGGAATATTGGATCATCAAGTGCAACCTGGAGATGTTGTTGTCATTCGTTATGAGGGTCCTAAAGGTGGTCCAGGGATGCAAGAGATGCTATCCCCAACCTCAGCCATTATGGGGATGGGGTTGGGTGAAAGTGTAGCATTGATTACTGATGGAAGATTTTCAGGTGGAACGCGTGGCGCGTGTATTGGTCATGTTAGTCCTGAAGCTGCGGCGCGAGGTCCTATTGCGGCATTAGAGAATGGAGATACGATCGAAATAGATATCGATAATCGCAGCTTGAATGTTCAATTGAGTGAGAAAGAAATTCAAACACGAATTTCATCATTGCCTCCTTTTGAACCTCACGCGAAAAGTTCATGGTTGCGTAGGTATTCTAGAATGGTAACTAGTGCTAATCAAGGCGCTGTATTAGAAAGTTAAGAAAACACTATTGAAGCAAACTATTAAAGGTAAGGAATCATATGAAAAAAACAGGTGCTGAAATTTTATGGGAATGTATGGTGCGTGAAGGTGTGGACGTGGTATTTGGTTTTCCAGGTGGAGCTATCATGATTGTCTATGACGCGATGATGAATTATCCAGTTCATCATGTATTGGTTCGTCACGAACAAGGTGCTGCTCATATGGCAGATAGTTATGCACGCACTTCTGGAAAAGTTGGTGTTGCGATGGCGACTTCAGGTCCTGGCGCCACAAACTTGGTAACGGGTATTGCGACAGCAATGTTAGATTCATCCCCCACCGTTTTTATAACTGGACAGGTGGATGCTAAACTCATTGGTGGAGATGCGTTCCAGGAAACTGATGTGACTGGAATTACATTACCAATTACAAAACATAATTTTCTCATCACTAGCGCGGATGAGGTTGCGGAAGTCGTTCGGGAAGCATTTTTCATTGCCAGAAGTGGAAGACCTGGGCCAGTATTGATCGATTTTTGTAAAAATGCTCAAATCGAGACTGCGGAATTTGTCTATCCCGAGGAGATATCTCTGCCTGGATATAAGCCTCCAGACCATGCACCAAAAGGTGATTTAGAAAAAGCTTTGAAATTAATCGAGGAAGCGGAACGACCAGTTATTTTAGCTGGACATGGAGTTCTTATGTCTAATGCTGTCGAAGAGCTTCGGATCTTTGCCACAAAAACACAAACACCGGTTGCCAGCACGCTGCTTGGAATAGGTGCTTTTCCGAATTCTGATCCCCTAAATATCGGCTTGATGGGTATGCATGGTGAAGCCTATAGTAATCTAGCAATCCAAAACTCGGATCTTATCTTAGCTTTCGGGATGAGGTTTGATGATCGAGTAACTGGAAACTTACGGAATTACGCACCGCGTGCTCGAAAGATCCATATCGAAATTGATCCATCGGAAGTTCATAAAAATGTGGAAGCTGATGTTCCCTTAATCGGTGATCTAAAAACTGTAATGAGAGACCTGATCCCATTGGTTGATGAATATGATCATGAACACTGGTTGGAAAAAATTGCAGAATGGAAAAGAGAGAGCGAAGAACGCGATATTCTCTCTTGGAGTAATGATGGGAAATTATACGTCTCTCATATTGTAAGAGACATCTGGAATGTCACGAGTGGTGAAGCAATCATTGCTACTGATGTAGGACAACACCAAATGTGGGCAGCTCAATATTATCATTTTGACAAGCCTTACCGTTTGATTACTTCTGGTGGGATGGGAACAATGGGTTTTGGGTTACCTGCCGCGCTTGGTGCATGGTTTGCACACCCAGATGAAGAAATTTGGGCAATCGTTGGTGATGGTGGATTTCAAATGACACAAGCAGAACTATCCACAGCCATACAAGAAAATGCAAATATTAAGATTGCTATCATGAATAACAATTTCTTAGGGATGGTTCGACAGTGGCAAGAATTCTTTTTTGAAAAAAGATATGCTGAAACGGCATTAAAGAATCCAGATTTCATCAAAATTGCTGAAGCTCATGGTATCCCAGCAAGAAGAGTGGAAGTATCAGATGATGTTCTCCCAGCCATTGATTTTGCTCGCAAGACACCCGGACCTGTTTTACTAGAGTTTCGAGTGGAAAAAGAAGAAGATGTTTATCCGATGGTTCCATCTGGTGCAGATCTTGATGAAATGATCCGCCGTCCAATAAAGCAACAAGTGGCTGCTGGAAACGAAGAATAATTAAAAAGGAGTAAAAATGCAACATACATTAATCGCTTTAGTGGAAGACAAACCAGGTGTATTGAACCGAATTGCTTCCCTTTTCCGTCGCCGGAATTTTAATATTGAATCATTGAACGTAGGAAAAACGGAGAATGATAAAGTATCTCGCATGACACTTGTCATGGAAAGTGAAGAATCTAATGCTCGGAAGTTGGAAGCTAATTTGTATAAATTGGTCAATGTGATTGATGTCCAGGATGTAACTAATCAAAATGCTGTCACTCGAGATCTTGCATTGATCAAAGTAAAAGCTAAGCCAGAACACCGATCAGAGATAGCAAGTCTGGCTTCGATCTTTAGAGCAAAAATTGTCGATGTAGCCCCAGATTCAGTCATTGTTGAGATTACTGGCACGACCGATAAAATTGAGAGTTTGTTGGAGCTCTTACGTCCGATCGGCGTTATGGAAATGGTTCGAACAGGAAAAGTAGCGATGACGCGTGGAGACACTTCTGGCGTACGTTATGTTCCAGGAGCGAATGGTCATCATCGATTAGAAGAAAAAAATCAATCAGAAGTGATTGATCAAAGCTAGTTTATAAAGGAAAAGGAAAAAGAATGGCAAAAATATATTACAACGAAGATGCTGATCCGACTGTAATCCGGAATAAGAAAGTTGCAATTATTGGTTATGGATCTCAAGGACATGCCCATGCATTGAATCTTCACGATAGTGGTGTGGATGTATGTGTAGGGTTACGCGAAGGCAGTAAGTCTTGGAAAAAAGCTGAAGCAGATGGATTGATGGTCAAATCTGTCTCTGAAGCTTCAAAATGGGCTGATACGATTATGCTCTTGGCGCCCGATACCGAACAACCAAAAATCTATTCCACTCAAATTTCTCCTAATCTAACAGAAGGTAAAACATTAATGTTCGCGCATGGCTTCAATATTCATTTCAAAACGATTATTCCCCCAGAGAATATTGATGTAAGCATGGTTGCCCCAAAAGCGCCAGGACACCGAGTTCGTGAAATATTTGTGGAGGGTGGTGGTACACCTTCGTTAATTGCTGTTTCTCAAGATGCAAGTGGCAAGGCATGGGAGAATGTATTCTCGTATGCATATGCACTCGGTGCGACGAAAGCTGGTGTCCTTAAAACAACTTTTGCAGAGGAGACCGAGTCTGATTTGTTTGGTGAGCAAGCTGTTTTATGTGGTGGCGTGTCTGCATTAGTCAAAGCTGGTTTTGAGACATTGGTAGAGGCGGGTTATCAACCTGAATTAGCCTATTTTGAAACTATGCATGAGCTAAAATTGATCGTCGACTTGATGTATCGAGGTGGACTTAACTATATGCGTTATTCGGTTTCAGATACAGCTGAGCATGGTGACTATACTGCAGGGCCAAAACTTGTAACGGAAGAGACGCGCCATACAATGTCCGAAATATTGAAAGATATTCAAGCTGGTAAGTATGCAGAAGAATGGATAAAAGAAAACCAGGATGGTCGACCTTGGTTCAACAAACAGCGAAAAATGGAACAAGAGCATATGATCGAAGAAGTGGGAGCTAAATTAAGGAAAATGATGCCATTTATAGACCCGGTTGAAATAAAACCAGGAGAGTAGAATGAATGCGAATTATATTCGAATCTTTGATACAACTTTGCGCGATGGAGAACAATCTCCTGGCGCAACGTTGACATCTTTCGAAAAAACCGAACTCGCTCGCACTTTGGCGAAGATGGGGGTAGATATTATTGAAGCAGGTTTTCCGGCTGCTTCTCCAGATGACTTGGAAGCAGTTAGACGCATTGCAAAAGAAGTGGGTCATTTGAAAGCATATGAGGATGGTATTCAAAAGGATCCACCAATCATATGCGGTTTAGCGCGAGCCGAAAAATCGGATATTAATAAAGCCTGGGAAGCTGTAAGAGAGGCTGCTAAACCAAGAATTCACACGTTTATCGCCACATCACCGATCCATATGCAATACAAATTACGTTTAGATCCAGAAGAGGTCATCGAGCGCGTTCGGGAAATGGTCTCATATGCAAGGTCTCTTTGTGAAGATGTGGAATTTTCCCCAGAAGATGCGGGGCGCAGTGAGCCAGAATTTTTATACATTGTGCTTGGAGAAGCGATTAAAGCTGGCGCGACAACCCTTAATATCCCCGATACGGTTGGTTATACAACACCAGATGAATTTGGGGGATTGATAAAAGGGATTATCGAAAATACACCTGGCATTGAAAACGCGATTGTTTCCGTACATTGCCATAACGATCTCGGGCTTGCGACTGCTAATACTTTGGCTGGTATTCAGGCAGGCGCTCGCCAGGCAGAGGTCACAGTAAACGGTATTGGAGAGAGAGCCGGAAATACCTCTCTTGAAGAGATCGTTATGGCACTTCATACCCGACGATCTGTCTTTGGGTATGAAACCGGAATTGACACAACTCAAATCTCTCGTATCAGTCGTATGGTATCCAATTATACTGGAATTCCAGTACAACCAAATAAAGCGGTTGTTGGAGCGAACGCTTTTGCTCATGAAGCTGGTATTCATCAGGATGGCATGCTCAAAAATCAAATGACTTATGAGATCATGCGCCCAGAGACAGTTGGATTAAGCCGTTCTAAATTGGTTTTAGGAAAGCATTCTGGTAGACATGCCCTAAAAACCCATTTAGCTGAAATGGGTTATGATTTATCAGAATCTGAATTAAATAAGACATTTACCAGATTTAAAGAATTAGCTGATAAGAAAAAAATCATTACCGATGCAGACCTCGAAGCATTGCTTGAAGATGAAGCTTATCGTACAATCGAATATTATAAACTGGATGGATTGCAAGTAAGTTGTGGCACGATGGGGATGCCAACGGCAACGGTCCGTCTTTATGGTCCCGACGATAATCTTCATATCGAAGTAGCGATTGGGTCAGGTCCAGTGGATGCCACGTATAAAGCAATTGATGCTATTATCGGTGTTCCAAACAAATTGCTAGAATTCAATATCCATGCTATCACTGAGGGAATCGATGCGATGGGTGAAGTGACGGTGCGCCTTGAGACAATCAATGGCTCCACTCCACAAAGGACTTCACCTCAGAGCGGAACCCGCTATGCAAGGACTTATGGCGGTTATGGAGCAGATACTGATATTATTGTGGCTTCTGCTAAAGCATATTTGGCTGCCTTGAATAAACTCCTTGTTGTGAAATATCGACATCAGGAAATCAACCAGGTTGAAGTATCTGTAAAATAATAATTCAGTGAAAGGATTTTTTATATGTTAACACCTTCTGAATCGAGTGATTTTCAAAGAGGCTATTTTCAATTGAATCAAAGTATGGAGAATAATGAACAACTTGTACGTTGGGACCTTTCGACGATTTTATCAATTTCACTGCAAAAAGATCCTACGATGGATGTTCTTATCAATGATTCGAAGGAGGTAACCTTAATATCTACGAGAAATAATCATTGGTGTGACCCTTATTGGGATGCTTGTAAATTTGATGAGCCTCATACAATTCCTCGGT
Organism: uncultured Anaerolineaceae bacterium; assembly: GCA_964547225.1. Taxonomy (GTDB): domain Bacteria; phylum Chloroflexota; class Anaerolineae; order Anaerolineales; family UBA4823; genus CAZJMV01. The sequence continues at coordinate 24,325 of CAZJMV010000164.1, read as the reverse complement.
GTTGGGATACCTCATCGTTATATTAAATCCATATCCTGAGGTACATATTGATGGAAAACAATCAACCCAAAACACTCTTCCAAAAGGTATGGGATTCACATATTGTTGCAGAAGAACAAGATTCACCAACCGTTCTTTATATTGATCTTCATCTTGTCCATGAGGTTACGTCACCACAAGCTTTTACAGGTTTACGTCAAAAAGGTTTGAAGGTTCGTTGTCCAGATTTGACATTTGCGACAATGGATCATTCAACGCCTACTTTAGCATTGAACCTGAATGATGTAGATGAAATGGCATTAAAACAATTACGCCAATTGGATCAAAATTGTCAAGAATTTCAGGTACCTCTGTTTGATCTTTCTAGCGCTCAACGCGGAATAGTGCATGTGCTCGGTCCTGAACTAGGTCTCACTCAACCTGGCAAGACAATTGTCTGTGGTGATAGCCATACTTCGACTCATGGCGCATTTGGCGCGCTTGCTTTTGGTATTGGCACAAGTGAAGTAGAACATGTTTTCGCCACTCAATGCTTGTTACAACATAAACCGAAAACTTTTCAAGTTGATTTTACTGGGAGATTATCTGATGGTGTGACTTCTAAAGATATGATTCTGGCATTAATTGCTGAAATAGGTGTGGGAGGAGGAACAGGTTATGTAATTGAATATACCGGAGAAACAGTTCGCAACCTAAATATGGATGCGCGCATGACTCTGTGTAATATGACCATTGAAGCAGGCGCTCGTGCAGGTATGATTGCTCCAGATGAAATCACTTTCAATTATATTTCGGGGAGAACCTTTACTCCAAAAGGAGAAGAATGGAATAAAGCTTTGGCTTACTGGGATTCTTTACCGTCTGACGCTGGTGCAAAATATGATCGAACACTGACTATTGATTCATCCAAACTGACTCCTATGATCACTTATGGGACAAATCCTGGGATGGGGATATCGATCAATGAACGAATTCCCGATCCTGAATTGGAAAAGGATCTTAATAAACGCGCAGCCCAACAGAAAGCTTTGCAATATATGGATCTGAAATCTGGTCAAATGCTACTCGGACAGCCAATTAGTACGGTTTTTATTGGAAGCTGTACGAATGGGAGAATCTCTGATTTACGAATGGCAGCTTCATTGTTGAGAGGACAGAAGGTGGATGAAAATGTCCATCTCCTGATTGTACCTGGATCGGAATTAGTTAAGCGCCAGGCTGAAGAAGAAGGGTTAGATCAAATATTTGTAAATGCGGGTGCTGATTGGCGTCATTCAGGTTGTAGTATGTGTATCGCGATGAATGGTGATCAACTTCAACCGGGAGAATACTGTGTAAGTACGAGTAATCGCAATTTTGAAGGTCGACAAGGACCGGGCGGGCGAACATTTTTAGCTAGTCCATATACAGCCGCGGCGTCCGCGATCAATGGGTCAATTACTGATCCACGAACATTCCTTTAATAATAAAGATCGAATCGAGAATCTTATGATGCAGTCTTTTCAAAAAATTTCATCGAATATCATCCCAATACCTTTTAATAATATCGATACAGACCAAATTATTCCGGCACGCTATCTAAAGGTAACTGACAAAAATGGGTTAGCAGAGGGTTTATTTCATAGTTGGCGCTATGATAAATTTGGAATCCCTCAATCGACCTTTCCCTTAAATCGTCCCGAATATCAAGAAGCGGTCATTCTTGCGGCTGGGGATAATTTTGGGTGTGGTTCATCTAGAGAACATGCTCCTTGGGCGCTGACCAGTTGGGGATTTAGAGTCATCATTAGTTCGTCTTTTGCAGATATATTTCGGAATAATGCTTTGAAAAATGGGCTTCTTCCTGTGCAAGTTGACCCAGATACTTTAAATTTGATATTTGAAATTTCAATAAACGATCCAAGCGCCCGTTTTTCAATTGATTTATCCGTTCAAGAATTGATTATGCCAGATGGATCTAATGTAAATTTTCCAATTGACAATTTTAATAAGATCTGCCTTCTGGAAGGATTAGATCAACTTGGCTATATACGAAAATTTGAAAACGAAATATTTGCTTATGAGCACCGAAGGAATATTTATTGAGACTCAATAAAAAGTATTTTAATCAATTTTGTCTTGGTTCTATTCTTTGAAAGACGAAGTTTTTATTAGTATAAACTAGGAAATTTATGATGACACAAATATTACTCTATGACACTACCCTACGAGATGGTACTCAACGCGAAGGGATTTCCCTTTCATTAAATGACAAAATAAAAATCACAACGCGTTTAGATGATTTTGGTTTCCATTATATTGAAGGTGGATGGCCTGGCTCTAATCCCAAGGATGTTGCATTCTTTGAACGCACAAATTTGATGCGATTTAAGAATGCAAAGATCACCGCTTTTGGAATGACGGTCAAGAAAGACTCAAGACCGGAAGATGATGCCAACATCCAAGCGCTTCGTGATGCAGGGACATCTGTGGTTACTCTGGTTGGAAAATCTTGGGACTTGCATGTTGAAGAAGTCATCCAAACAACAAGGAAAGAAAATTTACGGATGATTACGGATAGCATAGCCTACTTTAAGGAAATGGGGAAAGAAGTTGTTTATGATGCAGAACATTTCTTTGATGGCTATAATGCCAATCAAGACTATGCCATGGATACATTGATTGCTGCTGCTGAAGCAGGCGCTGATGTGGTTGTATTATGTGATACGAATGGCGGAGCTTTAGCATGGGATGTTGAAGAAATTGTCCGGAAGGTCAGGCAAAAAATCGATATTCCTATTGGGATGCATATGCATAATGATAGTGGTTGTGGTGTGGCAAATACATTGGCGGGTGTACGTGCTGGTGCTGTACATGTTCAAGGAACGATCAATGGTTATGGTGAAAGAGTTGGTAATGCTGATTTGTGTTCACTGATCCCTGATTTACAACTTAAAATGGGTTATGAATGTGTATCATCTGAAAACTTGAAGCGATTGACTGATCTCTCCCATTATATTTCCGAAGTGGCGAATCTTCCTCATGATCGTCATCAACCTTATGTAGGTGCAAGTGCCTTCGCGCATAAGGGTGGTATTCATGTAGCCGCGATCATGAAAAATGAGGATAGTTATCAGCATATCGATCCAAACCTTGTAGGGAACCAACGCCGTACCCTAGTCTCTGAACTTTCAGGACGCGGAAATATTGTTGAAAAAGCAAATCAATTCGGAGTAGATGTGGATAGTGAACAGGCTCGTGAGGCACTTTCTCAGATCAAAGATCTTGAATCGCAGGGATTTTCGTTTGAGAGTGCGGATGCTTCCGTTAGTTTGATGATGCAAAGATTACAGGCAAATTATGAACCGCCTTTCGAGTTAATCGATTTCGTTGTCACGGTTGAACATCGTCAGGGTAGAGGTATCCTTGCAGAAGCAATGGTTAAGGTGCGATTGGGTGATCAAGTCATACACACCGCGGCTGAAGGAAATGGTCCTGTCAATGCACTTGATGGCGCGTTGAGGAAAGCGCTCGAAAATGCTTACCCAACCTTATCACAGGTTCGATTGAATGATTATAAAGTCCGTATTTTGGATAGTGAAAGTGGTACTAGCGCTCAGGTTCGGGTTTTAATTGATAGTAAAAATGGAACACAACGTTGGAGTACTGTTGGTGCCAGCTCGAATATTATTGAAGCTAGTTGGAATGCTCTCGCGGACAGCATGGAATATGCTTTGTTTAAAAATGGAGATAATCAATAGTATTTTTGTTAAACAAATTAGTAGTTAAGGAAATTCTTCAAGGAAGGAACCAATATGATCACTGAAGAATCAGACTTTATGAAGGAATAATATGGATGTTAATCTTGTACTTTTACCAGGCGATGGAATAGGTCCAGAAATCGTTCAAGCAACGAAACAGGTATTACAAGCTATAGCTGATCGGAATAATCACAAATTTCAGATGCATGAATACTTATTGGGTGGCTGCGCGATTGATGCATATGGCACCGCTTTTCCTGATGAAACAAAAGAAGCTTGTTTAAGAGCTGATGCAATATTACTCGGAGCGGTTGGTGGACCAAAATGGGATGATCCAACAGCTTCTGTAAGACCAGAACAAGGTTTGTTGGGACTTCGGCAGGCGTTGAAACTCTTTGCGAATTTACGTCCTGTCAAACCACATTCAAAATTACTCAATTCTTCACCATTGCGTGTAGAACGGTTGTTGGATGTTGATATATTAATTGTGCGTGAATTAACTGGAGGAGTTTATTTTGGTAAACCAAGAGAAAGGCGTTTATTGGAAGGCGAATTGTGGGCATTAGACACAATGATCTATGGGGAAAGTGAGATCCGCCGTATTGCGCATAAGGCGTTCCAATTAGCAAAAAACAGGAGAGGAAAAGTATCATCTGTAGATAAAGCCAATGTACTTGAATCCTCACGTTTATGGAGGCAAACGGTTGCACAAGTTTCTACAGAATATCCTGAAATCAATTTGGAAAATATATTGGTTGATGCAGCCGCGATGTATCTTATTACACAACCCAGCCGATTTGATGTTCTTGTAACCACTAACCTTTTTGGAGATATTCTTAGCGATGAAGCTTCTGTATTAACTGGCTCTATGGGCAATCTACCTTCTGCTTCCATAGGTGATCAAAAAAACCGTTTTGATTTACCAGTGGGCTTATACGAACCAATTCATGGTTCTGCCCCTGATATTGCTGGAAAAGGAATTGCAAATCCGATAGGTACAGTGCTCTCTGCAGCAATGATGCTTCGATATTCACTAGGTCTAGAAATAGAAGCCACGCAATTAGAGAATGCAGTTGATCAAGTTCTAATGAATAATCATCGCACTGTTGATCTTGCTTCCCCTGGTGAATCTAGTTTGGATACCTCTCAAATGACATCAAAAATCATTGATTATCTCTGATGAATTCCTTTTGAGAAGAAAGATAGATAGAAAGGATCTATTAATCAGAATAAGTTTTCTGAGAAGGGTACCAAAGAAATAATGGTATAATCGTCTTCGTGTCTAAGAGAAGATTGCCTGAAGATTTATCAGTAGAAGAATTGCGTAGATTACTGGTAAATAAACAAAGAAGAATCCGTCAACAACGTATTGACCGCTTTCGAAGATCAGGACGGGTTGTTATGGTTTCCTCAGATCTAGAGACCCCAACGTTGGAAGACTGGGGAAGGGGTCTAATTGATGAGGATCCTTATGATGGTCTTCCTCGAAAGACATGGGGTAGGCGTGTCTTGGATAGTCTATTACTCTTAATAGAAATCAGTGCGGTGATTGGATTTATCTATATTTTATTCAGTGGATTGAACCTTATTCAGGAATTGAACCGAGAAGTAGTAGCAGTACTTGAACAACCCACATTGACACCTACTCCCTTAATCAAAGAGGTAGTTCTCCCTTCAGGTCACACGCCTCCTGATTCTCCAGGTGGTGCACAATTTAATGAATCTGAGATTCCTGAGCATTTACGTCCATTAGTGCAATCTTTATTCAGCATAAAAGTTGCTACACCAGGTCCTGAACAAGCAATCAGGATTCAGATACCAGCGATTAACGTCGATGCTCCTATTGTTCAGGGTGATGGATGGGAGCAACTTAAAAAAGGAGTTGGACAACATATCGGGACAGCAAATCCGGGGGAGGTTGGCAACCTGGTACTATCAGCGCATAATGATATTTTTGGTGAAATCTTCCGCGATCTTGATCGGTTAAAACCTGGAGATCTGGTGATCGTTTACACAAATCAACGTTCGTATACTTATATCGTTGTCGACACAAAGATAGTTGAACCCACTCAAGTAGAGGTTATGGAACCAACCATACAACCAACCACAACCTTAATTTCTTGCTATCCTTATTTAAAGGATAACAAGCGTATCGTGGTAATTACCCGGCTACAAACAAGTAGTAGTTAACATATTGATATTATCTTTTAGGAGTTTTAATATGAGTAAAAAATCAAAACGTCAATCAAGAAAAAGATCGACTCTGATCATGCAAGAAAATAATAATTCAAGCAGTAAGACGACTTCCTATGAATTTAATCCGGATTACAGTGAAACCATAAAGGATCTCAAACGGATTGGGATTTTAGCTGTAACTTTCTTTGGTGTACTTATTGCTTTGTCCTTTTTCCTGAGATAAAGTCTTTCGATTATCGCAATGCATGTATAGAAAAACATGCATTGCGACCACAAAATTTTTTTGTGGAAAGTCTGAATTGAGTGGGAGATAAATCCTTTGGTCTGGTGATTATTATTGTGTTAACAGAGCTAATGAGTTTAGATGATTGAGCGGAATGACTTTCAAAAGTCAACAAAGTGGGATTCAACCACAAAAATAATAGCTGGATTAACCATCGTTGCTTTGATCTCAGCCTTATTAATCTATTTTAGGGGTTTTATTGGGCCGTTACTGGTCTCTTTCATCTTGGCGTTTGTGTTATACCCCCTGGCGTTGTGGAGTAAAAGAAGGCTTAAATTATCCTGGAAGCTGTCTGTAAATCTGATTTACCTTATCTTGGTCATAATTCTTGTTACGTTGATCACGGTTGCTGGGCTAGCGATTATCGATCAAGTTGGGAGTTTGGTAAGCTTTTTACAACGTTTTGTAAATCAATTACCAACTTTGGTGGAAGATATTTCCAATAGACCCTTTTTTATTGGACCGTTTCAGATTGATTTCTTGAAATTAGATTTAACTGAGCTTGCACAACAGTTGCTTAATACTATTCAACCTCTCCTTGGGCAAGCGGGTACCCTTGTTAGCAAATTTGCAGCGAGTGCTGCCACAATACTTGGGTGGACCTTTTTATCCATTCTCATCTCTTACTTTTTTCTTGTAGAGGCAGAGCAAATCCAAGAAAATATTGATAAGTTGAATATCCCTGGTTTGGGAGGGGATATTCATCGACTGATCCATGAGTTAGCGATAATTTGGGATACATATCTGCGTGGACAATTATTCATATCGATTCTAATCGTTTTTTCTTATTATATGATGCTCAATATTTTGGGTACGCGCCTGGCATTGGCGATTGCTATCGTGGCTGGTTTATCAAGGTTTGTCCCATATATTGGACCAATTATTTCGTGGGCAACAGCGGCTATTGTAGCGTTATTACAGACAAGTAATTATTTAGGGCTGGAACCATTTCATTATATGATTCTGGTTTTAGCTGCATTTATCATCTTGGATCAGATTTTCGATTATTTTATCGTGCCTCGTTTTTTAGGGCAATCGCTTGGGGTGCATCCTGGGATTTTGCTCATTGTTGCTCTGATTGCGGCAAATCTTATCGGGATTGTTGGACTGGTCTTGGCAGCTCCGGTATTAGCAACAGTAATCTTGATCAGTAAATATGTTCTGCGGAAAATGTTTGATATGGAGCCTTGGCAAGAATCTGATAAATCCCCAAAATTAAATATCCCGCCGTGGACTAGATTGAGTGAAACCCTTCGAAGAGCTTATTTGTATATCAAACACAAAAGCAATAAAGAAAAAAAGGCATAAAGGAATTTTCCTTTATGCCTTTTTTATACAGAATAAATTTGTTTAATTTCCAGGACCGTATAGGTGTTCTTTAATCTCTAATACTTGGCGTCGTATGCGATCATCTCTTTCTAGCAAGTCGGCTATTTTTTCACAACCGTACATTACAGTTGTGTGATCGCGACCCCCAAGCGTTTCACCGATTTGAGGAAGCGAAATATTGGATTCTTGTCGCAAGATATACATGGCAATCTGCCGTGGTAGGGCAACTTCACGTGAACGATCTCTCCCAAGCATCTTCTCTACACTTACACCAAAAGTATCTGCTACTCGTTTTACAATTTCATCTGGTTTGACTTCGCTTTTTCTGGGAAGTAAATCTGCTAAGGCTGTGACGACGAGCTTTTGTGATAGGGGAACACCACTTAAATCTGCAAAAGCGGCTACTTTGGTTAACGCCCCTTCCAATTCACGAATATTCGACTGTACGTGACGGGCGATCATTTCTAATAGCTCGTAAGAAATATCGCAACCTATACGATCTGCTTTTGTGCGTAGGATTGCTAAACGCGTTTCAAAATCGGGTGGTTGAATATCAGCGATCAACCCCCACTCGAATCGCGAACATAATCGTTCTTCTAGAGTTACTAAGGCTTTAGGAGGACGATCGGATGTGATCACGATCTGCTTATCTTGTCCGTGTAGCGTGTTAAAGGTATGGAAGAACTCTTCTTGAGTAGACTCTTTTCCAGCAATGAATTGGATATCATCAACTAATAGAACGTCAATTTGGCGATATTTTTCTCGAAAAGCTTGGGTGGTATGGGTTCGTATGGCATAAATTAGATCATTTGTGAATTCCTCGGATGATACATATAGTACCCTTGCCCCACTATTCTGGATCATATTTCCAATCGCATGTAGAAGATGGGTTTTTCCAAGTCCTACACCCCCATATAAAAATAATGGGTTGTAAGCTTGAGCGGGTTTTTCTGCTACAGCCAGAGAGGCAGCGTGAGCTAACCGATTACTCGCTCCAACAACAAAGGTGTCAAAAGAATAGCGTGAATTTCTGTTGGAGTTCCCGTTATTATTGGAATGATTGTCTTCTGCAACGGGTTCAGTATTTTCTTTCTTTTCAGAGTAGGAATGATTATTCCATACGATAAATCGTATTTCAACCGTCCGATTCATGATGCCTGTAAGTAAACGAGAAGCTTTGCTTAGAAGCCTACTCTCTAACCAGTCTCTTGCATAGGTATTATTTACCCCTACGACGAAACTTCCATCTTCATAAGAAACAAGTTCTGCGTCGCGAACCCAAGTATCAAAAGCCGCTTTGGGCATCTCCATTTGCAATTGCCCTAGCGTAGCCTGCCAAGCTTGTTGAGCATTCATTGCATTCTTCCTCCTTACTGACTACAGACATAATACCTCTAACTAACCTGCTGAAATACTACAGCAGGCTCTTTAATAAGATGCCTTCTTTGGTCACTTTCTTGCTGATAAAAATGAGCTCCCCTCCCTAGAGGGAAATATACCAATGATAATATTCTAGCAGAGAAATATGCTTTTTGCCAATATCAATACCCTACGGGATTCTAAAATAAAACAATAATTTAAGAATATCAAACGTTAAAAAAATATATAGATTTAAATAGCTGTTTTCATGGTTCATCATTAGATCAATTACCCCTAATTATAGGGGTAATTGATTGGGGTGCGCTATATATAACTATTTAGGATCATTTTTTTTCTCCCTTTTTTGAATGATAAAGGAAATCTTAAAAGATGTGGAAATGAAACTCATAACAAATAGTAATTTTTCGATTCAAATTGTTTCATCTCAGCCACTATTACTTTAAAACTTGCCAATAATCCATTCTAATATTGAAAAGAAAAGAAGTGTAATTGTTGATATTTCTCATATATCTTGTTAACGTAATTTTTGTGTTTGGACGTTATCATTTTCTTAGAAAATAACAGAAATAAAGGAGTGTCGTATGTCGAAAATTATAGGTATAGATTTAGGTACCACAAATAGTGTGGTGGCTGTTATGGAAGCTGGGGATCCAACCGTAATTTCAACTGCAGAGGGATCTCGTTTACTCCCTTCGGTGGTTGGATTTAATAAAAATGGAGAACGATTAGTAGGGCAAACTGCAAAAAGACAAGCTGTAGTCAACCCTGAAAACACGATCTCTTCAATCAAGCGATTTATGGGTCGACGTTTTGATGAGGTTAGCGCTGAGCGTTTAATGGTACCCTATGAAGTAGTTAAAGGACCGGCAGGAGATGCCAGGGTAAAAATTCCAATCAATAATCGAGAATATAGCCCACAAGAAATTTCCGCTATGATCTTGGGAAAATTGAAGTCAGATGCGGAAGCCTATTTGGGTGAATCTGTCTCCAAGGCAGTGATTACTGTCCCAGCTTATTTTAATGACAGCCAACGTCAGGCAACGAAGGATGCAGGCAAAATAGCTGGATTAGAGGTGCTTCGAATTATTAATGAGCCCACTGCAGCAGCTTTAGCCTATGGACTTGATAAGAAAGAAAACGAGACGATTTTGGTGTTTGACCTCGGTGGTGGTACGTTTGATGTCAGCATATTAGAGGTTGGCGAAGGAGTCATTGAAGTCAAATCCACCAATGGTGATACGCACTTAGGTGGAGATGATTGGGATGAAAAGGTCGTCAATTGGGTAGCGGATGAGTTTCAGAAAGAAAATGGAATTGATCTTCGTAAAGATAGACAAGCCTTGCAGCGTCTAAGAGAATCTTCCGAGAAGGCGAAAATTGAGTTATCCAGTGTTATGGAAACTGAGATTAATTTACCTTATATTACCGCTGATTCAACAGGACCAAAACATCTTCAAATTAAGCTATCTCGTTCTAAATTTGAGCAATTGACTGAAGGTTTAGTAGATCGATTACGTGGACCATTCGATGCGGCTCTCAAAGACGCAGGGTTAAACGCATCTACTATAGCTGAGGTTGTTTTAGTAGGTGGAGCCACCCGTATGCCTATGGTTCAGGAGTTAGTACGGTCGATTACAAAAAAGGAGCCTCATAAAGGAGTCAATCCGGATGAGGTTGTTGCGATCGGCGCTGCTATCCAGGCAGGTGTGCTTGGTGGGGAAGTTAAAGATGTCTTATTGTTAGATGTCACCCCGCTTACCTTAGGACTTGAAACCTTAGGTAGTGTTATGACGCCATTGATTGAACGCAATACAACCATACCAGTCAAGAAGACCGAAGTCTTTTCCACAGCCGAAGATAATCAAACTGCGGTAGATGTACATGTTCTTCAGGGTGAACGCCCGATGGCAAATGATAATATGAGCTTAGGTAGATTCCGATTGGAGGGAATTCCCCCTGCTCCGCGTGGTGTCCCTCAGGTCGAAGTTACCTTTGATATTGATGCGAATGGCATTTTGAATGTCTCTGCAAAAGATAAAGCTTCTGGCAATGAGCAGAATGTGACCATTACTGCCTCAACCAATCTCTCTAAGAGTGAAATTGATCATATGGTACAAGAGGCTCGTGAACATGAATCTGATGATCGAAATCGCAAAGAGCTAATTGAAGCACGTAATACCGCTGATAATCTCGCTTATCAAACAGAAAAGACGCTTCAACAACTTGGTGAGAAAGTACCAGAAGGCGAAAGAAAGAATATCCAAGATAAGATAAATTCCTTGAGAGAAGTTATCAAGGGAGAGAATACATCTGAGATTAAACGGCATATCGATGATGTACAAAATGCTTTTCATGCCTTGAGTCAACAGCTATATGCTGATCAACAGAGTGCTGGAGCACAATCAAGTGAAGCATACACAGGTGGAAACGGACATAATGAACATGGTCAAGCTTCATCTTCAGACGGTGATGTTGACCAGGGAGAAGTCGTAGAAGGCGAATTTAGAGAAGCCTAGCATAAAAAAAACCGACAACTCCTTCTTTGTCTGAATAATAACGAGCTGCAACCATATGCAGCTCGTTTGTTATTAATTGCCAATTTCCAAACATCAAATCGAAGGATATTGTATAATGTACTCCTAATCGAATGAACCGAAACGTTATTGTTTAGGATCGCTCTATCGAGAAAATATGGAATCAAATAAAACACCAAAATTCAGTAATTTTCTTCCTGCTGCCATCATCCTAGTTATATCCGGACTGGGAGGATTGTATTTTATATTCAACTTTACAACACCATCTGGCGGAACCCGTTGGGCTTTTTTCTTCTTCTCTGTTCTTGCATTAACAGGATTCATGTTACCTGTTGTCTCGTTCTTAAATCTTCGTTTTCCATCCAATCCTCCCGCTTCAGCTTCGGTTGTAATTCGTCAAGCGCTTTGGGTAGGTATATATTTCCCAATTCTCGCTTGGTTAAGAATTGGTCGTATCCTGACTCTTGCAATTGCTCTTTTACTCGCGGCAGGTTTTTTTCTGATCGAGTGGCTGCTAAGATTAAGGGAATTTAGTTTATGGAAACCGAAGGAATAAGAATAATTATGAGTTCACATTTATGACTTTTTATATTATGAACAACTTCCGAAAAATTCCTTCAATAGACCAGTTATTGCAAATGCCCGTCATGATTAATTTATGCGATCAATATAGTCGTTCTTTAACTGTAGATGCAATGCGATATATTCTGGATGAAATCAGGATGGAAATTCAGGATGGGAATCTCGATCGAGAGATAACCAATGATGATATCAGTAGTCGCGTTTCGTTCCTGTTAGAGAAATGGACTGAACCATCGCTGAAATCTGTTATCAATGCAACCGGTGTGATCCTTCATACAAATTTGGGTCGAGCGCCGTTGAGCCTTGAATCGATAAAAGCTATGCAGGATATTGTTTTTGGTTATTCAAATTTGGAATATGACCTAGATAAGGGGAAAAGAGGTTCACGCTTGATTCATGCGGAAGAGCAACTTAAGCGAATAACGGGTGCGCAAGCTGCGATGGTTGTGAACAATAATGCATCTGCTGTGATGCTTATTCTGAGCGCGTTAGCTCGTCGGCGCGCGGTCGTGATTGCTCGATCTCAATTAATTGAGATCGGTGGTGGATTTCGTGTCCCTGATGTTATGAAACAATCTGGGGCGCGATTGGTAGAGGTGGGAACTACCAATCGGGTTCATTTATCAGATTATGAAAACGCTTTGCCAGAGAAACCAGTTTTATTTTTGCGTGCTCATCGCTCAAATTTTCGGATTACCGGTTTTACCAGTGAACCTGAAATATCCGAGATTGTTAAATTGGCTCATAGAGAGAATATTCCAGTCGTTGATGACCTTGGTTCGGGAGCTTTATTGAACACGGAGCGGTTTGGTTTGGGGCATGAACCGATGGTTCAGGAATCTTTAGAGGCTGGTATTGATTTAATTTCCTTTTCTGGAGATAAATTAGTTGGTGGACCTCAAGCAGGGATCATTATTGGTAGGGCAGACTTGGTGACCAAATTGAAAAAACATCCACTCGCACGCGCGATTCGATCTGACAAATTATGTCTCTCCGCTCTATCGGCAACTCTAAATCACTATTTACTTGATGAAGCAGAAACGAAGATCCCAATTTGGAGAATGATTGCTATGTCGATTGAAGATGTTCATGCACGTGCAAAGAGATGGCAGGAGATCTTTAGAAATGGTGAAATTATCAAGGGTGAATCAACTGTAGGTGGAGGCAGCCTTCCTGGTGAAACTTTACCAACTTTTTTATTAGCTTTTTCATTACAGCGCCCAAATAATATTTTAAGACGCTTGCGAGATTATCATCCTCCAATTATTGCCAGGATGCAAAATGAACGGATCGTTTTTGATCCTCGAACAGTTCTTCCAGAGCAAGAGGGCGCTCTTCTGCAAGCGATCCAAGAAATTCTGGAAAACACAAAAAAACAATGAAAACCGATTTAGATCAATTACTTAACGAAAATGACCTTGATGCACTCTTAATTATTGGAGATGGTCAAAATAATCCACCCATGGTCTATATGACAGGAGGCGCGCATCTGTCCGATGCGTATCTGATAAAAAAGAGAAATCAATCACCTATTCTTTACCATCATATGATGGAAAGGGACGAAGCTCAGAAATCCGGTTTGGAAACTAGAAATATTGAACATATTGATCTCGCTCGATCGTTGCGTTTGAAATCCAGCCAAGGAGATCTTCAACATCAGCGAGCGGTGGCATTAATCCAATATATTCTTGAGGACCTTGATCTTTCATCAGGTAAAGTGGCTATTTATGGTCAATATGAAACCGGAAAAGCATATGCAATGTTTTCAGCTTTACACACTGCATTACCTAAATTGATTTTGGTGGGAGAAACCGAAAACCCAGTTTTATGGTCTGCGATGTTGAGCAAAGATGAAGATGAAATTAAAAGAATAAAAAAAATGGGTTTAATCACTACGGAAGTAGTGGCTGAGATCGCAGATTTATTATCAAGAAGTAAAGTGAGCGGAAATAAAATTAAAAAGAAAGATAATACTCCGCTTACAATTGGATCCATACGAAGGCAGATCAATCTACTATTAGCGGAACGTAGTGTAGAAAACCCTCACGGTACGATTTTCTCTATGGGTCGTGATGCCGCTGTTCCTCATAATGTGGGAAACGACCAACAGGAAATTGAGCTAGGTAAAACGATCGTATTTGATATTTATCCATGTGAAGCGGGAGGGGGGTATTTTTATGACTTTACACGTACGTGGAGCCTAGGGTATGCAACGGATGAGACTTATCGGGTTTATGAAGAAGTTCTTAAGGTGTATAACCTTGTAACTGAAGCGTTGGAGTCTTTTAAACCATTCAAAGACTACCAAGAACTAGCCTGTGATATTTTTGAAGCGCGTGGATTTGCGACTATTCGTAAAACACCAGGGTTACAATCTGGTTATGTCCATCAAATTGGACATGGATTGGGATTGAATATCCATGAACCGCCATCTTCTCGGTCGATCTCAAGTAAATTGGATTATTTATTTCCTGGGACAGTATTTACGATTGAACCCGGTTTATATTTCCCCGATAACGAAATCGGTGTTCGACTTGAAGACACTTTTTATGTAAAAAAGAATGGACAGATAGAAAAGATCATTGACTATCCCTTAGATTTGGTTTTACCCGTAGGGTAAAGATCATGATCGCGAGAAAAAGACTATGAATTCTGTGAAACAAGAAAATATACGGATATTGGGAATTGAGACTTCTTGTGATGAGACTTCTGCTGCGGTTATAGAGGATGGCAGAATTATTCTATCGAATATTGTTGCATCTCAAGTAGATTTACATGCTCAGTATGGTGGGATATTTCCAGAGGTGGCTTCTCGTCAGCATATCCGTATGATTTATCCAACAGTGGATCATGCACTCTCGCAAGCGCATCTTGGAATTGGAGATATTGATGCGATCGCGGTCACGCGTGGTCCTGGACTTCCTGGCTCACTCGTTGTTGGAATGAATATGGCAAAGGGTTTAAAGATCGCTAGTAATTTACCATTGTTAGGCATCAACCATCTTGAAGGGCATATTTATTCATCATGGCTAGATTGGGCTCCTGTCAATGAAACTCAAGAAAAAAGGACTGCGAAAAAACCAGAGCCGCAATTTCCTCTCTTGGTGCTAATTGTATCTGGAGGTCATACTGAGCTAGTATTAGTAGAACAACATCTAGTGTATCATCGTTTAGGGGCGACACTGGACGACGCTGCTGGAGAAGCATTTGATAAAGTTGCTCGATTATTAGCGCTTGACTATCCAGGAGGTCCTTCAATTCAAAAAGCCGCCCAAAATGGTAATCCGCGTGCCTTTGATTTTCCACGATCTTGGTTAAACGGCAGTTGGGATTTTTCTTTTAGCGGATTAAAAACCTCTGTTTTACGAAAGATTAAAGAATTAGAAAAATACCAAATAAATTTACCAGTGAGTGATCTTGCTGCTAGTTTTCAACAAGCGGTTATAGAAGTTCTTGTAGGAAAAACGTTAAAAGCGTTTCAGGAATTTAAAGCTTCCGAGATTCTCATCGCGGGAGGCGTGTCTGCGAATAAATTATTACGTGCAACGATGCTTGCTGAAGCGGATTGTCCAGTGCATATTCCACCTATTTCATTATGCACTGACAACGCAGCAATGGTGGGAGCAGCTGGATATTTTCGTTATATTTCAGGACAACGAGATTCGCTTGATATGGATGTCTTGCCAAATTGGCCTTTATCTGAAATATAGATCATTAACGAAATATCTTTTATAAACGGAAACGCGTTTACTTTCTAAGCATCTCTTTCATGATCTTTGTCATTTTCTCTGCCAACATGGAGCGATCAAAATTCTCTTCAACGTATTTCCTTCCTGAACATCCCATCGCTTGACTTTTTTCTCTGTTTTTTGACAAGTATAGAATTGTATCAGCTAAAGATTGGGGATCGCCTGGTGGAACAAAGATGCCAGCTGATGCATTCTCAACGACTTCTCTGATGACACCATCAATTACACAGATGACTGGACGTGCTGCTGCCATATAGTCAAATACTTTGTTTGGATATACGGTGGCATATAGAGGGATGGGCTTCAGAATCGCAATACACGCGTTGGCTGCTGCTAATGCAACTGGCATCTGTGATTTTGGCACTGGCGGCAGGAAGCGAATATTATCTAAATATGCTTCATTTGCTTTTTTGATTAGATTGGTTTTTTCTTTTCCATCTCCTAACAAGACAATAATAATCTCTGTGTGTGGTTTTAAAAAATGGGCGGCTTCCAATATAATCTCTAGATCATTCGACATACCATGGGCGCCCGCATATAATGCCACGAACTTTCCTTCAAGATCATTTGCTTGACGAAAATCCACTCCTGTTTGAAGCGATGTAAACATATTGAGATCGACTCCATTTGGGACAAGGTCAGTCTCTTTAGCCCCTAGACGATCAACATGCTGGATAAAACCGGGCGAATTTACGATAACCTTATCTGCTCTTCGATAGAGAAATTTTTCTAACCATTCTGATGCCCATATGAGAACAGGTTGTTTTAATACACCGACTTGGATCGCGAAGGCTGGCCATAGATCTCTTACTTCGAAGAGGAAGGGTGTTCGTTTGATGAATGATAATCCCCAAGCGGTAATCCCTTGAAATATTGGTGGAGATGTACCCCAAATTAAATCAACATCCCTAATTCTAAGACCAACGATAAATGATGAAATCATAAAACTTATGAAATTAAATACGCGATGGATAAAACTCTTGTGTAAGGCTTTGTATGCGTAGGGGCGGAAAATTGTGATTGATCCGCCATTTAAGAATGATTCGTTGGTATCATCTTCCTCTACTGGTTTTCCAGTTAAGTAGCTGATTGGGCTTGTAATGATGCTGATTCGATACCCTTGAATGGCGAGATAACGAGCTAATTCATAATGACGCGTTCCACCTGGTTCATTCAATGTTACGAAAGCCTGGTGAATTAATAATATATGCATGTATCCTTCAGCCTATTTTAAATTGGGAGGATGGAAGTGTCCATTTACTGATAAATTTTATCGGTAAACAGCTCGAAGTAGTAACAGAAAATGATAGAGCTGGAAATTTCTTTCCATAAGTGGCTGAAAACCAACCCATGGTTGGATTTCCTTGACCCTCTCCATGAATTAAATTTCCAGCTCGAATTAGTTGGTGACTCAAATTTGTGCTCTTTCTTCCCTCAAACATTGATAATTGGATTGATAATCGGATCATTCCTTCAGGGGAATGAATATCTACCCAAATAGATGGGTTTGGATGATCGTGAGATGACATGGATATTTTCCACTGCCAGTCTGGTAATAGCCAATGAATTTTGGCATTAAATATCTTTTCGGGATCGATCTTTTTTGAACTGCTGGGGATGAGTTTATCTTCAATCAACCATGAATCATCTGTTTGCAGGTTTACCTGTCTGGTGTGAATTAATCCTAGATGTCGATACCCATCATGTTGTGCAGTGATGTTAAATATATTATCATGTTGGTCGCTTTGCGTTGACAAAATTCTAGCTTGCGCCCAATCTAAAAACAGGAAACGACCCACGGGTGTCATTTGATCATGATCATCGATAGTTATCGTGTTGTGAATAGGTGTATGTACGAAAGCATTATCCCATGGGGGTTCTGCGTTGTATAAATAGGTACCCGCATCTTGAGCGATATTCATACCTCGCCACCACAGATCAAAGTGTAATTGGTCGGCATGACCAGGTCGATCC
Source organism: uncultured Anaerolineaceae bacterium (assembly GCA_964547225.1). Taxonomy (GTDB): domain Bacteria; phylum Chloroflexota; class Anaerolineae; order Anaerolineales; family UBA4823; genus CAZJMV01. The sequence continues at coordinate 6,558 of CAZJMV010000164.1, read as the reverse complement.
TTGAATTTGGCTGCTCTCAAATACGCCCAGGATTGTCTGTCATGAGAATGGATCACAGCCGGTGAGGTGGTAGGTGATCCATTGGACGGATTGTTCCCCTCTGAAGGCGAGATAACATTCTTTTCTCCAATCCATTTGATCATCTCATCCCATGCTTCCGGCTTAAGAGGGATATCAGAACAAAATGAGTATAATGCGGTTTTTAGTACCGGGCGAAAGTCTTCAAAAGGTTGGTTGCTAAATGGAAGGATATAAGCCCCATCATTTGGTCCTAGGTTAGGCACTTTTCCGCTTTGGTTATCTAACAATGAATTTAACCATTTTGTTGTTTTATAGAGTTTAGTAGCTGTCTCTTGAGGAATATGCACTTGGTTAGCTACCAATATTTTAGAAACCCATAAGGATAGCTGTAATATTAGACGATGATAATTCGTGCTGTGCTGCATATAAGCACCATCAGAATCAATTTGATTCTGTACTGCTTTGTTGAACCAATTGAACCCTTTTTTTCGCCACTGCCTTGCACGAGGGTGATCAGGTATTGTGTATCCGGCTGTGATCAATCCGCTTGCTTCGCTTAATAAATGATTGTTGTTTTGTGCACGTGCATATATGATGGTGGGGGGTATACGATCAGCATGAGAAATCATCGCATTGATCAAGTTTTCTCTTCGCTCCTTAGTGCTTGAAGCTGCTTCTTGAAAAATCTGGTATCCAAAAGAAAGTGCCATTAATCTTAAAGCCACTTCCTGACTGGAAACCCAATGGATTCCCATATTGGGCGGATTATTTTTCAGAAATGTCTCTGTGTGATTCCAAAAAGCAGCGGCATATTTTTCATCTTTTGAAATCAAAAAAGCTCGTCCGAGGGTAAAGACCCATCCGAAGCGGCAAGGTTCCCATAAAAATTTAATGTCTGCTGGAAAATCGCTATCGAAATCCTGTGGATTTGATTCCTTCATACTTGAACTGAGTTTGCTTGTATTTGTCATTTTAGTCCAATGTTCAAGCGGGAATGGAGAAATAAATTTGAGAGGAACCGCACCTAGGCTGAAAATCCGCACCTTGCCATCGACAATATTATTCGCTTCCTTGAGAAGTTGCTTCTGTCCCTTGGAACCGAGGATCGGAACAATTTCGGTAGCCTCTGGAAGAATAAATAAGGGATGAAACTTGTATTTTTGTGTATGATGGTTTTTATGCTTGGAATTACTTCTAATCCATCGAAAATATCCGCTTCGTAGCCCTAATTGATACAGGCTATAGAACCAGATTTTCTTAATACCAAGTTCCTTGATAGCTTTATATGCTAGATTTATCTTTTTCACGAAAACAATTATATATCTTTTTCCACCAATCCGTGTTGAACAGCGATGAGTGCCGCTTGTGTTCGGTCATCGACATCTAATTTTGACAGGATTGAACTAACGTAATTTCGAACGGTTCCCTTTGTTAGAAATAACCTCTCGGCGATTTCAGCGTTTGTCAATCCTTTGGCAAGTAATTTAAGGATATCCGTTTCTCTTTCGCTTAAGTCTTGAGCGATATTGGTATTGTGTTGGCTGGGACTAAGAGCCACATGTGAAAATATTTTTCCTGCAACGATTGGGTCTACGTGCGTCTGACCGATGATCGTACCTTTGACTGCTTTCACTAAATCTTGTCTCGGAGTTCCTTTCAATAAATAACCCGAAGCGCCACTTCGAATTGCATCAAAAACCCATTCATCATCTCCAAATGTTGTCAGTACTAAGACCTTGATATGCGGATACTTCTTCGCGATTTGGCTGGTGGCTTGAATTCCGTTCATGCCAGGCATTTTTAAGTCCATTAAGATAATATCTGGGTTTGTTTGAGGAATCAAGTGAATAGCCTCTTCTCCATCGTAGGCAGTGCCAACGACTATTATTTCCTCATCCGCGTTTAGGATCATCTCTAAACCATCACATACGACAACTTGGTCATCACAAATTAATACGCGTATCATCAAAGCCTCTTTGAACTTATCTTGATTGTGGTGCCAGAATCTGATGAGCTTTGAATCATCAAGTCTGCATTTATTAGGTCAGCTCTTTCTTTCATACCTCTCAACCCATATCTTCCTTGTTCAATTTTGTTATCTAGATCAAACCCTTGACCATCATCAGAAATCTCCATTGAAATTTCATGAGGCTGATTTTTAATGATTACGAATAAATTTTTAGCGTTAGCATGTCGAGAAATATTTTCAAAAGCCTCTTGGGCGATGCGATAATAAACATGTTCTTCTTCGATGGGTGAATCTTCGATATCATCAGGGGAATCAAAATGCAGTTGCAAACAATTGCGATTCGCGAAATCTGCTGCTAATGTACGAAGTGCAAGAACCAACCCCATTTCTTCCAAGGGATTTGATCGTAATGCACTTAATGTACGGCGAGTCTCTTCTAGCCCTTTGCGTGTCGTATCAAGAATTTGATCGATCATTCGCTGTGCTTTCTCGGGAATATGCTCCCATACCGTTACCACAGCATCGAGTTGAACTGTAATTGCGCTGAGTGTATGGGCTAATGTATCATGTAATTCCCGTGAAAGTCTCACACGTTCCCGGCTGGTGGCTAATTGTTCTTGTGTGGTTGCATATCGCACTAACTTTTGGTTTGCCAACGCGAGGGCTTGTCGTTGTTCTCGCTGAGCAGTAACTAAACGAGAGACAATATAACCGAGAAATAGGAATACAACTGAGCGTGCAAGAATCCCGATATAGATAATTCGTTCAGAATACAGCAGAGGTGTAACAATAATTTGTTGTGCAGGATATAATAACATTAAAGACGCCTCAAATATTGCTGTGCCAGTTGCATAAAGTACAACATATTTAAAACTGTATTGCCAGGCAGTTAATATTAAAAGGATATATAAGAAGGGGGAAATAGGAGTAAATACTTGGTGTTTACTCAATAAATGTTGTTCGATAATTAAACCGATTGTAGAAAAAATTATCATAAAGGGTGCATAGAAAATATCTAATTGATCTTTCATCCAGGTCCAATGTAGTAATCCAAGGACGGCTATGGTATCAAAGCTCATAACCAACATGGGTATTTGGATATCCGCAAGTGAAGCGATTAATGGGTGAAATGAAGGAAAGTTTGACCCTAGCTGCAATCGAAAACCAGCTACAAAAACGATAATTAGCAGAACTAGTCGTACCCATGCATATATTTGAAAGACCTGTTGAAATCCAGGTTCTAAGGTTGACTTTTGCATGCTTAGATCATAGCATAAATCTCAAAATATCTTATATTTACCCAATCATATTTGAATATGACTGTCATCATATATTTTTAAACCTACAAATTATTCTTATCACTATTTTTTGATTTTGATTTTTGTTATGTTTATGGGTAAGGTAAAAATAGTTTTGAGATATTGAATATCTCTTAATGCCAAAAATCTGGAACTTAAAGGAGATATGGAAAAATGTGGAAAAAAATTATTCAAATAGGTTTAGTTCTTATGCTGGTAATTTTATTGGTTGGTGGGTACTATTTCTTTTCCAGGCAAACGGAAAAAGCACAAGCATCATTCCAAGAGCTTGAAACTGAGACAATTCAAGAGGGATATTTAGAATTGTCAATCAGTGCAATAGGTAAAGTCCGATCAAAGCAGTCAACAGTTTTATCTTGGGAAACATCGGGTATAGTGGAGAGTGTAAAGTTTGACGAAGGAGATCAAGTAAATACGGGGGAGAAACTGGCAACATTAATGCAAACATCTCTACCACAAGAGATCATCCTTGCACAATCAAACCTGGAAGATTATCTAACCGCGCAGGAGGAATTAACTACATCTGCGAAAAATGCGAAAACGAAAGCGGTTGCTGAAATTTCACAATATACCAACGCTGTCAGAGATGCTCAATATCAATTAGATAACTTCACGGTACCATCTAATCAGGTAGGAATGGATACCCAAGAAGCTCTTGATGTAATGGGACAAAACTTGGATAAAGCGAGAGAGGCATTCGAACCTTATAAATATTATCCCTCTGGAGACGCAACGCGCGAAGAATTAAAAGAAGCGCTAGATGAAGCACAGGCAGATTACAATTCTGCTGTAAAAAGATTACAATACGAGACTGAACTTGAAGTGGCTCAGTCAAACTTGCAGAAAGCGCTTCAAGATTATGAAAAATGGAAAAACGGACCAACTGCGGGAGAAATTGCCGCTGCTGAAGCGAGAGTCGCATCCGCACAAGCAGCTTTACGTAAAGCTTGGATCGAAGCGCCCTTTGATGGAATCGTTAGTTTGACAATCCCACAAGCGGGCGACCAGGTAAATCCAAATACTACTGCTTTCCGAATCGATGATTTGTCAACCTTATATATTGATGTTGAAATCTCTGAAGTGGATATTAATAAAGTTGAAATTGGACAGGATGTGAATATATCCTTGGATGCTTTACACAATAAAGAATATTCAGGAAAAGTAATTGAAATTGGGTCGATTGGTTCTGATCAATCAGGCGTTGTTATTTTTAGCGTTACCATACAAATAATGAATAGCGATGAGGATGTCTTACCAGGTATGACAGCAGAAGTTGACATTGTTATCGATAGAAATGAAATCTCCTTATTAATCCCCAATCAAGCGATACGAAAAAATGTAAATGGGAATTTGATCGTTTATGTTCTAGAAGCTGAAGGAAAAATGAAGGAAGTTGAAATTAATCTAGGGGAATCATCAGACATACAGAGCGAGGTGACAAACAATGATCTCCAGGTTGGAGATAAAGTGATCCTGAATCCACCAACCGATGAGGAAGACACACCTCAGTTCATGGGTCCATTTGGGAGTAGTCGCATTCAAAATTCGAGTGCACCAAATACTCCCGAAATGGGAGGAAACTAATGCAATACGATTCTGTTGTAGAAGCAAAAGAATTGACCAAAATTTATCAAATGGGGGAGGTAGAGGTACATGCATTGCGTGGACTTTCTGTGAATATTAAACGCGGTGAAGTGGTTTCTATCATGGGACCTTCCGGCTCGGGTAAATCTACCTTGATGAATATATTAGGTTGTCTGGATCGACCTTCTACAGGTGATTATTACTTGGATGATGAAAACGTTGCTCAAATGAGCGATAATCAACTGGCAACAATAAGAAATAAAAAGGTTGGATTTATTTTTCAAAGTTTCAATTTATTACCACGCCAAACCGCGTTGTCAAATGTTGAATTACCCCTTCGTTATTCTTCGAAAAATGGAAACAACAGACATAAAAAAGCACAGGAATCTTTGGAAGCTGTGGGACTTGCAGATCGTTTGTATCATCGCCCAAATGAGTTATCTGGAGGACAGCAACAACGAGTTGCTATCGCCAGGGCAATTGTGAATACCCCATCCATAATTATGGCTGATGAACCGACTGGAAACCTGGATTCAAAATCGGGTGATGAAATTATGGAATTGTTGCTCAATTTAAATAAAACCTTTGCTACTACGTTAATCATTGTTACTCATGATCCTGAGATAGCAGAATTGACTGAGCGCATAATTAATATTCGGGATGGAAAGGTAGAGATTGAGAAATGAATATCTGGTCATTGTTAATTGAAGCAATTGAGAGTTTATCGGCAAATAAAATGCGCTCTGGCTTGACTATGCTGGGAATCATCATTGGTGTAGCTGCTGTAATTGCTATGTTGGGCATTGGAACTGGAACTGAAGCCTCAATAACTTCTGAAATTGAGGGTATAGGCACCAATTTACTTTATATAACTACTGGGGGAGATGCAACGAACCCAGAAGCATTGACATTGGCAGATGTGAATGCAATCCAAAACGAAGCTTTGGCGCCATCGGTTGCATATGCTGCCCCGATTTTACACGGTCAAGGGGAAATCGCTATCGCTGGCGAAAGTACTAATACGAGTGTTATTGGAGTTACCCCCGATTTTTTCCAAGTCCAAATCGCTGATTTATCCGAGGGTATCCTCATCAACCAGGATCATCTGGATAACTTTGATTCAGTTGCCCTTTTGGGGGCAGGTACAGCAGAGGATTTATTCGGATATTCAAGCGACTTAACTGGTAAGACTATCCGCGTTAACGGAGAAATTTTTAAGGTGATTGGGGTATTGCAGAAACAAGGTGGCTCAAACTTCACGAATCCAGATGACAGGGTTCTGATACCACTTTCAACTGCACAATCTCGTTTATTTAAACGACCGACTCCAAATCAAGTAGATTTAATTTATGTCCAAGCCCGAAGCGCGGATGCAGTAACAAAAGCAGAAAGCGAAGTGTCCCAAATCCTTCGCTCCCGTCATCGCAGTACACTCGGTGAAGATGATTTTGATATTATGAGCACACAATCCTTTCTTGATATGGCATCTTCAATCACAGGAACCTTGACAATTTTCCTGGGAGGAATAGCGGGGATATCTTTGTTAGTAGGTGGTATAGGAATCATGAATATCATGCTGGTGACCGTAGTAGAACGCACCAAAGAGATTGGATTACGAAAAGCAATGGGAGCTCGTAGAACTGATATATTGATCCAATTTCTAGT
>CAZJMV010000163.1:0-39581 GCA_964547225.1 uncultured Anaerolineaceae bacterium | reverse complement strand
TCGGGATTGAAAGTCTCCGCACTTTCGTTTGGGTCATGGGTGACTTTCGGAGATCAGGTTGGCGAAGATATCGCTTATCAATGCATGAGCGCTGCCTATGGCGCAGGCGTCAATTTCTTTGACAACGCAGAAGTTTATGCTCAGGGTGAAGCGGAAACGATGATGGGGAAAGTCTTCAAAAAAGCTGGCTGGAAACGATCCGATTTGGTGGTTTCAACGAAGATTTTTTGGGGAGGTGACGGACCAAATGATAATGGTCTTTCGCGGAAGCATATCATCGAGGGTGTCGATGCGGCATTGCAGCGCATGCAAATGGATTATGTAGATCTTGTCTTCTGCCACCGACCCGACATTCATACACCAGTTGAAGAAACCGTGCGTGCAATGAACCACGTCATCAACCAAGGCAAAGCTTTTTATTGGGGCACCAGCGAATGGAGCGCTGATCGGATCATGGAAGCCTATGGCATTGCAAGACGAGAACATTTGATTCCCCCTTTAATGGAACAGCCGCAATACAATATGTTCCATCGCGAGCGTGTGGAAAAGGAATACGCCCATCTATATAAAGAGATCGGTTTAGGCGCCACCATCTGGAGCCCGTTAGCGAGTGGATTATTGACTGGTAAATATAACCAAGGTATTCCAAAGGACAGCCGTATGAATTTGGAAGGGTATGAATGGTTAAGGAAACGTTTAGAAAGCCAGGAAACCAAGCAGAACCTCGAGAAAGTAGCCGCGCTGATGCCTATTGCCAATGAATTGAATTGCACAATGGCACAATTAGCCTTGGCATGGTGTTTAAAGAACCCCCATGTCAGCACTGTAATCACTGGCGCTTCGCGTGCAAGCCAAGTAGAAGAGAATATGAAAGCTTTGCAGATCGCTGAGCAATTGGATGATGGTATCATGCAGCGTATCGAAACAATCTTGGGTAACAAACCTGAACTAGAAGCTGATTTTCGATAATCGGATCAAGATAATCTGATTAACTTGATCTAAATATGCTAAATCGATGAGGCTACCCATAAAATGATGTGCGCTCTAAAATGGTAAATTAAGCAGACTGAGATTAGATATCCAGTTGCTATTCGAGGAGAAAATTGGTTGTGAAAAAACCATTAAACAACCTCACCACCAACACAAATCTTGATCAAAGGAGAGATGCGAATCAACAACTCCAACCTGGTACGACTTTAGCAAAACGATACCTGATCGAAGGTATATTAGGGGTTGGCGGCATGGGCTCTGTTTATCGGGTGCGCGATTTACATTTTCCAAACGTCGTCAAATTGGTCGCCGTCAAAGAAATGATTAATCGCGCCCTAGACCCGATGGTACAGGAATCAATCGTCAGGAATTTTGAACGCGAAGCGAATATCTTAGCTTCTCTTGATCATCGCGGAATCCCCAGGATCTATGATTATTTCAGTATCAATGAACGCTCCTATCTAGTAGAAGAATATATAAGCGGCAAAGACCTAGAGAGGATCATCAACAGCACAAATGGTTTCATTCCCGTCGAAAGGGTAGTACGCTGGGGAATTGAATTATGTGAAGTCTTAGAAATTTTACACAACCACAAACCCGAAGTGATCATTTTCCGAGATATGAAACCTTCCAATGTGATGATCAACCAACATGACCATATTGTTTTGGTTGATTTTGGGATTGCTAAACCATTCCAAGCTGGGGAAAAAGGCACTATGATCGGCACAGAGGGTTACTCGCCACCTGAACAATATCGCGGTGAAGCTACGCCATTGGTTGATATCTATGCGCTTGGAGCGACCTTGCATCATTTATTGACGCGTAAAGATCCCAGGCTTGAACCGCCCTTCTCATTCAAAGAGCGCCCAATCCAACAGATCAATCCGGAGATACCCTCCGAATTGGAAACCGTAATCAATACCGCGTTGGCATACAATAAAAAAGACCGCTACCAGAGCGCCAGTGAGATGAAAGAAGCTTTGATCAAAATGGGTAAAAATACGGGATTGCTGGCAAAAACAGAAACTCCCACCTCTGGATTTACACGTGCAGGAAGCATCAAACCAATCTGGGAATTTGAGTGTGAAGATGAAATCCGCGGTACACCTACCCTGTCAAACGAAACGATATATATCGGTTGTTACGATCACAACCTATATGCACTGAAATCTGATCAAGGCGAATTCATCTGGAAATATCCCACCGAAGCTGGCGTCGTAAGCAAGCCGACCATTTATGAAGATAATATCATTTTCGGTTCGGAGGATTTTTTGCTATACGCAGTTCATGAGCGTAGTGGTCGCACAAATTGGACATACGAAACAAACGGTCCGATACGTTCTTCCCCATACTTAGCTGAAGGACATATTTTTATTGGATCTGATGATACTTTCTTGCATGTTGTGAATGCATTAACGGGACGCAAAGCCTGGAAAACAGCAACAGGAGCGCCGATACGATCTACCCCTCTGGTTAGTGATGACCTAGTTTACTTCGGAAATGAATCTGGTGAATTTTTCTGTTTGGATTATAGCGGTTCAGTGAAATGGCGCTACAAAGCAAAGCGCGCTGTCACCTCCTCCCCAAGAATATCAGATGGGATCGTTTACTTTGGTTCCGTCGATTCAACTTTTTATGCCCTGGATGCAAAAACCGGGTGGGTGATCTGGCGATTGCGGCTTGGAAAACCAACTATTTCAACACCCACCATCGCAGATCATTTCCTGTTTACTGGCGCGATCGATGGCGCTGTTTATTGTCTAGACGCCAGTACTTCTCGGGAAGTATGGAAGTTTTCAACCCAGCACCAGGTGTCTGGTTCGCCGATTGTTCACAAAGATTCGCTTTACTTCGGTTCGGTGGATGGGTTCTTCTATTGTCTTGAATATCGCAGCGGGCGTTTGAAATGGAAATTCCAAACAAGAGGTCCAATCACTGGGACACCTGTTGCACATGATGATATGATATATATCGGTTCAACAGATCACTATATTTACGCTTTAATGGCATAATACAGAAATGAAAGGTAAAGGGTGAAGCCATTGTTAAGAAAATTATTCGGAAAGAAAAAAGAAGAGCAAATAATACCGTCGGAAATCAACGATATTCCCACCGAACCGAATTATGATACGATTAAACTAGAAATAGATCAAATAGAAGTTGATCATAGTTCTATGCAGATCGGCTTCGGGCGGAGTGTTGGGAAAGTCCGGGATCATAACGAGGATGCTTTTTACACGATAACCACCAATATTGCAGTCAATGATGAATTCATTCCAAGTGGATTGTATATTGTTGCAGATGGCATGGGGGGACACAAGAATGGCGAAGTAGCGAGCGAACTTGCAATACGGATTTTCGCAAGTCAGATTATGGAAAAGATCCTTCTGCCCCTGACCGCGCCAGATGCAAAACAACCGGAGAATTCAATTCAAGAGATCATGCAGGAAAGCGCCCAAAAAGCGCATAAAATGATCATGAAGGAGGTTCCAGGAAGTGGGACGACCTTAACAGCCGCTCTGATCATAGATAATAAAATGACAATCGCCCATGCTGGAGATAGTCGCGCTTATCTAATTTCGCCTAAAGATGAAATCAAAGCACTAACGCGTGATCACTCTTTGGTTGAGCGGATGATCGAGCTAGGGCAATTAACCAGGGAAGAGGCTGCCGTTCACCCTCAGCGAAATGTGCTCTACCGTGCACTCGGTCAAAGTGAGCAATTTAGCGTTGATGTCAATACAACAACCCTTCCAGCAATTGGTCATATCCTTCTTTGTTCTGACGGGTTGTGGGGTTTGGTACCGGAGAAACAAATCGTGACAACCATCAATCAGTCAATAAACCCAAAAGAAGCTTGCTCAGCATTGATCAAGGCAGCTAATGAAGCTGGTGGAACAGATAATATCACGGCGGTTTTAATTCAACTTCCATATGTGGGGTAAATGAATACAGAGACAAATTTTTATGAGTTACTCAATATTTCTAGGGTGGCTAGCACAGAAGAAATCCGTCGAGCTTACCATGAGGCAGCGCTTAGAATGCATCCAGACGTTAACACTAACCTTGATGCAAATGAACTATTTCTCGAGGTAAAAAAAGCTTTCGAAACGCTTACCAATCCCAAAATCCGGAAGGAATATGATCAATATCTAAAGAATGGAAGTAATCAACCAATCCTAGTCGATATGCTCTACAGTCGTGAGTGCATTTCAAGCATATCAAAACCGCAAAAAGTCTACTGCCTCGTTGATTTTGAGGCTGTAGAACGATTCAAAACTAGATCAGCTCCAACGATGAATATTTGTTTGATCATTGATCGCTCCAACTCGATGAAAGGGAAGCGGCTAGAAACCGTCAAACTAGCGGTCTTAGAATTATTAAAACGTTTTAAGAAAGCGGATACTCTCTCCATCGTCGTATTTGGCGATCGTTCAGAAGTTCTTTTTCCAGCCAGCCAGGAAAAAGATGAAAAAAGAATCTCTGCGCTTGTTAAAACGATTCACGTTGCAGGTGGTACAGAAATCTACCGCGGATTACAAACGGGTTATGAAGAAATTTTGAAGAATTTCGATGGCAGCAAGCGATCTCTCATCAACCATATGATCATACTAACCGATGGACAAACCTATGGAGACGAACAGGATTGCTTGGCTTTGGCAGATGAGGCTGCCAGGAAGAATATCCACATCACTAGTTTGGGAATCGGAACGAAGTGGAATGATCAATTATTGGATGAAATTTCATCTCGAAGCGGGGGGTCGAGTTATTATATCGCTCGGACGCAAGATATTCAAAAGTTCATCCAACAAAAATTTGATCTCTTGATGGAAATCTATGCTGAAAATGTAACTCTAAAGTTGGAGAGCGCCGAAGATGTGGAAATTATTTCCGTGATCAGATTACAACCTGAACCAACTATATTTCAGAACCCGAACGTGATCAATTTAGGGACATTATTAAATTCAAAGCAAACGACGCTGCTTATTGAGTTTTTAGTAACCGATATACCTCATAATCGATCTCGACAAGAGCTCGCCAAAGGTACACTCGATTATCTTCTAGCTAGCACTTCAGGAAATAAGCGTCAAAAACAGATCTCATTTTCACGCTTGATTGGAGATAATCAACATAATGAGAAAACCCCTGATCGTATTATGCAAGCTTTATCACAAGTAAATATATTCAAAATGCAGGAACGCGCTCGTCAAGAAGTACGTGAAGGTAAGATCGAAGCAGCCAGTAAGCGTTTGCAAAATATCGTCACCCAATTATCCGAAATGGGTGACGTGGGAGCACAGGATTTGGCAAATACAATCCTTATCGAAATCGATAGAATTAGGATATCACATCAGCTCAGCCCTGAAGGGGAAAAGGGGATAAAATATGGCACACGTTCTTTACTTCTTCCCCCTTCAAGCTATAAGGAATAATAAAAAACTCTCAAAATGGAAAAAATCACCTTTTGTAAAAATTGATTTCCGAGTATGATTAGAGAAGCATAAATCCTGGAGGTATGCGTGGCTTATACACTCATCATTCATATTAAGAACTCTGAACCTGTCATTGGTGAAGTGGAAGATCTACCCGCTCCTAATGATACATTGATTGTTGTCAATAATCCTCGCCGTCTTGATGGGAAGGATCTAACCTATTTATCCGAAGATGTTTTGACAGTGTATTGGCCAATCGAACAAGTAAATTTTCTGGAAGTAATTTCCAGTGAAGAGGAAGAAACAATTATTGGTTTTGTTCGGGAGTAGAGAAGATGAAGGATGATTTCAAAGATCGCCGAATTTTAGTAGTTGACGATGAAGAACGAATGGTACGTTTTATTCGTCTTAACTTGGAGCACGATGGTTTTCGCGTGATAGAAGCTTTTAATGGAACACAAGCCATTAACCAAATCCGTAGCAACTTGCCTGACTTGGTTCTCTTGGATGTAATGATGCCAGATATGAACGGTTTTGAGGTATTGAAGCTAATCCGAGAAGTCAGTTCAGTTCCCGTTATTATGCTAACTGCAAAAGGCGAAGAAGATGATCGTGTGCATGGTTTGGAATTAGGGGCGGATGATTATATTACAAAACCCTTCAGCCCACGCGAGCTTGTCAGTCGGGTGAAAGCGGTTCTCAGGAGAACGGAATCAGCTAGCGGTACAGTACATGGATTAATTGAAGTCGATGATCGCTTGAAGATCGATTTTGATCGAAGAGAAGTCTGGGTAAATGGCGAGTTGGTGAAATTACGTCCAACAGAATATCGATTACTCTATCATCTAGTAAAAAATGCTGGTTGGGTGATCACCCACGATCAGATCTTATCTAAGGTATGGGGCTATGAATATCGCGACGAACCTCATTATGTGCGCTTATATATTAATTATCTGAGAAAGAAGTTAGAGGAAGATCCAGCAAATCCAAAATATATCCTCACGGAACGAGGTGTCGGATATCGCTTTGTAGATTATCGCCGTCAGAATCTGTCAAGCGAATGAATGATAGATCGTAACCCCAAGGGGTTGTCATTATGGAAGGAATTCAAAAGTATTCAACATGGGTTGAGGTTGATCTAAGCGTAATTACGAACAATATCAAATTGATCAAAAAAGAAGTCCCAGGGGAAATCATGGCGGTTGTTAAAGCAAATGGTTATGGACATGGCGCTATTCAAGTAGCGAAAGCCGCCCTCGAGGGGGGGGCTACGTGGTGTGGGCTTGCACGATTCGAAGAAGCGCTTGAGCTGCGCAATGCGGGAATAGACTGTCCCCTTTTATTATTTGGATGGGTACCGCCTCAACAAATCGCTCTAGCGATCATTAACAAAATTTCTATGACTGTATGGGATCAAGATCAAATCAATTTAATTTCTAAAACAGCCGCAGAAATTCAAAAAAAGGCACATGTACATCTGAAAGTCGATACCGGTATGGGACGATTAGGAAGCGCCCCTCAAGAAACGCTTCAATTAGCTCAACAACTCGTTAAAACACCGCAGCTCTTATTTGAAGGACTATATACTCATTTTGCGAGAGCTGATGAGCCAATAGAACCGACGACCAACCAACAAAATGAAGTCTTGAAAGAAGTCCTCTCAGAGATAAGAAACCATAGTATTGAGCCAAGGTATATTCATGCCGCCAACTCCGCCGCTAGCTTGACTTTCCCAAGCGCCCATTACCAAATCGTGCGTTTCGGTATCGCGATGTACGGTTTGCACCCATCTAGAGAATGCCAGCTACCTCAAAGCTATCAACCTGCCCTTCAATGGAAATCGGTATTAAGTCATGTGAAAACAGTGCCCAGCAAACACGGTATCAGCTATGGGCATGAATATCGCACGATCAGGAGCGAACGTATTGGAACGATCCCCATAGGTTATGCAGATGGTTTTCGACGAACGAAAGGTAACCAAGTCTTGGTAAACGGAAAAAAAGTACCGGTCATCGGACGGGTATGTATGGATCAGGTCATGGTGCAACTCGACCAAGTCCCGCAAGCAAAAGCAGGGGATGAAGTTGTGATCATCGGTAAGCAAGAAAATGCTGCGATTTCTGCGGATGACTTAGCAGAGATCTGGGGGACGATCAATTATGAGGTCACCTGTGGAATTGGCGCTCGTGTACCAAGAATATATAATTCATCCTGAAAAGGTATGCAGGATATATCTGCCTGCATACCTTTTATAGATATGATCTGTTTTCATCCCCCAAGATAAGCTTTCTTTACCTCCGGATTCTTTAAAAGGTCTTTTGAATTCCCCTCTAAAACTAAATTACCGCTTTCTAAAACATAACCTCGTTGAGCAAATTCAAGAGCCATACGCGCATTCTGTTCAACAAGCAGGATCGTTGTTCCTTCTTGATTGATCTCCTTAAGGACATCAAACACATCATACATCAACAGAGGCGCTAATCCCATCGAAGGTTCATCCAACAACATCACCTTTCTAGCGCTCATGAAAGCTCTACCGACGGCGAGCATTTGTTGCTCACCACCACTTAAGGTGCCTGCCTTTTGATTGATCCGTTCTTTCAAACGAGGGAATATCTCATAAACTCGATTGAGATCTTTCTGGATATTTTGTTTATCTTTGCGTGCAAAAGTCGCTAAATGCAAATTTTCGGTTACAGTTAAATTACCAAACAACCGTCGACCCTCTGGGACATGAGAGATTCCGAGATGGCTAACCACCTTATCGGCAGGATAGTGAAGCAAATTCTCTCCCATAAATTCAATTTGACTACCGGCGTCAGCATCTACGATCCGAGATATAGCGCGTAAGGTTGTGCTTTTACCGGCGCCGTTTGCGCCAATGATACACACAATTTCGCCTTCATCTACATCAAGACTGATTCCATGGAGCGCTTTTATCCTGCCATAGGAGACGCCTAAATTTTTTATTGTAAGATACATCAGGCTTCAACCTCCTTGCCCAGATAGGCATCAATGACTTCAGGATTGTTGCGGATTTCTTCAGGCGTACCCTCTGCGATCAATTCACCAAATACCAAGGTTTGAATCATCTCACACAAATCCATAACCACTTTCATACGATGTTCGATTAAGAAAATTGCCATGCCAATCTCAGAATGTACCCGTCGAACGATCTCCATCATCTGAACAAGCTCTTCAGGGTTCATCCCAGCAGTTGGCTCATCTAAGAACAGGATCTTTGGTTCAATCGCTAAGGCACGCGCCAATTCAACTCTACGTTGAGCGCCATAAGGCAAATTAGTTACAATCTCATCCTTGAAATGCAAGACACCTGTCAATTTCAATAAATCAATGGCGATGCGCTCATTCTCTTCCTCTTCCCTATTTCTCAAATTGGTTCCGAAAAACGCACCGGCAAGACCATAAGAGATCTTGGAATAACGCGCTTGTTTCACATGCTCCAACACGGTCATATGGCGCCATAAACGAAGATTCTGGAAAGTACGCGCCAGCCCACGGGATGCGATCACATTTGTTTTATATCCAACTAGATTCTGACCATCTAAGATTACTTCCCCTTCAGAAGGTTTATAGATACCAGTGATCAAGTTGAATATTGTTGTTTTGCCAGCGCCGTTAGGTCCTATCAAACCACGGATCTGACCAGGTTCGACTGCTAAATTGTAATTATAGACAGCCCGTAAACCACCAAAGTAATGAGTCATATTCTTTACATGTAATAATGGCATATTTCACCTCATTCCTTAGGTTCCTGTTTCGGTTCAATCAGCTTCATCACATCGAATTCTCTAAAGGATATCAAACCGGTTGGTCTGTAAATCATCACTAGGATCAACATAAGCGGAATCACTATCCACTTGTAGATCTCCAATGGACGCAATGCTTCGCTCAATAAGTTAATACTCACAGCGCCAACAATTGACCCCACAACCGAATTCAACCCGCCGAAATAAACCATCGCCAAATCTTCAGCCAACATCGTTAGTCCAAATGTGCCTGGGTTCACATAACGAATCACATGCGCAAATAACCCCCCAGCAATCCCAGCCCAAAAGGCGCCAAAGAGAAAAGCGGTCATTTTCGTTTTACGGGTATCGACGGTCATCGCGCTTGCTGCTGTTTCATCATCTCGAACAGCATTTAACGCCTTCCCAAACGTGGACTTTACGAAATTATTAATCACCCAGACCGCGATCACTGCCCAAAAAAAGACGGTGGGCAAGTTAGCCCAATCAGGTTGGCTACCCATTCCACGTGGACCACCTACCCATTCAAGGTTCTCTAACAAGCTTTTTATGATGAACATAAAAGCCAGAGAGATGATAGCGAGATAATCGCCTCGCGTTCGGAATGAGGGTACAGCAACGATTATCGCTCCTAGAGAAGCCACAATTCCCCCCAAGATTAATCCAATTGGGAAAAATATAAAACCAAAGTTTATCGGTAAGAGCGCTGGTCCAAAGAGATTATCATCAACAAATAAGGCAATGGTAAAAACCGAAGTTGCATAGGCGCCCAAAGCGATAAAACCTGGATGCGAACAAGAAAATTCACCCATATATCCATTGATCACATTTAAACTCAATGTAACAATGATGGCGATCAATATCAATCTGGCAACCAAAAGTCGATAATCACTAACCTCCGACCATATATGAAGGATTGAATACAACAATCCAAGATGCAAGATGATCGATATGATGTGAGGAATCGTTAGAAGCCAAGCAGCTAAGCGATTGCCTAGAGACTTTGTAATACGAACAACAATCGCAATTGGTATGACATAGACCAAGATATTATAAAGAAAAGCACTTGGAAACAACAATGGTTTGTCGAGAATGAAGAGAATGCCGAAAAGCGCTGGTATTTTATACATTCCCAGAGAACGCGCAAGTGATAATCCAACGAATTGTTCGATGATCACGGCTACTAGCCCGCCCAATAACCAACTTATGATGGGCGTATATTTATACGGCTGTAAGACTCTGGAAAAGAACTGTGCGATGCCAGCACTAGTTTTTGAACTATTTCCACTTATTTTTGTCATAATCACTCCTCATGTTAGCGGAAATCTATCGATTCCAGTTTAGAGCCGTAGTTGCGCGGTGTGAGCCTCGCCAAAGAAACCATGAGGTCTGTACACCAAAATCGCTAAAATAATCGAATAAGCAATCAAATCGCGCAATGTCGAAGGGAAAATCGTGGCGACAAAGATCTCAATAAACCCCAACAAGAAACCCGCCAATGCCGCGCCGAGAATCGAGCCACGCCCTCCCAAAATTGCAGCCACAAAGGCTTTCCATCCAAACGTAATCCCCATATATGGGTCTAACACAGGATAGGCTGTTCCATAAAAGACTCCCGCTGCTGCAGCAAGCGCTGAACCCAAACCAAAGGTGAGCGCTGCCATTGCATTCAGAGGGACTCCCATTAATGGAACAACAGCAAAGTCGAAAGCCATCGCTCGCATTGCCATTCCCCATTTCGAGCGTTGCACAAATTGATGTAAAGCGATCATTAGCAATATAGATACGACCACAATCACGATCTTTTTATTCGTCAAGACTACGCCAGCTACTTGATAAGTGGATGTGGTTATTAACTCAGGAAAACTCAACCGGCTTGCTCCTAAGAACGCTAAGTTACTTGTCTCCAAGATGATACCAATCATCAAACCAGTAATAGCAGCTGAAGCACGGGGAGCATTTCTCAAAGGACGATATCCAACCCTTTCAACCATCATACCCACAAAGGAATTGAATAACATCGCAAACAGGATTGTGAGTACCAAAATCATGGTATTGGACAGCACAAATACCCCCGATGACGAAAGCGCTAGCAATCCAGTAGCAATAAAGAAACCAATATAGGCGCCCACCATGAAAACATCCCCATGAGCAAAGTTGAACAAGAGTAAAACACCATAGACCATCGAGTATCCCAAGGCAATTAAGGCATATAGACTTCCCCACTGCAGGGCGTTAATCACGTTTTGAAAGAAAAATGTCATTTAGTCTGCTCCTTATTTGTATAGGAGGGTAGGAAGAAGATCGTCTTCAACCTACCCTCTGTATTAGATTTTCTTGGTATTAATTCAACCAAGGGATAAAATATGAAGCTATTGACTCATTTCTGGTGGGCAGACTTGCTGATAGAACTCAAATTCACCAGCATCGCTTATTTTAATAATCACAGCGCACTTAATCGGGTCTCCTTCATCTGTGAAGGTCATTGTACCGGTGATACCTTCAAAGTTTTCAATCTTCGCCATGGCGTCTCTAATACACGTTCGATCAGTTTGGAGGTCGCCAGTAATCGTGCCGCAGTCCTGAAGAGCTTTCTGAACAATCAACAAACTATCCCAAGTCAGCGCGGCAACATCATCAGGCACATAACCATATTTTTCGTTATAGCGATCGATGAATTCTTTTGTTGCGCCAGTTGCGCCTGCAGCCGCGTAGTGCGTGCTGAAGAATTGACCTTTGCACACATCCCCGCAAAGATTCATCAACTCAGCAGAACCCCAGCTATCACTACCGACAATCGGTCCATCCCAGCCCAATTCACGGGCTTGTTGAACAATCAGCGCGACTTCATTGTAATATTGAGGCGTAAAGAGAAATTCTGCGCCAGTGTCTTTGATCTTTGTTAATTGAGCGCTAAAATCGGTGTCTTTCGTAGTAAAGCTCTCATAAGCTACCACAGAGCCTTCGCCATGTAGTTCTTCCCATGCTGATTTGAAAAATTCAGCCAAGCCCTTGGGGTAGTCACTCGCAACATCATAGAGCACAGCCGCTTTTGTAAAGCCAAATTCCTCCGTTACAAAATTTGCTACGACCGGTCCTTGGAAAGGATCCAAGAATGGGGTTCGGAAGACCCAAGGTCGATCTTTTGTTGTATCGGGATTTGTTGACCATGGGCTAATCATTGGGGTCTCGTTATCGTTGGCTACACCGCCAGCTGGAACAGCTTGTTTGGAAGCTTGAGGTCCTACAATGACCAAGACTTCATCTTGAGTGATCAGTTTAGTGTTCGCTTTGGTGGCTGATTCTGCTTTCGCTTCATTGTCTTCGATGAAAAGTTCTACTTTATATTTCTTTCCACCTACATCCAAACCGCCAGCAGCCTCAACATCTTTCAGCCACATTTCAGCCGCGAATTTCGTCCCTTCTCCAACTTTGGGGATATCACCTGTGAGCGGGGCATTAATACCGATCCTTATTGTGTCCGTACCCGCTTGAGCACAAGCGGATAAAATAAATGAAAATGCTAACAGCAGTGTTATTACCATTAAGGTTTTATTTCTTCTCATTTCTATCACTCCTCTATACTACTTAACAAACCCTAAAAAACTTAAATCGACCATAACAAATGAAAAAATATTTGTTCTTTCCAATTATTTTTTTTATACTTCGCCTCCTTTCAGTGAATGCTACTGGATTTTGCAATTCAATAGCATAACCCAATCCCATATCGATTAAAGTCCACCTTTATAAAATAAAAAAAACCAGGCAATATTCAATTTAACCTGGTCTCTTTACAAGAAAACTAAGGAATAAGCGTGATTTCCAAGAATAATTATTTTTTTCATGGTCTATCATCACTCCAGTGAAATCTTCCCACACCATAATTGAGCAAATCAATCCCTTTATTTACTCTATAAAAAATTTGAGAAAAGTTACAAATTTTTTTAATCTGAACACATGTAGACAATAATAAAAGTTTAATTCAAAAAACCATTCTTGTCAACTAATACATAATTCACTATTCGATAATCATACCACAAATTATTACAAACTTAGCTCAATTCCTTAAAAATAGACTTGTCATTCAAGGAACAATCAGATATACTCTCATTATGGAAAATCAATTACCAGAAAAGCATCGTATTTTATTGGTGGATGACCACGAAGTGGTGCGGATCGGATTAAAAGCTTTACTAGAACGACATCCAAAATTTGAAGTCGTCGCCGAAGCCAGCACCGCTCGTGAGGCTATTGAAAAAGTAGGTGTTTTTTCTCCAGATGTGGTTGTTATGGATATTAGACTTCCAGGTGGTTCTGGAATTGAAGCTTGTGAAGAAATATCGGAGAAACACCCTAACTCTAAAGTCATCATGTTAACATCCTATGCTGAAGACGAGATGCTATTTTCCGCTATACGCGCTGGAGCGGCGGGCTATGTCTTAAAACAAATTGGGGGCGAAGATTTAGTGCGAGCTATCGAAGCCATTGGGCGCGGTGAAGCGCTGTTGGATTCTGCTGTCACCCAACGCATATTCCAAGAGGTGAGAAAAGCAGCGCAGGAAGAAGAAGCTTCTGCTTTTTCTGCTTTGACTCAACAAGAGAAACATGTTCTCTTGCTCGTTTCCGAAGGAAAAACAAACCGAGAAATTGCCAAAGCGCTTTTCCTAGGAGAAGGGACGGTCAGAAATTACGTCAGCAGCATTCTCTCAAAATTAGGCGTTAGCAACCGCGCTGAAGCAGCCGCCTATGCGGTTGAACACAATCTGCGCGACTACTTATAAGCCAAAATTATAGAAAAACGAAGAATTCTCTTCTAATGAAAATGAGTCTCCCCTCGGCAAATTGGGCAAGGACATAACGAGCGTAAATAACTCCAAGTATAGATCCCAAAATTATGCCCATCCTCCCATTCAATTGAAATCGCATACGAACCAATTTGCTCAACATTCCTAATCCGAGTGCGACTCGAGTCTTCTAAAGGCATTGTAAACACCTGCGTATCAGGTTTGTTACTCATATTTTCATGCCCACCTCTACAATCTGCGCAAGGACATCCATATCGTAGTAATGAAAAAGGATATCGACTGACATGTCCATCATCCCAAACAATGATAAATTCACCAGATTGGCGTTTTACTGTAATGTCAACAGGTTTTCCGGAATACATATTCTCCTCATCAAGTATTATGGTTTTTCTTCAATGACAATCAAATAATCAGCCACCGCCCATCCCTGACGAGCTTCATCAAAAACCCCTATCAAATGCCACCAGGTATAATCATCGGCGGAAACAGGACCTTCATCCACTAAAAAAACTTCAGCTTCATTACCAATAAAGCGTACATCACTATCTAAATTTGGGTCATTGCGAAATCTCAATCCCCCCCCACCAGTTCCTTTGATCTGCACTCGTCCCCCAATAATGATATCAACCTTTTGTTCGCTTTGAGGTGTACCTGTGGATGGCGTCATTGTGGTCTCTAACGAAAGCGTAGCAGTGACTGGCTTGGGCGTCGCGGTGGGCGCTTCGATGATGACCAATTCTGCAGTCGAAGCCGTTCTAGATGCTGGATTAGGGCGGGTGACCCACAAAAAGATTAATGAGACCAGTAATAAAAAACTGGCGATCACAAATGCGCCAAGAATAACCCACACATTGATATTTTCAACGTAGTTCCCAATACCTTTTTTTCGCCTTTCTCGCATTAGATCTCCCTACACAGGTAGTAACAAGAACGCTAAGCCTAAGATCAAGTATACCGCTAAAAGCTCCACACCTTCTAACCAATTTGATTCACCATCAAATGAAACCATAGCGGAGATCACGATGCCCACGATCAGTCCTAATAATTCAAACTGATTGAAGATCAACTGTAGCGGATTTCCGATTAATAAACTGACAAATACTAACACTGGGGCAACAAACAAAGCGATCTGTAAACTCGAAGCCGTTGCAATCTCAACACTGAGATCCATTTTATTATCGATAGCTACTTTCACGGCGACCATATGTTCAGCCACATTTCCGATGATCGGAATCAAAATCACACCCAGGAAGAATTCCGACAAACCCAACGAGCTGACCACTGGCTCAATGGTTCCAACCAAAACCTCACTAACAATCACAACGCCAAACGTTGAAATTGCTAGAACAATCAAGGAGGTGCGCAATGACCAATGAGGAGTATGTGACTGAGGTTCCTGATCAATATTTACATGCCCTTCCAAGAGAACATCTTCCTTGTGATTTTTCGCTGACTGATTACGTGTGCGAGCTGAAAGAGGACCATCCTGCATCCGAAAGCTATAGAAGATACCCAAAGCATATAGAACGATCATAATAAAAGCAACACCCAAACTTAGCGCTTCGACTTTAGGGCTAGTGTCAGGTCCTATCGAACTACTTAACACAGAAGGGATGATCAAAGCAATCACTGCCAAGACGAGTAAAATCGCATTCCTGCTGGCATGATAGCGATCAAAACGTTGCACGCCATTACGAAAACCTCCTAGAAGCATCGCCATTCCCATCACTAACAAGACATTCCCCAAAATTGAACCAGTGATCGAAGCTTTAACCAATTCCAGCAAACCAGCTTTGATTGCTACAATCGTGATAATCAATTCAGCCGCATTTCCTAAGGTTGCATTCAGAAGTCCTCCAATGCGTGGTCCTGAATACACCGCCAATACTTCGGTTGAATCACCAATAAAACCAGCTAATGGAACCATTGAAAGAGCTGAGAAAATGAATATCCAGAGTTCACCCCAGTGTAGAATTTCAGCTAGGATAAATAATGGAATTGCCCAAAGCAGGAAATTAATCGGTTTTTTTATAAAAAAAGATAGAATATTCATTAAGCCTTACCAAATGTTTGATATTGATTCACTAAATTTTACCCTATTTAAACTTTGATCGAATGACTCATCGCGCTTAATCTTCGCTGAAATCAAATTACTTTTCATCAAAACGCGTAGCTTTTTGTAAAAAAGTGTTATTAAATTATACTAATGAAAAATTCAATCTCCAGAAAGAACACGATTCAATTATAATGAACCTAGAAGTTATGAAAGTTCAAAACAAAAGAAGAATGGAATGAACTATGGCGGATGAGATCATCTTAAGCAACCGCTACTTAATCCAAGCACGAAAAGGGGCTGGTGGAATGGCAATGGTCTACCAAGCGCATGATTTAACCCTGGAACGCACTGTTGCTATTAAACTCCTACGGAAAGATTTCTCCGACCAAGCGGCATTCCGCAAGAAGTTTCACCAAGAAGCTAAAGCAGCCGCTAAACTCTCCCATCCAAATATCGTCACCATTCATGATTTTGGTATTCACGACAATCAACTTTTTATAGTCATGGAATATGTCTCTGGTATCGATTTGAAAACATACCTCAAGCAACATGGAAGACTAGAGATTGAGGAAAGCGTTGATTTGATCCTGCAGGCATGTTCCGGAATCGGATATGCCCATCGAGCAGGATTGGTGCATTGCGATGTCAAACCTCAGAATATGTTGGTCACAAAAGAACATCAATTAAAGGTACTCGATTTTGGGATCGCGAGAGCGCTGGCGACAATCAAACCGGATGAAAAAACAGATGTCGTTTGGGGTTCCCCACAATACTTTTCACCCGAACAAGCTTCTGGAGCAGCGCCTTCCCCTGCTTCGGATGTATACTCACTTGGCATTATTCTGTATGAATTATTAACCGGACAACTTCCTTTCACTGCAAAAACATCTCAAGAATTGGCGAAACTACATCGTGAGGCATTAGCAGCCTCTCCTCGCAAGCTAAACTCGAAGGTCCCAATCAAATTAGAGCAAATCATCATAAAAGTGCTTGCCAAGGAACCCTCCGCGCGATATCGCACAGCAGACCAATTAGGGAAAGTAATTGAACAATTCCATAAGGAAGTAAAAGAACCACCGATTCAAGGCGTAGGTGTATCTCTTCGAACAACCACTCCATCGAAGAGAACAGCGCCAAAACCTGAAACGAGATCTCAAGAAGTAAAAGTCACGCCAATCAAATCCAAGATCAAACCCTCACCTGTACCGATATGGCATCATACCGGAATTAATACGACTCAAAAAGAGAGTGAGTTTGATTGGTTAACATGGTTACTTGCATTGCTGACATTGATCGCAGTAGGAGGGTTGATTCCTTTCTGGTTATGGGTTTTTTATATCATTAAACCACCGCTCTAGACTCAAAGGTGAAAAAATAAAACCCTTGTCAGTGAAAACAGCTGCGATTATGATAAACATATCAAGTTAATAAAGAAAATCACGGCAATCACCGTGATTTTAGATCGGAAGAATCAGAATAATCGTTATCTTCTACTTCACCTAGCTCTTTACCAATGTGCGAATACACTTGGCACACAAAACTTTTCGTACTTTGCGACCATCTTCATAAACGGTAACTGTCTGAAGATTCGGTCGAAAAGTTCGTGGCGTTGATTTCTTTGACCAAGGTCGATTACGACCAAAGGTCGTCTTTTTTCCACAGATTTCACACTTCGCCATGATTAATTCCTTTCCATCAATAATAGGTGCCAAGGATAGCACTTGTAGATGTGTTTTTTTTCTTTTAGTTAACACTACTGCTTGCTTAATATTCGAGCAATGTTACCACAATTTGGATTTATTTACAAGCAATGTTGAAGAAAATAATGTATAATCAGCCAAATCAGAGGAAAATATGACTGACGAAATTAAACCTATTGGTAGTATTCATGTCTCTCCCCGCGCAATTGCTGCAATTGCTTATCATGCAGCTCTGCAATCTTATGGGTTAGTTGGACTAACCTCGAAGAATATCGTGGAAGGATTAGCTCAAGTATTAGTTAAGGACCCAACACACGGTGTTGAGGTAAATTACAATGGTGAACAAATCAAGATCGATTTGTATATCATTATTGAATACGGAACTCGCATCAAATCGGTAGCAAATAGCGTTAAGAATTCCGTTCGCTATCATGTCGAGAAAGCATTGGGGATGCCCATAGACGAGATCAATGTACACGTGCGTGGTTTGAGGATAAGCAGCCTGGATTAAGCATGGAGATAAGAATAATTGACTTCACAATTCCTTACTCCATATGCATCGCTTATCAATATACGTTTTCAGGAGAGTAATTAATGTCTGCAAATCCCCAAATACAAAACCGCCAAGACAATCTCACTCATAAAGAAATTAATGGACAAGACTTAAAAAAACTTCTTGAAGCCAGCCTAACCTGGTTGCGCACCAATCAACAAATTGTAAATTCACTCAATGTCTTTCCGGTGCCAGACGGTGATACAGGCACCAATATGGTGTTGACAATGCAAGCCGCATTTGATGAGATTAAAGATTCAACTGTGGAAAACTTTGGTGAAATTGCTCACACTGTTGCACATGGCGCTCTAATGGGTGCACGTGGCAACTCTGGTGTGATCCTCTCTCAAATATGGCGTGGCTTTGCGCGTGCTGTCGACAACCTACCAACTATGGATACACCAAACTTCGTCAAAGCAATTTCCGAGGCGCGAGATACCGCGTATAAAGGAGTAGTGCGACCAGTTGAAGGCACGATTTTAACAGTGATCAAAGACTTAGCATCCAAAGCAGAAAGCGCGCTCAATGTAACGGATGACCTGGTATCCATGCTCGAATTAATAGTCGAAGAGGCTAACGCCTCCGTACAACGGACTCCGGAATTATTACCAGTTCTGAAAGAAGCAAACGTGGTTGATTCAGGCGGAAAAGGGCTTTATTTTATTTTTGATGGTATGTTGCGTTATATTGACGGTCAAGTTCTGGATGTTACAGATGCTAAGGTAAAACCGCTTGCAGAAATGGCATTGGCTAATACTATGGAACAAATTGAACCCGGACAAGATTTCGAAGTTGTAGTAGATTTTCGTCCCCAAACAGAGCTAGACCTAGCGATCTTTTATGATAATCTCGAACAAATGGGGACATCCATTCAAGTGGGTGAAGGGGATGGTATGTATCGCATGCATATTCATGTACCGACTGAAAACCTCTATAAACCGATTGACTACACTCGCGATTTGGGCGTCGTGACGAAAGTTGCGATTGAAAATTTGATCGATCAGATGGAAAACCATCAAGGGGGATGCAACCAGACTCAACCGACTATCGCTCCGACCCAACCTGGTCATATCGCTGTGATCGCCGTTTCACCAGGAGTGGGCATTTCGCGCGTGTTTGCCAGTTTAGGAGTGGCAGCGATTGTGGAAGGTGGACAAACGATGAACCCCAGCACACAAGAGATCATCCATGCCTTTGAAAACCTACCAACCGATAAGATCATCATCCTACCAAATAATAAGAATATCATTTTAACCGCTAAAAGCGCCACTGAACTCTCCGTCAAAAAAGTAGCGGTAGTGCCCACCAGCTCTATCCCCCAAGGGTTAACGGCAATGATGCGTTTGATCCCTACTGGTGATTTTGATAACGTCGTCGATGAGATGAATGCTGCCATCGAAGAAGTGCAGACTGGTGAAATTACGATAGCTACGCGTAGTGTCGAAATCGATGGAGTCGAAGTAGAAGAAGGACAAGTTATTGGATTATTAAATGGAAAATTAGTCTTATCAACTTCATCCTTGGATGAAGCATGTCTCGGCATTCTTGAAGCAGCCCATGTACAAGACTATGAATTAATTACTCTTTTCTATGGCGCTGATCTCCACAAAAAGGATATTCCCATATTGGAAAATCTCATTCAAGAAAAATATCCCGATCAGGAAATCGAAATCCAAGAAGGTTGTCAACCTCATTATCATTTGATCATATCCATCGAATGATCAACGTATCAGGGGATTCAAAACTTTAATAGAAAATAGGATCAACATGAACATTGCCTTTGTAACTGATAGCACTGCTGATATTCCAAAAAATTTTTTAGACCAATATCCCATTCATGTAGTACCTAATATTTTGATGATCAAAGGAAAATCTTATGAGGATGGGAAAGAAATAACTCGTGAAGCGTTTTATCGAGAGCTACCCAATATAAAGCCCAGCCCAACCACTGGTACAGCTTCAATTGGCATTTATCAACAGCTATATGAAAAGTTGCTTCAGAAGGACTTTCAGTATATATTCTCAATCCATGCATCCAAATTATTAAGTGGTATCTATAACACTGCCAAAACAGCCGCACAGTCATTCTACGAACGCGTGCAAGTGATCGATAGTCAACAACTGACCTTGGGTTTGGGTTTTCAAGTGCTTGCTGCAGCCGAGGTGGCTGCAAGAGGCGCTTCGCTAGAAATGGTGCGAAAAATTATCGAGGATGTACGTAAACGCGCTAGGATATATGCCATGCTTGACACCCTCGAATACGTGAGGAGAAGTGGTCGAGTTTCATGGGCAAAGGCACGTGTAAGCAATCTATTAAGGATTAAACCATTTATTGAGCTAAGGGATGGGAATGTATTAAGCTTAGGTTTTGCTCATACGCGTAAAAAAGGAATTATACAATTAAAGAAATTTCTATTAAGTCTCGGTCCTATTGAGAGACTTGCGATTTTACATACAAACGCTGAAATGGATGCAATCGAATTTCTAAACAATATCGCTATCGAAACTCTTATGGAACCTTTTATTGTGAATGTAAACACCGTCATTGGCTCGCATGTTGGTCCAAATGGTTTGGGTTTTGCAACAGTGATCAAATAATCTATTATAATTAGATCATATGAAACTGTCACTTGAAAAGCTACAAAAGGTATTAGTATTGGAAGCTGAGCGCGGTTATGATAATCATGCTGTGCTAGGCGGATTAGAGAGACTTCTCGATTATTGGGAGACTGAAGCCCGAACAGACGGATTACCGGAAAATTTGATTCAAGCTGTAATTGAAAGGGTGCGTGATTATTCCAAGCTTAAAGAAAGCTCGCGCGCTGAGGCTTTAGAAGGTTTAGCCCGTCGAATCCAACGCTCTGATATGGGGTCAGCTTTTCGAATTCCTAAGGCAAAAGAGAAACGCGAATCAATCCAACATACTGTTCGGGGGTTAGAGCCAGATAAAACAGAATTGCTTGAGAATGAACCTGAAATTGAAATCGAGAGCGAAGCCGAAAAACCTCCTACTATGTATAGCGATCGACCTTCTTTTAAGGAGATCATTCCCCAAAAGAAAAGAAAAAAGGTCGAACCGATTCTCGATGAAATCGCCGACCTCGATGCCCCTATTACTATTCTTGAGGGAATTGGAAGAAAATATGCACAAGCACTAAGCCGTTTGGGTCTAAATACGTTACGTGATATTCTTTATTATTTTCCCTATCGTTATAATGACTTCAGCTTGTGCAAACCGATCAATCGATTAGAGTATGGCGAAACCTTAACAGTAATTGGAACGATCGAAAAAGTCAAAATAAGACCAATAAAGGGTGGTCAAAGGGAAATTGTAGAAGCAATCGTTAGTGATGGAAGCGGAACACTAAAAGTAACCTGGTTCAACCAAAGCTGGCAAGTGAAAAAGCTACATCCAGGAATGCAAATATCTCTTTCAGGGAAAATTGACCAATATCTTGGTCAACTGGTAATGAATCATCCGGAATGGGAAAGATTAGAACAGCAACAAATCCACACATTTGGGATCATCCCTGTTTACCATTTGAAAGTAAAAATTTCACAAGCATGGTTAAGAAGGCAAATCAATAAAGCAGTCACCTACTGGGCTCCACGAGTTCCTGATCATATTCCAGAAGAAATTCGCAAGATGGCAGAGGTGATTGATCTGCCATCGGCTATCGTACAAATACATAATCCAGATAGCTGGGAAGAAGAAAAGGAAGCACGACAAAGGTTCGCTTTCGATGAAATCCTGCTATTACAGTTGGGTGTATTAAGTCAGAAAAGAAAATGGGAAAATCTTACAGCACAAAAATTTTCCTTAAGAGATGAATGGCTCAATCAACAAATTAAACAATTCCCCTACACACTCACTCAAGCACAAAAACGCACAATCAATGAAATGAGAAATGATCTTTCATCAGGTCACCCCATGAATCGCTTACTTCAAGGGGATGTCGGTTCGGGGAAAACAGCCATCGCGATCACCGCCGCAAATATCATCAGCGCACAAGGCGCTCAGACTGCGGTTATGGCACCAACAAGCATCTTGGCAGAACAGCATTACCAAAACTTCTTAGCCTATCTGACCAACCCTACTTCTCCATACAATGCACTACTGCAACCATCTGAAATTCGTCTTATGCTAGGAAGTACTCCCGAAACAGAAAAACGAGAGATTCGAGCTGGGTTGGAGAATGGTAGGATCAAGATTGTAATCGGTACACATGCATTAATCGAACAACCCGTTCAATTTAATAATCTACAGCTTGTCGTGATCGATGAACAACATCGGTTTGGCGTAAGGCAACGAGCTATTTTACGCGAAAAAGGGCATAACCCTCATCTTTTGGTGATGACAGCAACACCGATCCCACGCTCATTAGCAATGACAGTCTATGGTGATCTTGATATTTCAGTCATGGATGAAATGCCACCTGGGAGAATACCGGTGGATACTTACGTGATCAAACCTCGACAACGCGAACAAGCCTATAACCTGATCCGACAAGAAGTCAAAGCTGGACATCAAGCTTTCATTATTTACCCTTTGGTTGAGGAAAGCGAAAAATTAGAATCAAAAGCCGCCATTGAGGAAGAAGAACGATTAAAGAGTGATATCTTTCCTGATCTGAAAGTTGGGCTTATTCACGGCAGAATGACAGCTGAAGAAAAAGACAACACAATGGCATCCTTCCATGCCGGTGAATTAAATATTCTTGTGTCGACAACCGTTGTGGAAGTCGGTGTGGATATCCCCAATGCGACGGTGATGATCATTGAAGGCGCTAATCGTTTTGGACTCGCTCAATTACACCAATTACGCGGCAGGGTAGGACGCGCGGGTGAAAAATCTTACTGCATCCTTATTCCTGATTCAAGTGAACAAACCCAAAATGAACGTTTGAAGGTGATGAAAGAAACCAATGATGGATTCATTTTAGCAGAAAAAGACCTCGAACAACGCGGACCTGGTGAATTCTTGGGCACACGCCAATCAGGCTTCAATGAACTCGATCAGGCAAAATTAACCGACGTACACTTAATAGAAAAGGCACGCCGGATAGCAAAATATATTTTTGAACAGGATCCTGAGCTAGACAATCCAGAATACCAACTTCTGGCATCAAGATTGCAACATTCATGGCAGAGTACTTATTCAGACATCATATAGAGCAAAGCGAAGCAAACTATGGCACATGTACGCGCAGTTTTTCCAGGAACATTTGACCCAATCCATCTTGGTCATATTGATATTGCCAAGAGAGCCGCTCGGTTATTTGATGAACTCATCATCGCGGTTTATGACAAACCCTTGAAGTCTTTGTTGTTTTCACCTGAAGAAAGGATCGAATTAGTCAAAGAAGCCTTTAATGGCTACCCAAATATTCAAGTCAAGGGCTACTGCGGTCTTACGGTAGGCTTTTGTTATAAAAACAACGCACAGGTCATTGTGAGAGGATTACGTGTTTTTTCGGATTTTGAATATGAATTTCGAATGGCTCTAGCAAATCATCGTCTTGCAGATGATATCGAGGTAGTCGCCTTGATCACAGCTGAAGAGCATACCTTTCTCTCTTCGACGACCGTACGAGAAATTGCTTCTTTAAAAGGCAATGTCAGTAGTATGGTTCCGCCACATGTCGAAATTGCTTTAAGTAACCGTTTTCAAGAATTAGGCGATGAACAACAAGTTGTCCCAACAACCTCATTGAGAGATTGAAATGCTTGGAGATGATTGAAGACATATATGGATAGGTTTGATATCTCGACTAGAAAGTAACCAATGAAACAGTGGAAGTACGATCTTTTTATTAGACCAATAAATACCCACGGGTGGGGAGGCATGTTATGGATATCTTGCATCTTGTAGACCGACTGGAGGAGCTTCTCAACCAAAGCCGTCCGCTTTGGTTCACGCACAATGTGATTGTCGATGAAGATCGTATGCTGGATATAATCGATCAAATGAGAGTTGCCATTCCAGACGAAGTCAAGAAAGCACAACAATTATTAGCGCAGCGCGACCGGATCATCGCCCAAGCACAAGAAGAAGCCAACCGCAAGATCGCGATCGCGCGTGAAAAAAGCGAGCAATTGGTAGAGAGAGACGCCATTGTACAAGCGGCTCAATCACGCGCCGATCAAATTCTGGAAAAGGGTAAGGCAGATGTTGAACAGACTAAAAAAGATGCTGATAATTACGTTCTATCCACGCTCACCCGGCTAGAAATGGAACTGGATCGCTATCTAAATCAGGTCAGAAACGGAATTCGAACCCTTCAACAAGAAAATCCTGATCAAATGGAGTAACTTTTTTCAAGTCTTTAATTCGAATGCAAGATCATTGGTATATAAACCGGATAACCCAATAAATTTAGGATCACCAAACCGCCTTCGCCAGTAGCTACATAGGCATAACCATTTGAAATCCAGGTCTTATAAGCCCAATCAGGGGTAACCAGAGAACCGACTTCGACGGGCTGGCTCGGATCAGTTATATCAACCACACGTACGCCACCTTTACAATCTGAAATATAGGCATAGTATCCAAATACAGTCACGTGATACACTGACCCAGGCGTGTCCAAGGAACTAATAATTTCAGGGCTTAATGGATCACTAACATCAATGATAAACATCCCATCTTCATCCCCCCCTATATAGACATAATTTCCAGATTTGATGACACTCTGGGCAAGCCTAATCTCATCAACAAAACCCACTTCTAGCGGTGAGGTAGGGTCACTTATATCAATGATGCGCAATCCTTCTGTATCATCAGCAATAAAAACATGGTTACCAGATACATCTACATCTTTAGCATAACCAGGCGTATTTAGTGAACCTACCTCTCTTGGATCAGTAGGATCACTCACATCCATTACACATAACCCCTCTTCACCATCTGCGATATAGACATAATCCCCTTGAAGCGCTAAATTTAATGCATATCCTGGTGTATCTTTGCTACCAACTTCAGCTGGCAAATCCAGATCACTGACATCAATAACACGTAATCCCTTGTCATAATCGGCAATATAAACATAATCTCCCGATTTAACAATACCATCAGCATAACCTGGCGTTTCTAAGAAGCTAATTTCATCTAGTGATCTAGGATCGCTAATATCAATAATACGTAATCCCACCTCATCATCCGTCACATAGGCGTAATCCCCAGACACTACAACACTTTTTACAAAGCCTGTAAAATCAACCGCCCCAACCTGCGTTGGCACAGCTGGATTGTTTATCGCGACAATACGCAGCCCAGCTCCATTCCCGACCATATAAGCATAACCAACCGATAAGGCGACCTCACATGCCCAACCCGGAATATCAATAAAACCTTCTTCCACCGGCGCCACAGGATTACTGATATCGACGATATATAAACCAGCTTTCTCATAACCTACATAGGCATAGCTGCCAGATACTGCTACGCCACTTGCGTAATCATCTGCGCCTAAAGAAAAAAAACCCTTTTCAACAGGCAGATTTGGGTTGCTAATATCGATCACACGCAACCCTTCATCATAATCTGCTATATATGCATAATTTCCTGAAACTGCCAACTTAAAAGCAAAGCCATCCGTATCAAAAGAACTTATTTCTATAGGGTTTGTTGGATCACTCACATTTACGATATAAAACCCTTTATCTCCATCAGCTATATAGGCATAATTTCCAGATAGATCCAAGCCATATGCACAACCAGGGGTATCCAAAAAACCAACTTCCAGCGGTACTTCAGGGTCTCTGATATCAATAACACGCAATCCATCCCGTTCGGCGGTCACATAAGCATAATTCCCAGAGATCGCGATACCATTGGCATAACCGGGTGTATCCACCGCACCAATTTCAACTATAGAGCTGTGATCGCTGATATTGAAAATCTTCAAACCTTCTTCTCCAGATGCAATATAGGCATAATTCCCGGACACAACAATATCCATCACAAGGCTTGATTGGATAGCGGTTTGCCCAACAACAAAAGGATTCTCGGGATCAGTGATATCGGCGACAAACATACGCTGACCTACCCCAAAATAGGCATAGCCGCCTTGCAAAACCACGCTGTACATCGACCCTCCGAATTGTCCGACCAATTGCATTTGATAATCCTGATCTGCTTCCAACATGGGAGCAGCACTTGTATGCAATACTGAGGAAAGAAGAATCATACACAACAAAATTGAGCGCTTTGCTTTCATGGAACCATCCTCCGATATAAATTGGGAAGAACTTATTCCGACTTCATAATTTGAGTATCTGTTCTGATCAATAATCCAATGCTTATTCTCAATGAATTGAGATTATTACAATAATCAAATTATACAAGATAAAATGATGTTTTTTATTATTATAAACCAATATTTATTAATCTGTCTTATCACAAAGGGATTGATGATGCCGATCAGTTTTAGAAATTGAATTTGCTTTATTGGTATAGGAGATCAATAGGTTTGACTGTCAAAGATAGTGATTAGATCTCAGATCAGCAAAAAATCAAAATTCAGAAATTATCTTTCGAAATTCTTTGACAATTCAAACCCCGAGAGGTATAATCGTCTTTCGCGGGTACCCCGTAATTTCAAAAATTCCTATCATCCTATAATATGGTAGATGCAAAAATGTGATTGGAGAAAAGCGTATGGAAGCTAACGCCCTGGCAACCCCAGAAAAAATGGATATAACACAAATTGAACGAAAGATGCACTTCACTGGTAAGGTGATAAAAACGACATTGGCAGGGGCGGTGATAGATATTGGCACAGAAACCCCAGGAGTCGTCCATATTTCCCAAATTCAGACCGAACCAATCAACCGTGTCGAAGATGTGATTGAGCCTGGTCAAAGTGTAGATGTTTGGGTTCGACGAGTGATCCCAAAAAAGAAACGCATCGAATTAACGATGATCAAACCGCTTGATCTTGAATGGCGCGAATTATCCAAGGATATGGTCGTTAAAGGAAAGGTAACTCGATTGGAAAAATTTGGCGCTTTTGTTGATATTGGCGCAGAACGACCCGGTTTAATTCATATCAGCGAAATGACCCATGACTATATCAAGAGTACAGAAGATATTCTAAAAACAGGGGACGAAGTTGAAGTAAAAATCCTGAGTGTCAATCGCCAGAAAAAACAGATCAAACTCAGTATGAAAGCTCTTGAAGAACCCCCCATGAAAGCAATCAAAGAAACAAAAAGCACTAAGAATGAAAAAATAGAGCAAACCGAGGAAGTCGAAGTTATTCCCACTGCAATGGAGATGGCGCTCCGAGAAGCAATGGAAAAATCCCAAAAGGATCTCGGCAATAAAAATAGTCCAAAATCCGGAAAGAAGTCAAAAGCAACCTCTAATGAACTCGAGAGTATCCTGAATCGCACCCTACAACAAAAGGTGCGCACGAAATAGCTTGTATGGTAATTTTTCCATGGTCTTTCATGTAATCAATCAATGCCATGTTTAATATCATTATAACCAAAAACCTCGTCGATCGACGAGGTTTTTACTATAAAGATTATTTATTTTATAAAATTGTCGTGTTCATCTAATCATTTCAAGTCAGCGATGACATAAGATAATATTAACCTACCGTGGGAAGATACCAATAATGATGAGAAATGACCGGTGAACACGACCTTCATTTATGCCTGTAAGCGATGTAAGCTACGATGTTTTCAACAGGCACACTAATAATACCACAAATTTCATTTCTGTAAAGAGTAAACTTGAATTTTTTTTTACTCTCTAAGATAATAGCTCTAGACAAGGAGAAAAAATGCAAAATCCAGCTTCCAACCAATCGGATTTAGATCGTTTTGCACGCAGAAACAATGAGCTGCGTGAAATCATCCTCAAGAGTGATCCTAAACAACTCGCGATTAATACAGAAACTATTTACAAACCTAAAAACGATTCAGAAGGGGTTTTCGAATTTACCTACTGGTATAAGAAGGTTTCCTTCTCATATCCAGACTTAATCCTGTATGATCCAGAAAACCAAAAAGAATTCAGTGAAAAAGAACAGGCGATGATCCTGTATTATTTCAACACCGCAAATGGAGCTCCTCTATCAGAAGAATGGATTTCCTTCTCGGAATTACCGGATGGTATGTTCTATAACCAGGCTTTTCTAAGTTATACTGGGAAAAAATTAGTGCAGTACTTCCAAAATGATAAAGCAGGGTTCGAGAGAGCTGCTTTGTCGTTATCCGGTCATGCATATCCCCTTGGAAATGCAGGGTTTATCTTCCAAGTTTTACCACGGATATCATTGCTTGTTGTTCATTGGCTAGGAGATGAGGATTTTCCGCCCTCATTTCAAGTCTTGTTTAATGCTGCTGCACAACATTATATGGTTACTGATGGATACGCCATTTTGGGAAGTATATTATGTGGTAGATTAATTCATGCACATATAAAGTAAATCCATCATGGAGATGACTTATGCCTATTGATATTGATCCAGATACCATTAATATTGATGCTCTGCCGGGGATATGGTCACCGGTGCAATGGGAAATGACAGAAGAAGAACGCGTCTACGAACTAGAGTCTCAAGCTGCTGCTAGTCTTTTAAATTCAGTTGATATACCAGAAGCCATCCTACGTTTGTTCTTGAATGAAACAGCAATCAAACGCGCCTTTAGCCCACCTGAAGGTTATGACCCTGAACTACAAGGAGATTGGGATGTCAGCCTAGTCACTTTTCAATTTAGACGGACGTTCAAATTAGTCACTGTTGAACGCGAACTCAATTATCTATATGTGGAATATGAAGTAACGGATTTGGGGAAATGGGCTGTGGAAATCGAAACCGATCAAGTGGATATCTATCGGTTGTGAAAACGAATACATTCTGATCATCTTTCAAAACCTGGTTAAGATCACTACTCAGTCTTTCAGATAACGATGTTGCCATTCATAGATCTTATTGAGCGCTTCAATCGGGGATAAGGCATTCAGATCCAAATTCTTTAATTCATCCACGAAAGGATTAGTATGGGGAAATAACGCTAATTGTTTGGACGAAGAAGGATCAATTTTGACTGCCTTTCCTGAAGAGGCTTCTAATTGTTGCAAGATCTCACCTGCTCGCTGCACAACTGGATGAGGCAAACCAGCTAATTGCCCAACATGAATACCATAGGAGCGATCCGCGCCTCCGGGTACGATCTTATGTAGAAAGACTACCTTTCCATCTGATTCACTGACAGCCACGTTGTAATTCCGTATCCCTGGTAATAAATCCGCCAATTGAGTGAGTTCATGGTAATGCGTAGCAAATAATGTCTTGGAACGCAAGCGCGGGTGATTGTGAATATATTCAACCACCGCCCAAGCAATCGATACGCCATCATAAGTGCTCGTTCCACGACCAATCTCATCCAGGATCAATAAGCTACGCGTGGTGGCGTGATGCAAGATATGGGCTGTTTCGACCATCTCAACCATAAATGTCGATTGTCCGGCATGGATTTCGTCTTGAGCGCCGATACGTGTGAAGATGCGATCAACCAATCCAATCCGGGCTTTTTTTGCTGGCACAAAACTTCCAATTTGCGCCATTAGAACAATCAAAGCTACCTGTCGGATAAGCGTGGATTTACCGGACATATTTGGACCGGTAATGATGCGCAACCGTTCATCACGATCAAAGAGCACATCATTGGGGACAAACCGCTGCTCGTGAGTCTTTTCAACAACTGGATGTCTGCCCTCATAAATTTCAAGAACATCCTCAGACATAACTTCTGGGCGAGCATAACCACCTTGCACCGCTGCTTCTGCCAAAGAAGAAAGGACATCCAACCTTGCTATAGCGCGAGCGGTTTTCAAGATGATCGCAGTTGAACCTGCTAATCGCTGACAGACCTCTCGAAATAATCGTATTTCTATCTCATGAATACGTTCTTCGGCGTTCAACACCAACGCTTCGTATTCTTTCATTTCAGGCGTGATATAGCGCTCCGCGTTCACCAAGGTCTGTTTTCTAATATATTCCTGAGGGGCTTCCGCAGAGTGCGCACGTGTGATCTCAATATAATATCCAAAAACCTTGTTATAGCCGACCTTCAAAGTCTTTAAACCGGTACGTTTACGTTCAAGGGTTTCTAAACTTGCGATCCATTCACGGGCATGTTTTGAACGTTCAAGCACGCCATCTAATTCAGCAGAATAACCGGGTTGAATAATGCCAATATTTTGGGTCGTCGCAGGAGGATCTTCGGCTATAGCTTCGGATAATAAGCGCTTTTCTTCTGAACAAAAATTAAAATCCTTTAGGATATCCTGAAATGATCCGCGATATTGTTCTAATAATTGATATATTTCCGGTAATCTTGCTATTGTTTCCCGAATAGCAACCAAGTCACGCGGTTGAGCCGAGTTACCCGCAGCTCGGTTGATCAAACGCTCCAAGTCATGCAATCCCTTTAATACAGCACGAAGCTCAGCGCGGATCATGCCATTTTGAAAAAAGAATTCCACTCCATCCTGTCGTTGTGCGATTTTATGCGTGTCTAATAATGGCTTACTTACCCACTGTCTGAGCATACGCTTGCCCATGGGCGTAACGGTATGATCCAATATTCCCAATAGGGATGCTTTTTCATCCCCGCCCCGGATCGTCTCTGTTAATTCCAAGTTGCGCCGCGTAGCGGCATCTAAGTTCATGAAATCATCAAGATGATAAGTACTTATCCCCGTAAGCAGTTTAAGCGCCTCGGATTGGGTTTCAGCTAAATACTGCAAGATTGCACCAGCAGCTTGGGTGGCAAGCAACTTCCCTTCCATCCCAAAACCATCCAATGTATTTACGTGAAAATGCCGTAATAGTTCTTCTCTGCAACGTCCGTATTCAAAGCGCCAGTCAGGCAGCTTACTGAGATGACCAGGCAAATGGTCATCGATTTTGACCCTATCGGGAAGGAGGATCTCGGCGGGT
Source organism: uncultured Anaerolineaceae bacterium (assembly GCA_964547225.1). Classification (GTDB taxonomy): domain Bacteria; phylum Chloroflexota; class Anaerolineae; order Anaerolineales; family UBA4823; genus CAZJMV01. Next base: position 8,315 of record CAZJMV010000163.1, on the reverse strand, counting down.
TTCAAACGCACTAACTCAGCTCGAATAGTACCAAGAATATCCTGTCCCTCTAATTCAGTGACCGAGAACTCCCCAGTTGTGATATCCACAAAAGCTATCCCAACGCGTTGGTTGGTGTCGAATTGGTCGCTTTCAGTGATTTCTAATTCATCGAGGAACACACTAACTAGATAATTATTCGCATCACCTGGTAATAAACTCGGTTCGACGATTGTACCCGGGGTTACGACCCGCGTCACTTTACGTGGGAAAATACCCTTGACAGGTTGCTCACCGACCTGCTCACAAATTGCGACATGGTAACCTCGCTCAATCAAACGCGCCAGATAATTCTCTGCTGCATGGTGTGGAATACCAGCCATAGGAATACGTACTCCCTTGGCTACATTTCGAGAAGTCAAAACAATATCTAATTCACGAGCAGTTACTTCTGCATCTTGATCAAAAGTCTCATAAAAATCACCCAAACGGAAGAATAATATCGTATCCGGATATTGGCTTTTGATTTTGAGATATTGTTCGCGGATCGGTGTAACTTTCGTTTTACTGGTCATATCCTCATTCTATATGCTTGTCAGCAAATCAGCAAGGGATTTAGAAAAAAAATCAAGCCATTCCTCATTCGATTGGAGGAGAAGTTCAGGAAATATCTTATTGCCTTTTTTTAAAAGAACGACTATAATTGAGGCACTATATCAGTAAAAAAAGGAGAACCAAATGGCTAGTGTAACGTACGATCATGTCTATAAGAGATTTGGAGATGTTATTGCTGTCAACGATCTGAACATTGAGATTGAAGACAAAGAATTCCTCGTTCTAGTAGGACCATCGGGCTGTGGAAAGACAACCGCTCTTCGATGTCTGGCTGGATTAGAGGATGTAAGTGAGGGGACGATAATGATCGGCGATCATGTCGTCAATGATATTGCCCCTAAAGATCGTGATATCGCCATGGTGTTCCAATCCTATGCGCTTTACCCGCATATGTCCGTGTTCGATAATATGGCATTTGGATTGAAGCTTCGCAAAACCCCCAAAGCAGAAATAAGATCACGCGTCGAGGAAGCTGCTGAAATACTAGGTATTCAGCAATTACTTGACCGAAAACCACGTCAACTTTCCGGTGGTCAACGTCAGCGTGTTGCGCTAGGACGAGCAATCGTGCGTCAGCCAAAGGTCTTCCTTTTGGATGAGCCACTCTCAAACCTGGACGCAAAATTACGTGTGGAAACACGCGCCAACATCAGTAAATTGCACCAGCAATTACAAACCACTTTTATCTACGTGACCCACGATCAGGTAGAAGCGATGACGATGGCTTCCAGGATCGCAGTCATCAATAATGGAATTCTTCAGCAAATTGATACCCCACAGGTGCTCTACGATACCCCCAACAACCTGTTTGTGGCTGGCTTCATCGGCTCCCCATCAATGAACTTCTTCCCTGCCAAGATCAAGAAAGATGGCGACAAATTATTGGTTGAAAGCAGCACATTCACCATTGAAATACCATCTGAGCGTAAAGAAGTATATATGCCTTATGTTGATAAAACAGTAACCTTTGGTATTCGTCCTGAGGATATTCACAATCCAGAGTTTGCGCCCCCCAGCATTGATGCTCAACCCATGGAGTGCGTTGTCGACGTTACTGAGTTGATGGGTAACGAGATCTTCGTCTATCTAAAGACCGGCGAGCAAGTCTTCATTGCTCGAGTTGATCCACGCTCAAAATATAAGGTCAATGACAAAGTACAGGTTGTCTTGAACATGAATAATATGCACATCTTTGACCAGGAAACTGAGCAAGCGGTGCGCTAATTTATCCCTAATTGACATTCGAACGTCTCCTAAATCCGAATTTAGGAGACGTTTTCTTTTTTAATCATTATTCGTTATAATAATAATCTGGTTATAATAGAACATTAATTTTAGATGCAGAATAAAATATTTCAGCGAGAATCCATGGCTGGAAACGGGAAGGAGAGATCAAATGAAAAAATTTTTTAGTTTGAAATACGGTATCACTTATCTGATGGTTGTCGGTGGCTTAATCACCACAATCGTTCTTTCGAGTTGTTCAATCCTGTTTGGGAGTGGAGAAAATTCAGCTAGAGAAACGCAACTCAAAGATACAGAGTTGAGTTTACGAGTTCAAGAAACACTTATTGCGCAACAAGGTGCACAAGCATCACCAGAGCCACAACAAAGCGAGGAGAATACACCCGAAGCACAACAAGCTCCAACCGAAGATATTGAAGCAACTAATGAAGCCGTTGCCCAGCAAACCTGGGGGGCAATCAATGCAAACCTAACTGCAACCGCGGAGGCAGACAGCCAAGTCGTGGTAACGACCGAAGTCCCGCAAGGTGGCGGTCAACAAGCAGGTGAAATGCAAGCTGTCATTCAAAAACTATATGATGAGGGTGTAATCAGCAAAACCAGCGGGGAGTATCATGCATTGAGCGACTTTAATGAAAGCATCGCGCAGATCGATTATTTGTTCACTTATCCTAGAGACTATGAAGCGGAGAATTTTGTAATTTCTTCGAAGGTGGAGTGGGATTCAGCTAGTGATACAGCTAACTGGCCTACTTCTGGCTGTGGTTTTTATTATGCCAACGAAAATCCGGATGAATTCACATTGGGCGCCACATCTTTACGATTAGATGGTTATGGCGTTATCCAACAATGGGTAAAAGGAGATGGGAAAATTTTGGCAAAGAAAAATGCTGGCAATATTGATGTACCTAAGGGCGATGCGGAATTAATGTTAGTTGTTTATGATAAGCGTGTGACTTTGTATGTCAATGGATCTCGTATAGTTAGCGCTTACGATGGCTTGGTTAAACTTGGCACACTTGGTTTCACTATCAGCTCTGGAACAAATGCCGGCTTCGGGACACGCTGTCAGATGACAAATGTCAATCTATGGATTTTTGATTAGGAATTTTATTGGTTCAGCGCTTGGTTCAATCTTTCACCTTCAAACCCCAACCAAGCGCTAGCCCACTAATTATCGCGAAGCCGCCCACATATAAGAAGATATCGCGCCAAAAGCGCTCTGGGAATAATCGGATCAATGTGTCACTGTAATAAAAGACCCATGTGCCAGGTTCGAAAAACACATTATGAAAGGCGACAAAGAAGACCCCAAAACTTAATAACATAAAGAAAATCAGAGCGGCTAGAAGAAATACGGTCAGCCAGCCCCCACGTGATAGCGCGTAAAGATATCGATTGAACCAACCGCTATTCCACGCCCAAACGCCTAATATAAAAGTGACGATTAAAGAAAATCTCCACACACGAACAACCGCATTTAAAGCGATTTGAACATCAACCATATGCTTAAGCTCACGCTGATTAAAGACTAGCGAACCATCTTCAAAAGTCAAATCCCCTAGATAGTTGATTGCCTCATTATTAAGTAAATAATCCAAAGCGTAACGTGACCAATATAAACGGTCTTCAAGGGTGAAACCGTAAAAATCATCCGGAAATCCTGGCATTCGATATTCGATTTGCAAAAAAGCAGGCAACATCAACACACGGATCATTGACAAAACCAATACCACCGGCACTAACAAACTAACCAACCATCCCATAACCTTAATCAATATTGAATCTTGTTTCTTTATTTCACGGTTCTCTTCGCTCATTCTTGCATCCCTTCTTTTAAGTCTTCTAGATCTCCCCCCATAACATAGTATAAGACCATATTATTGGTGATCCATTCGATAGGCGCCCAATCATCTGTGAAAATCATCCCGTTGCCTTGTGTCGGCTGCAAATTGACCACAATACGTTGTATCGCATCGACCAATATTCGGGGAGTATCTTCTTCAACATAAAGCGCTAATAAATTCTGGTAGAGGTTCTCAATTTGGGTAGGCTGCCTGGTGGCGTAAATGATTGAATTAAACGTCCCAGGAATATTCATCACATAAACGGAAGGAAACACGGTTTGGATTGTACTGACCAAACCTTCCAACATTGTGCATTCCTCTGGGGAACGACCGACATTGATCACCATCACCCCATGTCTATCGAGATGATCAAACACCACTTGGAAATATTCTTGGGTGGTCAAATGCCAGGGAATATAAGGCGGACGATAGGCATCAATCCCGATGATGGTGTATTGCCTCTCGCTCTGCTGCAAACCAACCCTACCATCTTTAGCAATCGGATTTAGATTGGGTTGGGTCATCCCAAAATACTCCTGCCCCACCTGAATGATTTTAGGATCAATCTCAAATCCATCTATGGGAATAGCGCCAAATACTTCTGTAGCTTGGCGAGCAACCGTACCAGCAGCTAAGCCTACAATCGCCATACTTTCTACATCTTCGACGGTAAATGGGGGTTTATTGAAAAAAGGGGCGGCGATGAATTGCATCCAAGGACCATTGAATTCGATCTGAGTGGGATGCCAGATAGAATGCTGCCCCTGTCCTTCATTCAGTCGTAAGATACGGTATTCTTCTTGTTCAACAACTTGAATATAGTTATAGGCAGATTCGGTCTCATAGATTTGACCCTGCGTTGTTTTGATCGGGCGACTGGCGATGAAAATAGCGAAGATTAATAAGACAATCGGCATCCAGGAAAGCTCTAAGACTGATCGCCATCCACAAGATAACCATAATCCCACTAGCGCTACGATCAGCAAGAAAATACTATAAATCAGGAATGTCCAAGTCGTCCCCACCAAAGGGATCAGCACTAAAACGGGAAGGAAAGTGCCGATAAATGAACCCAATGTGGAAATGGCATAGATAAAACCGGAAACCCTGCCAGCTTCATGTTGGTCTCTGATCGCTAAGCGAATCGCAAATGGTGAGACCATGCCTAACAACGTGACCGGCAAACTGAAGAGAACCAAGACAGCGAAAAAGGAACCTAACAAAATACCGACTTGCAGTTGATCAAATGCATCGGCTGCGACCCAAAGGACAGGTCTTGAAATCAAAGGTACTAAACCGGAAATGAATGAAGCCCAAGCAATGATACGAAAGAGAGTTTTGGGGTAAGGCGAACGATCCGCCCAAGGACCACCAATAAAATAGCCTAAGGTAAGATAGATCAAGATCAAGCCAATCACACTCGCCCAAACCAGATTGCTGGTGCCAAATACACCTCCTAATAATCGCGAAGCAGAGAACTCCAATGCCAAAGTCGTCATCCCCGAAGAAAAGACGACAAAATACAAGAATTTACGATTTATCATATGGTTTTCTAACTACCTTCAACTTGAGAGATTATACCTTAGGGTGACCAAACCAAGAAAGGTTATCTGGCATAATAATTAGGGATGGATTTGATAATCTCCGTTATAATTCATGGAAAAGAAGCTTTTCGATTGACATAGATTAGGTAAAATATCCCCAAATAAAATGATTTACAATTGAAAAGGTTGCAACCCAGGAGAATCAATGACAGATCAAAAATTTAGTGGAGCGAAGATCCGCCAAGAATTTATCGATTTTTTCAAGAAACATGATCACACCTTTGTACCTTCATCATCTCTTGTACCTGGAGGTGATCAGACGCTGCTCTTTACGAACGCAGGAATGGTGCAATTCAAAGAGGTGTTTCTAGGAACTGATAAACGTCCCTACGTACGCGCTGCCAATTCCCAGAAATGTATGCGTGTTGCTGGTAAACATAATGATCTCGACGATGTCGGTCGCGACGATACCCATCACACTTTTTTTGAAATGCTTGGAAACTGGTCTTTTGGAGATTATTATAAAAAGGAAGCCATCACCTGGGCTTGGGATTTATTAACAAAAGTTTGGGAAATACCCGCAGAGAATCTTTGGGCAACTTGTTTCAAAGACGAGAAAAACGTAATCCCAGCCGATGATGAGGCGGCTGAAATCTGGAAGAAGCAAACCACGATCAATCCAGAGCAGGTCTTATTTTTTGGAAGAAAGGACAATTTTTGGGAAATGGCTGAGGTAGGACCTTGTGGTCCTTGCAGCGAAATCCATATTGATCGAGGCGAGAAATATTGCGATAAGAAAGATGTCCCTGGTCATGTTTGTAAGGTAAATGGCGATTGTCAACGCTTCTTAGAATTGTGGAATCTGGTCTTCATTCAATATAATCGTCTGGATGCTACGCACCTTGAACCACTTCCAGCTTGTCATGTTGACACTGGGATGGGATTTGAACGGATTGTCTCGGTGCTGCAGGATGTGGACTCGAATTATAAGACCGATCTCTTTCAACCATTGATGAAAGCGATCCAGAAACTTACTGGACATAACGATGAGGAAGTACAAGCTAATCTAACGCCTTATCGTGTGATCGCAGATCATGCCAGGGCGGCAGCCTTTCTCATAGCGGATGGCGTCGTTCCTGGTAATATCGGACGTAATTATATCTGCCGGATGATCATCCGGAGAGCAGCGCGCTTTGGCGGCAAGATCGGTCTTAGTGAACCTTTCCTAGCGAATATTGCTGCAAGTGTGATCGACGAGTATGGCAGCTTTTTCCCAGAATTGGAAAAAAACCGTCAAACGATCTTAAACAACTTGACCAGAGAAGAAGAACGCTTCCAACGCACCTTGGAAAGCGGATTAACCAAACTAGAAGAACTGCTTAAAGCATTGAAAGCTGATCGTAAGACCACTCTGCCTGGAGAAGAAGCCTTCGATCTATACGCAACCTATGGTTTACCGCTGGAAATAACACGCGATATCGCCCGTGAAGAAAACCTTGATGTCGATGAAGCCGGTTTCCTTGAAGCAATGGAAGAGCATCGATTGGCATCAGGCGCTGGGGAAACCTTTGGCTCGCAAGGGGGACAAGATGTCAACGTCTATCGCCATCTTTATAATAACCTTCAGGATGAGGGTAAATTGGATGATACAGGTGTCCAATACAACCCTTACGAATGGCTTCAGGTGAAAGAGCCGATATTAGCGATTGTCAAAGATGGTGAAATGGTTGAATCTGCTCAAAGAGGTGATAAGGTCGAAATACTCCTTCCAAGAACCGGTTTTTACGTTGAATCCGGTGGACAAGTATCCGATACCGGCACAATCCAGAGTGTTCGGAATAAGGAATGGAAGATGCATGTCATAGACATGCGTAAGCCTGCTGCAGGGATGATTGTGCACATATGCCAGGTAATCGATGGTCAACCTCAAATTGGCGATCAGGCGCTTGCGACCGTGGACATTCGCCGAAGAGAAGATATTATGCGCAACCATACCGCCACCCATCTTTTACATGCCGAATTACGCTCGGTCCTCGGCTCGCATGCCCGACAAGCTGGCTCTCTAGTCGCGCCAGATCGTTTGCGTTTCGATTTCACCCATCACCAAGCGCTCTCTCCCAATGAAATCGAGAAGATAGAAGCGGGGGTTAATCAGATCATTCTCAATAATTTTCATTTAAATATCGACCAAAAAACACTTCAGGAAGCATTGGATGGGGGCGCGACGGCGCTGTTTGGAGAGAAATATGGCGAGATCGTACGTAATATTACGATCGGGGAACCAGAACTCTTATCCAACGAACTATGCGGTGGTACACATGTCGAAGAGACCGGTGATATCGGTCTTTTTATCATCACGAGCGAGGGCAGCGCCGCCGCTGGCATCCGACGTATCGAAGCAGTGACTGGCAGAGGCGCGTATGAATTGGTTCAACAACGCTTTAAAGCGCTTAAAGAAACTGCGCATATCTTGGGAACTACCTTAGAAGGTGTACCAGATAGAGCCCAGGAAATCACAAAGGAACTCAATCAAACGCATAAGCAATATGAAAAATTACTTCAGGAAACGGCGAGCAACACTTTCGCAGTAAAACTTGAGAATGCGAAATTCATCAACGGGATTCCAGTATTAGCGGCGATAATAGAAGCCGCAGATGCCAATCTCTTACGGGAGTTAAGTGATCGCTTCCGCCAACGATATGACAGCGGCATTGTCGTACTTACAACGGTGAAAGAGAATGGAAGCCCGATTATCATTTGCGCGATAACAGAGGACCTGGTAACGAAAGGATTACATGCTGGCAACTTAGTGAAACACGTTTCAAGCTACCTTGGAGGCGGCGGTGGAGGACGTCCGACCCTTGCACAAGCTGGTGGAAAAGACGCTACCCGGTTAGATGAAGCGTTAGCCAGTGTTCCAACTTGGGTGGAAAAAAATCTCAAACAATGAAATCAGTCACTTTACGCACCTGGATAACTCCGCTAGCTTTATTGGTGATTTGTTTGACAAGTTTCGCCGCGCTGCTGCCAAAAATTCATTTTTATTGGGATGATTGGACAATCCTCTACTATATTCATTTTTTAG
>CAZJMV010000162.1:0-32028 GCA_964547225.1 uncultured Anaerolineaceae bacterium | reverse complement strand
TTTAATGCCGAAGGTGGGAATCGAACCCACACTCCGTAAGGAACACGAGTTTGAGTCGTGCGCGTCTGCCAGTTCCGCCACTTCGGCATTTGGTTTAAGTGAGATAAGTATAACGGTTGTTTGATTGTCGGTCAAGATTTTCTAAAAATTTATTGTTTGGGATATGTTTCGTGTATAATGAATGCCATTCTATGCTTCATTTTCTCGAATGCATATTCAACTTCACAGTAAAAGCGAGCGTAAAATGTCTTCTGAATACAAAAAGAAAAAGTGGTCGTTAAATGAGTTGCTACCATCCCGAGATAGCCAAGAGACAACCAAAGTTTTTGAGCAGTTGGACCAGAAAATCGCTCAATTCGAAAGCTATCGATCGATCCTCACCGAGGAGATCGAACAGGAAAAACTCATGCAAATCATTCATGATTTGGAAAACATCTATCAATTAGCGTACAGAATTTTTGCATTTGCTGAACTGGAATTTGCAGGCGATACACAAGACCAAGATTCACAAGCATTTCTAGCAAAAGTGCAGGAAAAGATAGCCGAACTTGAAAACAAGACTATCTTTTTCAGCCTATGGTGGAAAGAACTTCCACAGCATATTGCTGCGCGTTATCAAGAAGCTGCAGGCGATTACCGCTACTGGCTCGAAGAAATGCGCCATTTTAAACCCCATACACTCAGCGAAGCGGAAGAAAAGGTCATTAATATCAAAAACACAACTGGCATTCAAGCTTTGCAAAACTTATATGATGCGATCACAAATCGTTATGTTTATAAAATCATCGTCGATGGAGAAGAGAAAGAATTGACTAGGGGTGAGTTAATGGTTTATGTTCGCCACCCAAATGCTGAAATCCGAGAGAATGCATATCAAGAGCTTTACCGTGTGTTTGGAGAAGACGGTCCCATTCTAGGGCAGATGTATCAAACCGTTGCCAGGGATTGGAAAAATGAGCAAATGGGGCTGAGAAAGTATTCCTCCCCCATCGCGACTAGAAACTTAATCAATGACATTCCTGATGAAACGGTTGAATTGTTGTTGGATATTTGTCAAGAAAATGCAAGCGTATTCCAGCGTTTTTTCCGCTTGAAAGCAAAATGGTTGGGGGTTGAAAAATTGAATCGTTATGATATCTATGCTCCGGTAGCGAAAACTGAAAAGAGTTATTCTTATGCAGACGCCGTTGATATGGTTTTTTCGTCATTAGGACAATTTGAACCAAAAATAGCGGAATTGGCGAAGCGAGTATTTGTTGAGGATCATTTGGATAGTGAGATCCGGAAGGGAAAGCGAGATGGGGCGTTTTGTATGACGGTCACACCGGAATTTACACCGTGGGTATTGATCAATTATCAAGGAAAGCCGGAAGATGTCGCTACCATGGCGCATGAAATTGGTCACGCAATCCATTCGATGCTGGCAGAAGAACACAGTTTATTTACCCAACAAGCCTGTCTTCCTTTAGCGGAGACAGCCTCTACTTTCTCAGAAATGGTATTGGTGGATTATTTACTAGCAGAAGAAACTGATGCAGAGGTGAAAAGAGACATCTTATTCAGGCAAGTAGATGACGCTTATGCAACCATCTTGAGACAAGCTTATTTTGCTGTCTTTGAAAGGAAAGCGCATGACCTGGTCGCAGAAGGCGCTTCTGTAGAAGACCTATCTGATCTATATTTGGAAGATCTACAAACACAATTTGGTGATGCTGTAAAAGTTAGCGATGAATTTCGGTGGGAGTGGGTATCTATCCCACACATTTTCCAAGTGCCGTTTTATGTTTATGCCTACACATTTGGGCAGCTACTCGTATTCTCTCTTTATCAGCAATACAAAGAAGAAGGGAAAACTTTCATCCCGCGTTATTTAGAGATATTGGCGGCTGGTGGATCAGAAGCTCCGAGCATGGTTCTTAGAAATGCTGGAATAGACATGAATTCAAGAGACTTCTGGCAAGGCGGATTTGATGTGATCAGCGAATTGATTGAGCAATTAGAGAAAATACCGCTGAAAAATTTATAAAATATTGATCAAAATTTGAAAAATAATTTAATACAACGATAAAACTGATAGGATGACAGAGCATATGTATATCGCCATAGAAGGAGTAATCGGGGTTGGTAAAACAACCTTAGCGCGGCTACTCCAACCATCATTCAACTCAAAACTATTATTAGAAGTTTTTGAAGAAAATCCATTTTTATCTGACTTTTATGCAGATCGAAAACGATATGCTTTTCAAACGCAGATATTCTTTTTATTAAGTCGTTATCATCAACAGAGAAAGAAAGTTCCAGAATTAATCGCTCTTAGTGATTATTTGATCTCTGACTATACTTTTGAGAAAGACTCGATCTTTGCTCGGATCAATTTATTCGGCGATGAACTGGAAATGTATTACCGTGTACATGAAGCGCTAGCAGAAAAGATAGAGAACCCTGATTTGATTGTCTATTTGAGAGCAAGCACGGATATTCTTATGCAAAGGATTGCCTTACGGGATCGGCATTATGAACGAAATATGGAAAGAGAGTATATCGATGAATTGAATCAGGTCTACGAAAGATTCTATACTGAACAAGAAGAAAATAACGCACCTGTACTAAGAATTGATACGGATCAATTAGATTATGTTAAAGATAAAAATAGTCTAGAATGGGTCGAAGATAGAATTCGTCAAACCTTAAGAGTGCCTCCTTATCAAACGGAACTACCCATGGTGGTTAAAAAAGAGAGAGAATAAGTCGTATGAAAAGAGGGTAAAATACGGTAGCTATGAGAATAACACATGATACGATGATGAGGATCGCAAAGGACGCTGTTGACAGAACGGTCCGAAAGAACCGATCGATCATCGCGGCTTATTTAAGCGGCTCACTGATCGAAGATGAATTTCTACTTGGTGGAACAGTTGATATTGACCTATTTTTCATCCATACCGATGAAGTCATTGATGAGCGTGAGATCGTCGCTATGACAGAAGATGTTCATTTAGATATCGCACATCATCGTTATCGAGATTATCAACAACCTCGAGATCTAAGGATCCATCCTTGGTTGGGTCCAGTGCTAAACAACGCTCAGATCATGCATGACCCGCAGCATTTCTTAGATTTTACACAAGCAAGTGTTCGGGGTCAATTTGATCGAGCAGATTATATCCTGGAAAGGATACAAAGCCAGCTGGAAACGGCTCGCAAAATCTGGTTCGAATTACAAGGGATAAATAAAGAATCTAGCATTGAAGAAGCATTTGTTTATATCAAAGCGATTAAACTGATCGCCAATGCGATTGCGAGCTTTTCTGATGCTCCTTTGACAGAGCGACGTTTTCTGCTTCACTTGAAAGAACGAGCTGAAGCGATAGAAAGTCCAGGTTTGTATCATGGCTTTTTAGGGTTATTGGGGGCTCCTAATGTTGACATAGAAATCATCAAGAGATGGCTACATAATTGGGAAAAAGCATATTTAGATATTACAGAAGACGTCCGACCAGTGCGGTTAAATAAGAATCGATATCGCTATTATCGGAACGCATTTGATGAGATCTTGGCTATGGATAAACCGGAAGCTGTACTTTTCCCCTTGATAAGAACTTGGGTATTAGCAGCAATAAATTTGCCTAAAGAAAATGAGTCGAGGGAGAAATGCAGTGAAGCGTTAGGATTGTTAGGGATAGCTGGAGATAAATTTGGAGAACGAATCCTAGCATTGGATGCATTTCTGGATGTGGTAGAAGAAATTGTTGAGAATTGGGCAAAGGCGAATGGTGTTTGGGAGCAAGTATGACCAAATGTTTCACGTGAAACGTTCTAAAAGGAACGGAATAAGATTCGGTTGTTGAACCTGAAAGGTTGATGTTTCACGTGAAACAATTTAAGATCGAGCTTTCCTCAAGGGTGGTAATTTCAAATAAACTCCTGGCTTAGTTCATCTAAAAATTTGATTTCAACCTCGTCTAGTTGAAAAGACATCGCACCAGCGCTTTCTATAATATGTTTTGGTTTGGAGGCGCCAGGTATGGCGACGACTTTACCTTGATTGTACGAGAGGATCCAATTAAGAGACACTTGTGAGATGGTCGCTTGATGCCGCTTAGCAATTTCAGACAATGCTTCAATAAGAGGCTGACTTTGTTTCAGTTTCCTCTTTAGCCTCTCCCGCCGAGCGATTGGTCGATCATTTAAAAGGCTTGGATTTTGATGAAATTTTCCGGATAATAATCCCATTCCCAAGGGGGAATAGGCAATGATTGTGATGCCTAATTCTTTGGCTCTCTCGAGGATGCCATTTTGTTCGATGCTTCGATCAAGCAGGCTATATGAAACTTGATTAGAGGCTAAATAAAAACCTCGTTTTACTAGTTGTTCATGAACGCTGGTCATCTGAGCGGCGCTATAATTACTCACTCCAACAGCCTTGATTAATCCTTCTTCCAAGAGATCCGCTAAGGCGTTAGCTTGTTTTTTTATAGAAGAAAGCGAGCCGGGGAAATGGATTTGGTGTAGATCAATATGAAATGGAGATAAAACCTCTTGCCTTTCTTTGAAAGAATTTTTTAATGAGCTAGCCATTCGAAATAATGGAAACCATTTGGTTGCAATCACAACTTCACCATCTTGAATGCCTTGATCGATTAACCCCATGGACAACGCTTTTTCTGAGCGACCATTGCCGTATATTTCAGCCGTGTCAAACCAATTAATACCTCCAATAAGCGCTTGCTTGATGATTTCGGTTGTGTTTTCTTTTGATATGGGTGCCCATTGACCAACCGCTCCAGATCGACCCTCAGAAAATTGCCAGGTGCCTAAACCGATGGGGGTGATCTTTATGTCGGATTTCCCTAAGTTAAAAGTGTCCATTTTTTGCATAGTTATACTCCTGGATTTGCTGTAGCAAATCTCATAGCTTACTTGCTGCTTCTTCATCCAAGAGCCAGCGCAACTTACCGGTTCTTGGCTTTACTAAATTAGCGGGTATGGTTTTGTGGTTTGATGTTCTCTTCTTTATCACTTGGCTGATTATATTTGCTTTTTCCTTTCCTGAAACTAAAAAAAATACTTGCGAGGCTGCATTGATCGATGTGAATGTTAGGCTCACGCGATTAACTAAGGGCGGTGGTGGTTTGTGGTGCACTTTACAAACCGCTAGACGCGTTTGATCGAATTTCGAAATTGTATCTGGAAAAATGGAAGCGATATGACCATCTGTCCCTAATCCCAGCAACACCAAGTCAAAGGTTGAAAAGGTATGCGGTTTTTTAAGATCTTTTGGAATTTGGAAAAAGGATCGTAAAAGATCTTCGTATAACTGAGCGGCTGTTTTACAGGATAACTCTGTTTGGACCCTGTGAATATTTTCAATTGGTATCGGAATTTTGCTAAGAAATTGACGCTGTGCCGCGAAATAATTGCTATCATTATGGTTGATTGGTACACAGCGTTCATCTCCCCAAAAAACGAACACCTTTTTCCAATCCACTAATGTTGAAGCTTTCGGAGTACCCAATAAAGAGTATAATAAATTGGGAGTAGAGCCACCAGCTAAACATACTGTAAAGCGACCTTTTTGTGTAATAGAATGATTCGCAATATCTAAAAAATGAATTAATGCAGCTTCTGATAATTGCTTCTTATCTTTGTAAACCTCAATATTTTTATTATCTTCAGTCATGTAGATCACATCCAGCATGCCATTTACGTCCAGTTTTGGCTAATAATTGGTTAGCTTCGCTTGGTCCTGTTGAACCTTTATCGTAGGTCAATACATGCTTGTTTTTATTATCTGAAGAAGCCCCGCTTATCGGGTCAATTAATTTCCATGCTTTCTCAATTTCGTCGTTTCGAGCAAAAAGGGAAGCATCTCGTTTGATAGCATCGAGTACGAGTCGCTCATAAGCCTCTGGAAGAGGGTCTTCGCTGAAGGAAGTTCGATAATGAAATTCCATATCCACTGAACGGGTTTCTTGAATTGAATCGGGTACTTTTGCTTCGAATTTGAGATGGATTCCTTCATCTGGAAAAATACAAAGTGAGAGTATATTAGAGGTGAAAGTGTAATCTTCTGGCAGGCTGAAGAGTAAATGGGGTGGAAGTTTAAATTCGATAACAATTTCGGTGAATTTCCTCTCTAATGCTTTCCCTGAGCGTAGGAAAACCGGTACATCTTTCCAACGCCAATTATCAATAAAAAGATTTATAGCAGCATAAGTTGGCGTTTGTGAAGCGACTGATATTCCTTCTAAGTCCCGATAGCCTTTGTATTGTCCTAAAATAATATCGTCTGAATGGATAGGGCGAATAGAATCTAGCACCTTTACTTTTTCATTTCGCAAAGCATCTGCATCAAAGGAAGAGGGGGGTTCCATTGTAACCAGGGTCAACAATTGCATCAAATGATTCTGGAACATGTCTCTTAATATTCCTGATGAATCATAATAACTTGCGCGACGACCAACATCAACATCTTCAAAAACGGTAATTTGAATATTGTCAATATAATTGCGGTTCCAGACCGGCTCGAAAATTGTGTTTGCAAAACGAAAGAAAAGGATATTCTGCGCAGTTTCTTTCCCTAGATAATGATCAATACGAAAAATCTGTTTTTCTTGGAAGGCAGTGTGTAAAGAAGAATTCAATGATTCGGCAGATTGATAATCATATCCAAAAGGTTTTTCAATGATTATTGACCGGTAACCATGCTCTTCAGATGACATACTAGCCATTCTCAAATTCTCAATGACGGGCTTATAAAAACTTGGAGGAATTGCTAGATAATACAACCGATGACTTGGTGTTCTTTCAAGTCTCAGAAGGTATTGCTTCAGTCTTTCAATATCATTAGGATTATTTAAATCACCTTGGATATAAAACAAACCCTTTTTAAAGGCATCCCAAGTATCTTGATTAAAGGATACTGAGCTGAATTTTAAAATTCCACTTTTTGCAATCTCTTGAAAAGCAAAATCTGTATAAGGCTGGCGGGAGAATCCTACGATTGAAGTAGGCGCTGGAAGACGTTTCTTGTCATAAAGATTATATAGCGCCGGGAGCAGCTTTCTTTGTGTTAGGTCGCCAGAAGCTCCAAATATTACTATTGTATTTGATGAATTCATTTTCAATTCCTGTTACTTCTTCATCATTATTTTATGTCCCCCGAATTTTTGTCTCATCGCAGCCAATAGTTTTGCAGAAAAGCTTTCTTTCTGTCGGCTCACAAAGCGTGATTGTAAGGCGCTTGTAATTACAGGCGCGGGGATGTCTAGGTCTATTGCCTCGAATACTGTCCAACGCCCTTCACCGCTGTCCGCAACCCAAGACTCGATTCCGCTGAGGGTTCCATCTTCTTCCAAGGCGTTTGCGGTTAGATCGAGCAACCAGGATCTGATCACACTGCCATATCGCCATATTTCTGCAATTTTATATAAGTCAAAGGAGCTTGATTTGTCTCCAAATTCTTTTTTGGCATATAAGATTTCAAAACCTTCCGCATAGGCTTGCATCATCCCGTATTCGATCCCGTTGTGGATCATTTTCACGAAGTGTCCAGAACCTGTAGGTCCGACATGCCCCCAACCTTTTTCATCTGATGGTGCAAGGCTCTTTAATATTGGTTGGATCATATTCACTGCTTCTTCCTCTCCCCCAACCATCATACAATATCCATTATCTAATCCCCATATGCCTCCACTTGTTCCGACGTCCACGAAATGAATCCCTTTGGATTTGAGGTATTCTCCATGTCGTATGCTATCTTTGTAATTGCTGTTGCCGCCATCGATAATCAAATCTCCTGTTGACAATATCTCTGCGAGTTGGATGATGACATCTTCCGTTGGTTGTCCAGAAGGAAGCATTAACCATACCAGGCGCGGCTCAGTTAATGCACTGGAGATTTCACTCAATGCAGAAATACCACTGGCGCCATTTTCTTTCGCGATGTCAATGGCTTGTTTGTCTAAGTCAAAGACCACGACCTCGTGTCCATCTCTAAGAAGCCGGAGCGTCATATTAAAGCCCATCTTTCCAAGTCCAATCATTCCGATTTTCATAAATCTATTCTCCTACAAGATTTTCGACGTAATTTGTTTTCCAAAAAAAGGTTTTAATATTATTGATCATCTAGAGCCTGAATAATTTGTTTGATTGCCTGGGTAGAGTCGCCTTCGATAATGAATGAGATCACTTTCCGGTTCTCATCAAGCAGCGCTTGTCTGTCGCCGAGCGCTTGCGCCAATTTGAGAACCCCAAAGCTAATGGAAGTTTCATTGCTGCCTGCGGTATCGGGAATACTTAAATCTTTTTGTGTAGAGGATATGAGTTGAATGGATAAACCATGCCCAGAATCGCCTTTATGATATTGACCCGTGGAGTGCAGGAAACGTGGTCCATAGCCAATCGTTACCGCTAAATGGGTATTTTTATGGATTTTTTCCTTCAATGCAGTCAATATTTTGTTGGACTCGGTTGTCTCTTGAAGATAGGCTTGGATACTGATATAGGCATTGGTGTTTGCCAGGGAGAGGAATCGGGAGAGTAACAGCGGTAAACTGTCAGTTGAGATATCGGATAGAGCTTGAATCCCTTTGGCTATGTTGATAGCGTTGTAGGCTGGAAGCTTTCCATTTTGTATATATTCTGCAACCAATCTTTTTGCTACAGTCTTTGCAGACTCAACATTTGGTTGATCAAAGGGATTGATTCCCAAGCGATATCCAGCCAAAGCAGTCGCCATTTCCCATGTAAAAAATTGTCCAGACAAATCGAGAGGGTCGTTTACTTTTATTTGGATGAAGGGGATTTGTAAATCTTTGACTTTTTCAAGATCATTATCGAAACGATGATCGCTTTTTAAAGTTAGTAGAACGACGAAGCGATCTTGCCCATTGATAAATACTGGTTCGAGATCATTCTCAATAACTGGCAGTATTCCGGTACCTTCTTTGCCTGTGCTTTCGGCGACTAATTGCTCGACCCAGTTGGAAAAAGATTGAATTTGGGGGGATAGGACTAAGGTCAATTTATCGCGTCCAGCTTTCGCCATTTCGCCCATCGAGACCCCAAGTATAATCCCAAGAGAGTGTTGGATATTGGCAGCGTGAATATCTTTGTATTCATCGGTGGTTTTCTGTGCTCGATCTAGAAATTGCCTGAGATCTATCCCGATCAAGGCGGCGGGAACAAGCCCAAAATATGAAAGCGCGGAATAACGTCCCCCGATATTGGGATCGTTCAAGAATACTCTTCTGAATTTATACTCCTCAGCCATCCTAACCAGTTTTGAGCCAGGATCGGTAATGGCTATAAAGTGTGAGCCTGTTTTTTTCGTTCCTACAAGATCTTGAACCTGGTTATAGAAATATTTAAAAAAGGAAAGCGTTTCTACAGTGCCGCCAGATTTTGTCGCCACGATGAAGATTGTATGTTGCAAATCCAGGGTTTCCGTAAGAGTAGCAATGGCATCTGGGTCCGTGCTATCAAGAATTTTTAAATCTATATAACCCTCCTTGACCTCAAATGTCTTATGAAGCACTTCAGGGGCTAAACTGGAACCTCCCATCCCCAATAGAATCGCCTTCTTGAATCCACTTGCTTTGATATCCTCGGTAAAGGAGTTCAAAGAGGAGATATTCGATTGCATTTCTTCAGCGATATTTAACCATCCTAAGCGATTTGATATTTCTTCAGGGGATGGTTTCCAAACCGAATAGTCATTTGACAAGATGCGTTCGATGATTTTATCCTGGACTATTTCGTCAAGGGCTTTGTTTATCTTTGATTCGTAGTTATAAAAGCTGAATGAAAAGGCATATTGATTAGAGCCTGTAAATTGTGGATCATTTTTTGAGCTAGTCACATTTTGCATTTTGCTCTCCTTTGATTTTAAATCATTCTTTACCCAAAAATATATTGTACCGTAAAGATTCTTCTCCCTAGAATCTTTATAAAGACTTCTGTAAGCGTGAGTTATTTTACAAAATAATCACAAAAAGAAGGGTTCTATTCGATCTAAAATATATGGATAAATATGATTGGATAACTCTATAAACTTAGTTATTATCAAATTCTTTGTTAACTTTATGTTAGAAATTTGAAGGAAATCTTTCTCCAAATTAATAAGCGGATTGTCATGCAACCTTGCGCATGGTAGAATGATAATAGATAAATTGAGTTTTATGGTTAGTAGCAAATAAATTTACATCGAACGTTTCGATTTTTTGGAGGCACGTAATGGAACTAGAGTTAGGAACCTTCGCAGTTAAGAAGGGTTTGGCGCAGATGCTAAAGGGTGGCGTTATCATGGATGTGGTCACACCAGAACATGCGAAAATCGCGGAAGATGCTGGAGCAGTAGCTGTCATGGCTTTGGAGCGAGTGCCAGCAGATATTCGCGCTGACGGTGGCGTTGCTCGGATGAGTGACCCTGAGCTGATTCTGAAGATCATGGATACGGTTTCTATTCCAGTCATGGCAAAATGCAGGATTGGGCATTTTGTTGAAGCGCAGATATTGGAAGCGATTGGAGTCGATTATATTGATGAATCTGAGGTCTTGACGCCAGCGGATGAACATAATCACATCAATAAATATGATTTTAAAGTACCTTTTGTTTGTGGTTGTAGAAACTTGGGTGAGGCTTTGCGACGTATTGGTGAAGGCGCAGCAATGATCAGAACAAAAGGAGAAGCTGGAACAGGGGATGTGGTTGAGGCAGTTCGACATGCGCGTTCTGTTTTAGGCGAGATTCGACGTATTCAGAATATGCCCGCTGAGGAGATCATGGCTTATTCTAAAGAAATCGGCGCGCCTTATGAATTGGTCATGGAGACGCGTGAGTTAGGGCACTTACCGGTAGTGAATTTTGCCGCGGGTGGTATCGCGACCCCAGCCGATGCTGGTTTGATGATGCAGCTTGGCGTTGATGGCGTTTTTGTTGGTTCTGGCATTTTCAAATCAGGTGACCCAGCAAAACGAGCCGCCGCGATCGTAAAAGCGGTTACCCATTATAATGATCCCTATATATTGGCAGAAGTCAGTCGCAATCTGGGTGATCCTATGGTCGGTCGTCAGGTCTCAACTATGCCAGAAGCTGAATTAATTGCGCACAGAGGCTGGTAGAAAAAGAATACGAATGACTCGAATGTCTCAACAATAAGGATGTGAACGATTAAGTAAATAGGATATGAAAGTTGGTGTGCTTGCCCTTCAGGGTGATTTTTTTGAACATAAGAATATTTTAGAGAGTTTGAGTGTTGAGGTAGTGGAAGTAAGATTACCTCAACACTTGATCCATTTGGATGGTTTGATTATCCCCGGAGGCGAGTCTACTACCATCGGAAAACTTGCTGTCGAATATGGCTTGATAGATCCCCTAAAACAATTTGGAGAAGACAAGGCTATTTGGGGTACTTGCGCAGGTGCGATCTTCCTTTCGAAAGATGTGCATCGAATGCAACCTTTGTTAGGGCTGATGGATATAACAATTGAGAGAAATGCGTTTGGTAGACAAGTCGCTAGCTTTGAAACTGATCTGGAAGTCCCAGCCTTGGAGGTAGTTTCTCCTGGTGGAGGGCTATATCACGCAGTGTTTATTCGTGCTCCATTGATAAAATCTGTTGAGAAAGAGGCAAGTATCTTAGCTACGTTACCGGATGGAAGGATTGTTGCTGCGCAACAAGGGAAATTTTTAGTAACCTCATTTCATCCGGAATTGACTTCAGATGATCGATTTCATCAATACTTTCTATCATTAGCAGGTCAAGAGCAAGACGAGTAAATCTCATGTATTATGAGACGATCTTACAAATTCAAATATTTTATCCTCTCGGTAAAGAGATTCGTTCACTATCGAATCAATCGATATCCCATTTCTGGATAGTCATTGGTAGAATGCGCTAATGAGTATGCGTCCTTTTGATTGGCGCGATATCCCAGCGCTATATAAGAACCGCAAGCAGAGTGTATATTTAGATAGCGCCTTATATTTTACGCGCGGACCAATTTCCTTTTCAGGCGCTTTGGTTTCATATATTACCCCAAGTTTAGGATTACTGACCTGTGTGCGGGATGGAGTTGATGACCGCGGGCATGTCGTTATTGGACAATTGATCCATGCATATGAATCTCAAAACGCAAAACTGACATTCCTTACCCCTGATGAATTGCTGCAATCGAATTCAGCCTTTGCATTGGTTGAGTATATGATTTCTCTATCTGGAGAGAGAGGCGCTTTACGACTTCTTGGAGATGTTGATGAACAGTCAACCGTATTTGAAACTCTTCGTAAACTCAGCTTTTCTATTTATACTCGTCAACATATTTGGGCATTCCCAAAAAAGAATACGGATGAATTAGAGGTACGGGGTTGGCGCGAAGCAAAAAGTGAAGATACCCACGCTATACGCTCTCTCTATAATAACCTTGCTCCAGGTTTAGTTGTTCAGGTCGAACCATTGGAAAATCACCGCTTAAAGGGAATGGTTCACTATGTGCAAGGAGAATTGCAATCTTTTATTGAGTTGCGCTATGGGCGTAGTGGAATTTGGGCTAATCCATTGATCCATCCGGATATGGAAAATGTTTTTGATAAGCTCTCTAGTTTTGTAGCAGCTTTACCAGGGCGAAGATCAAGAAATTTATATTTCAGTATCCGCTCTTATCAAGCATGGTTAAATATGTATATTGAACAAATGGGAGCAGTAGAAGTGAAAAGACAAGCAGTTATGTTCAAACATATAGCTTCATTACAAAAAGTAGTTCGTCCTCTTTCTATTCCAACGATAGAGAGAGGGCAGCCTGAGGTTTCAACCCCGATCATACAAGCTGAGAGTAAATAGTGATAACCTAAGGAAACGAAGTAATGGTGGAACAGAAAAAGATAACTGATGATTTACAGGCATTGATGGATGTCTTGCCTCCTGAAATTGCTAAAGCAGTTAAGAACGCGGATGACAGTGATAATCTCTTGGAAGTGATTTTGGATTTAGGACGATTGCCAACGGCGCGCTTTGTTGAAAAGGAGATCGTTTTAAGTAATATTGAAATAGATAATCCTGATATCGAATGTGTGGTTGAGAGGATTGGTGATTTTGATGCCGATAATCGAGCAGGTTTAGAACGCACTTTACATCGGATTTCAGCTATACGCAACAGAAGAGGATATATTGTCGGATTAACTTGCCGTGTTGGAAGAGCTGTTTATGGCACAACGGATATTATTAAAGATCTCATTCAAAGTGGAAAGAGTTTATTATTGCTTGGTCGCCCAGGGATCGGTAAAACAACCATGCTCCGAGAAGCAGCCCGTATTTTGGCGGAAAGCCAACGAGTAGTCATTGTAGATACCTCGAATGAGATTGGTGGGGATGGAGATGTACCCCATCCTGCTATCGGAAAAGCGCGTCGAATGCAAGTCGCCAAACCTTCCTTGCAGCATGAGGTCATGATTGAAGCAGTCGAGAACCATAATCCTGAAGCGATTGTGATTGATGAGATAGGCAGAGAGCTTGAGGCTGAAGCAGCCCGAACGATCGCTGAACGTGGTGTTCAACTGATTGGGACAGCACATGGGAATAATTTAGAAAACCTCTTGCTGAATCCAACGCTATCTGATTTGGTGGGTGGTATTGAATCGGTGACCCTATCTGATGAGGAGGCGCGACGGAGAGGCACCCAAAAAACGGTGCTTGAACGACGTTCTCCGCCAACGTTCGATGTGCTGATTGAGATCCAAAATAGAGATCGATTGTCGATTCATGATGATGTCGCGGCTGCGGTAGATGCGCTACTACGAGGATTTCCTCTGCCGGCTGAAATTCGGGAACGGATTGATGGCGATATTCGTATTGAAAAAGCGAAAAAAGAAACCTTCAAGGATAGTACACATCCTCAGGGTTATCGCAGGCAGAATGGAGTAGGACAAGCTGATTGGACAGGCGAGGGTACATTTTCTCACGCCAGAGAGATGAGTTATAAAAATGGTGGTCAGGGTAAGATGTCGCTTAAATCCATGCGTATCTACCCTTATGGGGTTGCACGAAATCGATTAGGGCAAGCAGTGAAACGACTTGGTGTTCCAGCGATCATCGTTGATCAACCCGGAGACGCAGATGTCTTAGTTACCTTGCGTTCTTATTATCGAAAAAAACAACGCACGATTATGGATGCTGAAAAGCGTAATGTGCCCATTTATGTATTGCGATCGAATACGGTCAATCAGATGCAACAATTTCTGAGTGATCTGTTCAATCTTTATATGACAGATTTATCTACAGGCGGTGTTGATGTGGCGATGCTAGAAACAAAAGCAGCCATAGATGTCGTTATGAGTGGAGAGCGATGGGTTGAATTGAAACCCGCTCCTTCATCCATCCGCCGGCTTCAGCACCAAATGGCAAGAGAAGCTGAATTGGTTTCTCATTCTTATGGGAAAGAACCTAACCGGCGTGTACGAATATTTCGTGAATCTTAATTATCTATTTAAGTAATTATGGATCGAAGCATGTTCATTACGTTTGAAGGACCGGAAGGCAGTGGGAAAACATTTCAGATGGCAAAACTGGCTGAATACTTAGTGAAGCTAGGGCTGCCGATCTTAACTACGCGAGAGCCTGGTGGAACTTTGATCGGTGACCAAGTGCGTGAAGTTCTTTTTGATCATAAAAATAAGGAGATGCATCCACGAACTGAATTACTGCTCTTTCAAGCATCGCGATCTCAGTTGGTTGAGCAGGTAATCTTACCGAATTTAGCACACGGAAAAATCGTTCTTTGTGATCGTTATGCAGATTCAACGATCGCTTATCAAGGCTATGGGCATCAGCAATTTAATTTAGAGCAGGTGCGAGTATTAGTTAATTTCGCGACAGGTGGGCTAAAACCTGATCTAACCTTACTGTTAAAGGTAGATGTGGAAGTTGGGTTAAATCGGAAGGTGAATGGGGGTGAGTGGAATCGATTAGATGCTTACCAACTAGATTTCCATCAACGGGTTTTAGAAGGTTATTTAACTTTAGCGAAGGCTGATCCTGCCCGTTGGGTTATGATAGACGCGAACAAACCTCCCGAAGAAGTTCAGGAGGCAATTCAAAAAATTGTTGCGGAACGGCTGGGCTAACGGACTTTTCCCGCTAAGCGCTGTTTTTAGTCATATGATACTTCGTCATTATTAGAAATCATCACCAAAACTGGGTGTATCTGCATCGGCGCCAAGATCGGGCATTGATTTTTCGATATCTTCAGGGCTTTGACCAGACTCTAGCCGGTCGATGACTTCGTCAAATTCTCCTCCCATGTCTTCACCAACTTCGCTGCTCATTTGCCGCATCATCTTACCAAGAGCTCGAGGATCATCTTCTAAACCTTCTAAAGCGCTTGGATCAGCCAATTTTTCTAGACGATTTTCTTCGGACTGAGCGATGCGAAGCAACCCGATCCTTCTTTGTATATTTTTACCATTACAATAGATACAGGTTACTTCTTTTTTATCAAAATCGTTGTATGACATGAAAACTGAAAACTTTTTATTACAATCAAGACAAAAGTAGGTATAATTCGGCATATTTAACTCTGATTTTAATTGGAATTATGACAAAATTATATCATTTGAATTCAAAAAATAGGAAGAGAAATTTTGGAAGAAAAAGATACCTTTGATATCATCAATCCTGAATCACTTCTCATTGTGATCTCTGGACCTTCTGGTGTAGGGAAAGACACAGTCATTCAAGAAATGAAGAACAGGAAGCTTCCCATTCATTTTGTTGTCACTGCGACAACACGGCACCCGCGAGAAAAGGAAGTTCATAGCGTGGATTATTTTTTCTTGACAGCGGATGAATTTGCGGAAATGATTGAACAGGATGAATTGATTGAATATGCGATAGTTTATGATGATTATAAAGGAATTCCAAAACAACAAGTGCGTGAGGCTCTTTCAAGTGGTAAAGATGTCGTCATGCGAATAGACGTTCAAGGAGCGGAAACGATCAGGAAACTGTATCCGGAAGCGTTGCTCATCTTCCTGGTGACGAGGGATGAAAAAGAGCTCGAGAATCGATTAAGAGCCCGACAGAGTGAATCATCCGAGACTCTTAAACTCCGGATCGCTACATCACGGCAGGAATTGAAAAAGGTAGAAATCTTTGATTATGTTGTCGTTAATAAAGAACAACAACTTGATAAAACTATTGACACGATAGAAGCCATCATCTGTGCTGAACACCATCGTGTGCATCCAAGAAAGGTTATTTTATAAATTATGTATGCTTCAAATAGACCACCTAATCCATCTAATTATTCACAACGTAACATTTCAATAAAAGGAGCGATGGTCACCTATGTACTATTAGGGATAACATTAGCTGTATTCCTTGTACAATTGATTAGCCAGACCATCCTGGGAGGAGATTATCCAGCTGCCCTAGGGATGAAAGTTAATGAGCTGATTGTTCGTGGACAATTATGGCGTTTGATCACGCCGGTCTTGCTGCATGGCAGTATATTACACTTGGGTTTCAATATGTATGCATTATATATCTTGGGACCTGGTTTAGAACGGCAATATGGCAGCAGTCGTTTCTTAGCTTTATACCTTTTATCAGGATTTGCTGGAAATGTGGTGTCCTTTCTATTTTCTAGTGCACCGTCTTTAGGGTCGTCGACAGCGATTTTTGGATTAATTGGGGCACAAGGGATATTTCTTTATGAAAATAGGGAGGTTTTTGGATCTGCTGCTCAAAGGGCGTTAATGAATGTAGTCATCATTGCGGCAATCAACTTGGTTATTGGTCTACAACCTGGTATTGATAACTGGGGTCATATTGGAGGTTTGATTGGCGGTACAATGTTTGCTTGGTTAGGAGGTCCTAAGTATCGCGTAATGGGTGGATCTTTTTTCCCAAGTATTTCTGATGAAAGGGACTCAGGTGATTCGATCAGAGCTGGAATAGCTGTGTTGGTTGTATTTGCTATCTTAGCTGGATTAAAAATATACTTCCAACTTTTCTAAAGTGAGTGCTATTCCCATAAAATTTTCATGAGATTTTTCGATTCTTATTTTATTATTACAAAAACAAAGAAAAATGGGGATTATAATCACTAAGTATGCAGTAAACCATGTACTGAGGTCATGTCAAAGGTACATAGTTAACTAAGACTTGGATGCGATCAATTGGTCAATAATCGAAAGCGAAGCACACAAAAAAACGATTTATTGATTTTTCTATGAAGTTTTTGAGGAGAAAATGAAAAAAATTATTATTACGGTGATCGTTTTAGCTATAATTTCTAGTGGAGTTTATGGCTTTATTTTTTATAGAGAAAAACAAGAAGAAAGTAAAACGGAGAATTTTCAGATACTCACAGCTGCAGAAGGAGAATTAGTGGCAACGATCGGAGCGACGGGAGAAGTTACACCGGTTCAATCAGCCAATTTATTCTGGAAAACAACCGGTACTGTTGAGTCTGTAAATGTTGAAGTAGGCGATATTGTAGAAGTTGGTGAAGAACTTGCTAGGCTCGAAGAGACCTCCCTTCCACAGAATATTATCTTGGCGAAAGCAGATTTGGTTAGTACAAAAAAAGCGTTAGAAGACCTTTATTCACAGGCTGAGGATGCAAAAATTCAATCATTAAACGCGATTACGCAATATGCGCAAGCTGTCAAGAATACTCAGTATCAATTGGATAATTATATTGTGCCTGCTGATCAGGCAGATCTAGGAACGTTAGAAGCGCTTGATTTGATGGAGGAGAGACTTAATCAAGCACGTGAAGCTTTTGAACCCTATAAATATTATCCATCAGGTGATGAAACACGAAAAGAATTGAAAGAAGCGTTAGATGAAGCGCAAAGTAATTACAGTTCAGCCGTGAAACGACTGGAGTACGAATATAATCTCGAGGTCGCAAAAGCGAACTTGAAAGATGCCAGGGAAAATTATGAGAAGTGGTCACAAGGTCCTGATCCAGAGGATATTGCCGCGACGGAAGCAAGGATCGCAGCTGCTGAGGCGACCATCCAGTTAAGTTGGATTGAAGCGCCTTTTGGTGGAACGATCACTATGGTCAATACACAACCTGGTGATCAAATTTCCTCGAGTAATCAAGCCGCGGCTGTAACCCCTTCTTTCCGCCTGGATGATATATCGAAACTCTTACTTGACCTTCAAGTCTCAGAGGTGGATATCAATCAGATAAAAACCGGTCAAGAGGTTGAGTTATCCTTTGATGCTATTCTTGGAAAACAATATCGTGGTGTTGTGACTGATGTAGCTAATGTTGGGGCTGTTAATCAAGGATTAGTTGAATTTGTCGTGACTGTTGAATTAAAAGATGCTGATAATGCTGTCAAGCCCGGTATGACTGCCGCAGTGAATATCGTAGTGAATAGAATTGAAGATAGACTCTTAGTACCCAATAGAGCTGTTCGAATACAAGATGGCGATAAAGTGGTGTATATTCTAAAAAATGGTGAAGTTGTACCGATTGTGATTGAACTAGGGGCTTCTTCCGAGACGATGAGTGAAGTGATTGACGGGGAATTAAAAGAAGGCGATGAAATAATCTTAAATCCTCCAGCTGAATTTGAGAGGAACGGACCACCATTTATGGGTGGAGGCTAAAAATGGTTGATGCAGTCATAAAAGGAAAAAATCTCACAAAAGTATATTCGATGGGTGAGGTTGAAGTACATGCTTTAAGAGGATTGTCATTGGAGATTGTGCGCGGAGAAGTAGTTGCGATCATGGGACCATCTGGTTCGGGTAAATCCACTTTAATGAATATTATTGGTTGCCTAGATCGACCATCTTCAGGAGAATATATTTTAGATGGTGAACAGGTTTCGAATTTAAAGGACGACCAACTGGCAGCGATACGAAATCAGAAAGTTGGTTTTGTATTCCAAAGCTTCAATCTCCTCGCAAGAGCTACCGCTCTTTCAAATGTCGAATTACCAATGCGATATGCTGGTATACGAAAAAACCGCAAACTAACTGCCAAAGCGGCGCTAGAATCAGTTGGTTTAGGAGATCGAATTTATCATCAACCAAACGAATTGTCAGGAGGACAACAACAGAGAGTTGCAATTGCACGTGCCTTGGTTAATAATCCTGCAATTATTCTCGCGGACGAACCTACAGGTAATCTTGATACGAAATCTGGCGAAGAATTGATGTCTTTGTTGCTCTCACTGAATAAAGATAGAGGAACAACGTTGATAATTGTCACGCACGATCCTGAGATTGCTAGTTTGACACAACGCGTTATCTATATTCGTGATGGTGTTGTTGAGGAGAACCATTAATGATATTGCAATCCATTCTTGAAGCCATTGAAAGCTTGGCTTCTAATAAAATGCGTTCGGGCTTAACAATTATTGGTATTGTTATCGGTGTCGCAGCCGTGATCGCGATCATCTCGGTTGGGAGAGGCGCTGAGAATTCGATTACAGGTTCGATACAAGGGATTGGCACAAACTTATTATTTGTACTGCGTAGTAGTTCGGAAGATGTGCGAAACCCTGAACCATTAACGCTCGGTGACGCAGAGGCTATAGCAGACCAATTTCAAGCCCCATCTGTTGCTGGTGTTGCTCCACTCCTGACTGGTTCCGCGAGGGTTTCTGCAGGAGGTGAAAGTAAAAGCACTGCAGTAAATGGTGTGACCCCATCCTATCAAGAAGTCCGTAATATGAACTTAAAAGAGGGAATCTTTATCAATCAAGAACATATATTAGGTAGAGCTTCTGTTACCGTGATTGGTACAGAAGTCGCCGATAAATTATTTGGAAGGAAAGAAGGTTTAGAGGGAGAAACGATTCGTATCGAAGGGCAACCTTACCGTATTATCGGTATTCTTGAAGAAAAGGGAGGTTCTTCATTCAATAATGAAGATGACCAGATTCTAGTTCCCCTTACGACCGCTCAAACACGGTTACTAAGACGACAAACGCGTGATTGGGTCGATGTGATCCTTGCTCAAGCAGCTACAGCAGATGCAGTCAATGAAGCGAATCAGGAGATTGCCCAAATTCTGCGCACTCGGCATCGCACAGAGATCGGAGCAGATGATTTTCGGATTTTGACTCAACAGGATTTTCTTGCTACAGCCCAGACAATCACAGGTGTTTTGACCATCTTTTTGGGTGGAATTGCGGCAATTTCACTGCTAGTGGGTGGTATTGGTATTATGAATATTATGTTAGTTTCCGTCACAGAGCGTACTCGTGAGATCGGTTTGCGAAAAGCGTTAGGCGCCCGGAAGATTGATATTTTGACACAATTTCTCACGGAATCATCGCTCTTGAGCTTCTTTGGCGGATTAATTGGTATAGGGCTTGGAGCGACGCTTTCTTTTCTCATCGAACGTATAGCGGAAGCAAATAATGCTGAGATCCATCCAGCTATCGGTTTAGATACGATATTGTTGGCTACCCTTTTTTCAACCGCAGTTGGTCTCTTTTTCGGACTCTATCCTGCCAATCGAGCCGCTAACCTGGAACCAGTTGAAGCCTTAAGATATGAGTAAAGTACAAATCCTAATTACTGATGGATTACATCCCAATGGAGTAGCGGCGTTAATTAAATATGGGGAAGTTGATGATCGAAACGGGAACGAGACCATCAAACAAAGAAATGATCAAAGAAGCTTCTTTACAGCAGATGAAAAATGGGGTAAGAATAATATGCACCTCTCGTGCAGGCATTATCGATGAAGAGACACCCCATATTGGAGCGCAGATCGAAGAAGCTCAAATCTGTAGCACTGTGGAAGTAGCAGGTGAAGTCATAGCAGCATTGAACGGTGACGCGTTGAGATGGGAAGTGTTTTAGTCAGTTAAATAATTTCTAAGGTGATGAAATTGTAGTATTCTTTGAAGTAGAGGAATGATTTCTTTTTATATGGAGAATGTGTAAACATGGATAAGAAATATCAAGAATTAACTGAGATTCTTAATGAGGTGGCAGATTTTGATCATGCATCCGCCTTGCTCGGTTGGGATCAACAAACCTATATGCCTAAGGGTGGGGTAGAGGCGCGTGGTCAACAACTCAGCACATTAAGGAAGATTTCTCATATGAAGTTTACTTCTGCGGAAGTAGGCGCTCTATTGGATGATCTACAAAAGTCCCTTGATGATCTTGATGCTGATTCAGATGAAGCGCGTCTATTAAAAGTGACTCAAAGGGAATATGAAAAACAAACCAAAGTGCCGGCGGATATGGTTGCTGAATTCTCACGCGTTACTTCAATTGCACAACAAGCTTGGCAAGAAGCTCGCAAAGAAGATAATTTTAGTTTGTTCCAACCACATTTAGAGAAGGTCATGGATTTGCGTCGCCAATACGCTGAGCTGTTTTCACCGTATGAGCATATTTATGACCCATTATTGGATGATTTCGAACCAGGTTTAAAAACCAAAGAAGTACAGGAAATCTTTACAGCATTGCGTCCAAAACAAGTTGCTCTGGTCAAAGCGATCAAAGAACAACCTCAAATCGATGATTCATTTCTTCTCCAAGAGTATGATTTGCAAGCACAATGGGATTTTGGCTCCGAGGTCATCACAAAATTTGGCTATGACTGGAATCATGGCAGAATGGATAAAGCCGCCCATCCTTTTACAACCAGTTTTGGAATGGACGATGTCAGGATAACTACGCGCGTCTTTCTTGATGATATTGCCTCTGGGCTTTCCAGCACAATGCATGAATCGGGTCATGCGCTTTATGATTTGGGAATTAATCATGAGTATGATCGGACGCCATTAGGAGAAGCTTCTTCTCTAGCGATTCATGAATCTCAGTCCAGGATGTGGGAAAACTTGGTCGGCAAATCGTTTACTTTCTGGGAATACTTTTACCCGCGTTTGCAAGACCATTTCCCAAAACAATTAAAAGATGTTCAATTAGAAAAATTCTACAAAGGAATCAACAAAGTTGAGCCATCTTTGATCAGGGTAGATGCGGATGAAGCAACCTATAATCTCCATATTATGTTGCGATTGGAACTAGAAATTGCTTTAATGGAAGGGAGTTTATTGGTAAAAGATCTGCCAGACGCATGGAATGCCTGTATGGAAGAGTATCTTGGAATCATACCTCCTAGTGATGCGAATGGCGTTTTACAGGATATCCATTGGTCTGCAGGACTTGTTGGTTATTTTTCAACGTATGCTTTGGGAAATATCATTTCAGTCCAATTATGGGAGCGTATTCTACAAGATATTCCAGATTTATATGAGCAGTTTCGAAAAGGTGAATTTTCTTCTCTTCTTGAATGGTTACGATCTCATATCCATGTTTATGGAGCAAAATACGAACCTAAGGAGTTAGTTTTGAAAGCAACCGGTTCAAAGATCGATCCTGACCCATATATGCGCTATTTGGAAAATAAATATAAAGAGATTTACGATTTTTAATGAATGGAAATTGGTTGGAAAGGAGGTCGCATGAATATTGGAAGAATAGCGATTCTTATGATAATCGCGTTTTTATTATTGAACAGTTGTAATGTGTATATAAAATCAGCATTAGATACCCCCTTCCCGACCGAATTCTTGCCAACAGTAATTGCTATGACTTTAGATGCGAGTGGGATCGGTGGGTCTACAACCACATCATCGAAAACAGCAACACCAAGCATAAAAGCAACGTTGAAAAACACAGAAACTGAAGAAATAGTATCACCCAAGATCAGTGATACAGCGACTAACACAGGAACAATAAAACAGACAACCATAACCTTAGAAACGATGCAAGCTACGATCACGATCGAAAACTCGGTCACGGTATCCTCATCGAACGGAAATCCGATCACTGCCACGTCGACACTTGAACCAGAGGAACTCCTGCAAATTGATGTTCCGAAACACCAAGAAGAGACTTTGCCCGCTGAAATACCTGAGGCGCGAGCACAAATTTATCAATTGGGCGAACTCTCAATGGTGACTTCCCCGATTTTAGTGACCGGTCGGCTGACATCTAAAGTGGGCAAGGTTGTTAGAATAGAACTACATGGTGAGGATGGCAGGCTGTTATCACGTGAATTAAGAATATATGAAAATATCCCCTGGAATGTGGCGAACCTAAGCGCAAATCTAGAATTTGAATTAAGTGTTGTAGCGGAAGTCGGACGTTTAGTGATCAGTGTTGAAGATTCCTTCGGGAGATTGATCGACGTCAACTCTGTAGACCTTATTCTCCTTTCTGAGGGTGTGACTGAGTTGCATCCTGCTTCTGCTCTATTGCAGAGGATCATTATTGAAGAACCAACGAAGGACACTTTGATCCAAGGCGGGAATTTGATTGTATCTGGTAGAGCACGAACGAATGGGGATCAATCATTGAGAGCAGAAATCGTTACTGAAGATGGAAAGGTTGTTGGTCAAAGACTAGTAGGCGTTTCGATTTCCATTCCTGGCGATTATGGTCAGTTTGCTGCTGAGATTCCGTACAATGTGGATGACTTGACGCCAGCTTTGCTGATCATTTACGAGGATGGTGGGCAGTTATCTCCCATTGCACATTTGGCATGTCAGGAAGTAATATTAGCGCCATAGTATTCTAAAGTTAATAGATCAAGCGGGCTAGATTTTGGGACGGTACTGAAGGGCTTCTGCTAAATGGGTTGGTTGGATGCCTTCACTTTCAGCCATATCAGCAATCGTGCGCGCTAGTTTAAGTACTCGGTGATAGGCGCGTGCGGTTAATTGCATTTGATTGGTTGCGCTGCGCATGAGTGCAAGTCCTGTCGAGTCTAATGCACAAAATTGTCTTACTTCGGCGGGACGCATATCTGCGTTACAAGAGATACCCATTTCTTCGAGCGAGTGGAACCTTTCTCTTTGTGTTTGACGGGCGCGTTCGATTCGCGCTTGGATGGTTGAAGACAGTTCTCCTAATCGGTCATCGCTGAGTTTTTCGAATTCAACACGCGGCACTTCGATATGGATATCAATTCGATCTAACATAGGACCGGAGATGCGTTTTTGGTAACGTGTGATTACATTGGAAGAGCAAGTACATTCTTTAACTGGATCCCCGTAATAGCCGCATGGACAAGGATTCATGGCTGCAATAAGTTGAAAATTGGCTGGAAAAGTTAGTGTCCCTTGAGCACGTGAGATGGTAACAACTTTATCTTCTAGAGGTTGCCGCATTACCTCCAGAACGCGTGGTCCAAACTCAGGTAATTCGTCTAGGAAGAGCACGCCGCGATGCGCTAACGAGATCTCTCCAGGATGAGGCCAGTTCCCGCCTCCAACCAATCCCGCGTGAGAAATGGTATGGTGTGGAGCTCGAAATGGACGGGTTCGTATCATCGGAATATCATCAGGAAGTTGATCGGCAACAGAATAGATGCGGGTGACATCTAACGACTCTTCGATCGTCATACGCGGCAAGATGCTTGGGATGGCTCGCGCAAGCAAGGTTTTTCCTGCACCAGGGGGACCGACCATCAGAACGTTATGGGAACCTGCAGCAGCTACTTCCAAGGCACGTTTGACATGCTCTTGTCCTTTGATTTCAGAAAAGTCCGTTTGAACAACAATGGGAAGGTCTTCTGCTGTAATGGCTTCCTGTGGGGATATCTGTGCGCCTCCTGTTAGATGATCGTAAAGTGATTGTAAATTATCGACTGGGATGACTTCCATATCGGGGATCAATGCAGCTTCTGGAGCATCCATCGCCGGGGTGAAAATGCGCTTAAAGCCCTCCTTGCGTGCCATAGCAGCCATAGGTAAAACACCACGGACGTGTCGCACGCTGCCATCAAGCGAAAGCTCACCGATGACCAGAGAGTCATCCAGACATCCTGGTGGTAATTGTGCGCTGGTTATTAATACCCCGACAGCTATGGGAAGATCATAAGCAGGACCTTCCTTGCGCACAGAAGCGGGCGCTAAATTAATGACGAGCCGCTTTCTTGGGAAAAATAAGTTTGCGTTTTTAATCGCTGCCTGAACTCTTTCACGACTTTCCTGTACCGCCGCATCTGGTAATCCAACAATGCTGATCGCAGGTAAACCCCCACCGTAGTCTACTTCGACTTCGACGATTTCACCATCCAACCCAATCACCGCACAAGAGTATACGCGCGCAAGCATACCCTTAGTTTAGTTAAGCTTGGGTTAAAAGTCAATATTTTTTCTAAACCAGATTTGTACAGAGTTTTTTGCAACAAGATTTGGGTAGAAACTTTGTCGGAAGAGAATTTTTATTTTCTTTAAGAGGCTGTTCTTGGGTTTATAATATTGCCAAATCAGATAGATTGATCAATCTATCTTTTGAATAGACTCATTCGATTGGTGAATGCTATAATTCGTTCTTCGATATTTAACAGGTTATGAAGGATCATTTGATAATAGACCGACCATTTTATGCTCGTCGATCTCTGATTGTGGCGCGCGAACTTATCGGCGCGATGCTGATCAGAAAGGAAGGGGATACAAGGATTGGCGGTATCATCGTCGAAACTGAGGCATATTGCGGTGAAGATGATCTGGGATGTCATTGCCGAGCAGGGAGGACTGAACGAAATCAGGCGATGTATGGGCAGCCTGGACATGCCTATATTTATTTCACCTATGGAATGCACTGGATGCTGAATGTCGTAGTGGAAGTGGAGGGTTTTCCGGCTGCAATCCTCATTCGAGCTATCAAGCCTATCGAAGGATTGTCCATCATCGCACAACGGAGACAAGGACAACCTGAGAAACAATGGACAAATGGTCCAGCGAAAGTTTGTCAGGCATTAAATATTGATCATCGGTTTTATGGTATTGATCTATGTAACCCCGAATCTGGATTATTTATTGAACAAGGTATTGAATTTTCAGATTCACAAATCGAGATCAGTGCTCGGGTAGGATTAAACTCGGTTCCCGAACCATGGAAAAGTAAACCATGGCGTTTTCGGATAAAATAGAACATAATAAGTTAACAAAAGTGGACATAAATCTGCTGCCAGGAGGAAGTTATGGCGTTATTAGAAGGTAAGAAAGCATTGATCTTTGGTGTGGCAAACGAGCGATCGATTGCTTGGGGAATCGCGAAAGCATTTCATGAACAAGGCGCACAGGTAGGATTAAGTTATGCAGGTGAAGTTTTGGAAAAACGCGTTCGTCCGCTAGGAGAGCGAATCAATGCATGGCTAGTCGAGCCATGTGACGTTTCTAAGGATAGTGATATTCAATTCATGGCAGACCGTGTTTCAGAAATCAATGAGGAAATTGACATATTAGTGCATTCGATTGGCTTTGCGAACCGAGATGAGTTGAATGGACCTTACTACAATACCACTCGAGAAGGTTTCCACATGGCAATGGATATCAGTGTCTATTCTTTTACAGCTTTAGCTAAGGCGTTTCAACCAGTCATTCGACCTGGAGGCGCCTTGTTGACCCTTACATATTATGGTGCACAGAAAGTATTTCAGAATTATAATGTCATGGGTGTCGCCAAAGCTGCGTTGGAGGCCTCTATGCGTTATCTAGCTTATGATTTTGGACCTCAAGGTATAAGAGTAAATGCGATATCTGCGGGTCCCGTTCGCACCTTAGCCGCTGCAGGAGTGTCTGGGTTCAAGTTGATGTATCGTCGTTATCCGGAAGTCGCTCCATTGCATCAGCAAATCACGATCGAAGATATCGGGAATGCAGCAGTGTTCTTATGTAGTGATTTTTCAGCGAAGACTACCGGGGAAGTCTTTTATGTTGATTCAGGTTACAATATTTTAGGAATTCCTGTTCCAGAAGAAGAATAAAAAGGAGAAAATCTGAAGAGAAGATGTTTAAAAGAAAGTCGCAATCAGTTCAAGCTCCCTTACAATCAAAGTCTCTAGAGCGAGTTACCTCGGTCTTAGGCGCTGGGATCACATGGAATGGTAATTTATCAGGGTTTGGTGGGTTGCGTATTGAGGGTGCCTTTGAAGGAGATATTACTTTACGAGGGTTATTGGTTGTAGCAGAATCTGGACGAGTAACTTGCCCGCATATACGCGCTAATCAGGTCATTATTGCTGGCGCTGTTCGGGGAGATATTACTGCAAAAAAAGTGGAGATTCGTTCAACGGGAAGAGTTTGGGGAGATGTGGTATCGGAAGCGTTTGCGACGGAAGAAGGCGCTTTTTTACGTGGCAAAATCCGTATGGAGGAGCAAGTTGATCCAGGGGTTCCAGAGGTACTTGAGAAGGAAGATTCACCGAATGATGCGAACACAGAACTCCAGATTGAGCCTGATGAATAAATTAGCAGGTGCTTTTTTTCGCCCGAATAGCTTGCTTGGCTAATTCATCGACGCGTTCATTATCAGGGTGTCCAGCATGACCTTTTACCCAATACCACCTGATATCGTGTTTGGTTAATTCGAAATCCAAGACTTTCCAAAGATCAACATTAGCTAACTTGCCTCCTTTTCGGTTCCAATTACGTTTTCGCCATGCAGGCAACCATTTCGTAACGCCGCGTTGTAAATACTGTGAATCTGTATGCAGATCCACAATGCAAGGCGCTTTCAATGCCTGAAGACCTTGGATAGCAGCCGTAAGTTCCATGCGATTATTGGTTGTTTTCTCATCATAACCATTGATCTCTTTCTGGTGTTTTCCGTAGCGTAACAGACAAGCCCATCCACCTGGTCCTGGATTAGGAGAACAAGAACCATCGGTAAAAATTGTCACTCGAGTCTTGTTTGGCATATCGGTTTTCCCTTCCATCTATATGAGATTCTTTTTATGGAGTTGGTGTAGCGGTGTGTTTTGAAATGGTTTGTACTGTAGGATCGATGAGATTACCTTCTTCACCAATGGACAATTCATAGGCTGTCTGGTCAAGATATTCGAGTAGGTTTGGGATTTGTGAGGGCGTGAAGTATGATTTAAAGAGCTGTGTACTGGCATCTGAAAGAACCCATCTTACGTTGCTCCAGGATTGATCTGCTGGTTCAGCATAAGCGAAAGGTATAAGATCTACAGCTTGACCCCATTGTGGGTGTTGTTTTTCAAAATTTATTAGCAAAGGTCTTACAGACTCTTGTAAAGGGAAAGAGCTAGTTGTTTGGATCCATTGGGATTGTTGTTCTTCTTGGTTAAGCCATTTTATCAGTAACCAACTACTAAGTTGCTCCTCCGGAGAGGTTTGGAACAAGGTGAAAAGAGGGCTGTAGACGGTGATTGCAGGATTCTCAGAAGGAGATGGAAAAGGGATCACTGTCCATTGATCTAGATTGCCAGCTTGCTCAAAAAACTGCCTTTGGTAGGGAATATCCATAATACTGCCAACGGAAAATATACTTTGTCGTTCAGCGAAATTAATTCCGGAAGATTGATTATCTGAAATCCATGCACAACGATCGTCGTAGATCCTTTTTAAGAAGGTGAAAACTTCTTCCATTTCGGGATTATTAAATTGATAGGGCGATGTATTATTAGAAGCGAGGCTATTCGTAAAAATATCGCTCCCAAAAGCTTGAATCCATGCCAATATCGCTGGATAATCAGTAGAAATTATCCAGCCTCCCGTGCCATCATTTTCGCGATTGTCATCATTCTTGTTAGCCAATATAGAGGCACAAGCTTGTCCGTAAAATTGCTCAGGGGTTTCTGGCGCGTTGGAGAAGCCAAACTCTTCTGCCCATGTTCGATTGTAAAAAAGCATTTGCCCAGACGCTCGCGCTGGGAATCCATATCGCTGATCGTCGTATATCCCCATTTCCCAAAAGACTGGATAATAATCGGCTTGCTCCTCTTGGTTATATCCCCAGAATGCATCGTTAATGTATGGCTTTAAATCGATGATATCTAACGACTGATTCCATTTTAAGATCTGATGCATAAAGCCAATAGCCAAATCGGGAGAGGTTCCATCTTCGAGCGCGCTTGTTACCTGAATATCTAGTTGGTCAAGTGTGCCTTTGAAAACTGGAACGACAAGTATGCCCCATTCGTTGGTTAAGTTAAATTCTTCGATTAAGGCTTCTAGTGTCTCTCCACTTTCCCCAGACCATATATGCCAGAATTCTATTATCGTTCCTTCCAGATCTTTAGGCTCGAGATCAATATAAATAGGAATAGAAGTAGAGGTTAGGCTTGGTTTTAGGGTTGGCGTGGATGGCGTGTTAGATGAGGTAGCTTGGAGTGTAGGCGACGTTTCCTGACTAGTTCTCGTTGCTTTGATACTAGTAGTATTGGTATTACAAGCAGATATTAATATTTCGAAAATTATTAGAATAAGAAAAAAATTAAATAAGGTCGACTTTTTCATAAGTGGAAAGATATTATCATATTTTTAATTTTTATATTCTCTGGTTTTTTATAATTTCTGGTATATAATTATTTAAGTTTATCATTTCTTTGTTCAAATATTGTTTAGGTTATGCCCTCAGAATCGATCATTCATAGGACATAACGAAAGTTTTACGGGGATCAGATGATATGAATAGAATAACAGAATATGCAAGAATAATGTTTGTGAGCATATTTTTATGCTTTTTCGGATGCGAAACCTTTCCCTTGCCGACAATAACTCCTATAACGATCAACCGACAAACGCAACCTATTCCAAGCAATACAGTCACAAGCACAAGAAATACCGTCACTACTCAACGTACGTCATCCTCGAGGATTACTTCCACGAATCAACCAATACTAACGAATACGAGAGATAACCAAACTACACCTACGGAAACAAATACACCAGTTGTTGAATATCTTGATATTTACGAAGATATAGACCCAAGCGGGCAAACGGTCTTGTTTTGGCATCATTTTACCCGTGATCGCGAAGAGACTATCCAAGAAATCGTAAATGAATTTAATCAGACAAATCACTTGGGAATCACTGTTGTTGCTGAATATCAAGGTTATCAAAACGTAATTTTCGAAAAACTTTGGGATGTTTTGCAAACCCCATATACACCAAACTTAGTTCTACTTTATCAGAATCAGGCAGCTACATTTCAACTTAGTGAAAGTTTGGTAAATATTGATTCATTAATGGAAAGCCCTCAATGGGGACTATCTGAAATTGACAAAAATGATTTCTTCCCAGATATGCTTTCGCAAGATATCTCAACAGTTTTTGAGAATGCTCGATTAGGTTTACCCCTTTTCCGTTCAATGGAGATACTTTATTACAATCAGGATTGGTTATCGGAATTGGGATATGATCATCCCCCATTGGATCCGTATGAATTCAAAGAGATGGCATGTAAAGCTATCCAGCAACCGTTTAGCAAAGGCTCCAGCCTGGAAAGCATGGGTTATGAAATTAGTGTAGATGCCTCACGTCTGGCTAGTTGGACATTTGCGTTTGGAGGAAATCTCTTCGATGCGGAAATG
Organism: uncultured Anaerolineaceae bacterium; assembly: GCA_964547225.1. Classification (GTDB taxonomy): domain Bacteria; phylum Chloroflexota; class Anaerolineae; order Anaerolineales; family UBA4823; genus CAZJMV01. Next base: position 1,680 of record CAZJMV010000162.1, on the reverse strand, counting down.
GCACAGTATTCTTTTTGTAGTAGTGCAGCAGAAACTGCAATGGGTTTCCTTCAGGATTTAGTAGCTGAGGGCTGTGCTAGAAAAGTCTATGAAGCTTATGCGGATCAAAAACATTTTGGGAATGGTGACTTGTTGTTCTCTGTTGGAACAAGCGCTGGAATCCCATATTATGATCAAGCAGTTAAAAATGGGTCAAAATTTAATTGGAATGTTGCTGCCCTCCCTCATGAGATGGAGAAACCAGTTCAGAATATCTATGGTGTGAGTCTCAGTATTCCAAAGGCAACGATTGAAGAGGAGCTAGCTGCCTGGATATTCATCAAGCATCTTACAAGTCCAGAGATGCAGGCGAAGTGGGTTAAAGTAAGTGGATATTATCCTGTTAGAAGGAGTACGGAGGAATACCTGAATGATTATTTTCAGGAAAATAATGTTTATCGAATGGGATGGGAATTTCTGGAATATGGCGCTTATGAACCGTGTGTTCCTGGATATGATATCGTCCGTGATATCGCCAGTGAAGCGTTTACAAGCATTCTAAATGGGCATGATATCACTGTAGTATTGGAAAATTTGAACGACAAAGCAAATACAATATTGCTTGAACAGATGACTTTAGGCGTAAAGAATGAGATTCTGGAGCCTTGAAGAAGGTGAATTGATGTGTTTATGTTTTTATGCTGAAAATGGAACATCTTTCCCCTAATATCAAAGACAAACTTAATTCCTTTGAACCTATCAAATATGAAAAGGGGATTAAGTTATATTGCATGTTTGGTTAGAATGTGCTAGACTGTAAACGAGCAAGATGATGGTTCTATAAAGGTTTCACTACCTAGAAAAGGATAATTATTTAATAAAGTGCCCATCATAAATTACCAAAATAAGGTTTTTAAATTATAATTGCTTGTATGCTTTTAATTGCATTGGGGGGCTCCTAAAAACCGAAAAGGAAATATCTTGAAAGGAGGAAGATAGAAGGAAACCGTTTATATAGAAATAAATTCGTTTGACAAATGCTAAGTAAATTATAAATTTTGGAGGAGAAATCTCTCATGTCAAAGAAAATATATTCATTTTTTGCTTTACTATTGGTTACGGTTATGATTCTCTCGGCTTGTGCACCTGCGGCACAACCAACCGAAGAAGCTGAACCTGTCGCAACAGAAGAACCGGCTGAAGTAGAAGAACCTGTAGAGCCGGAGGAACCTGCTGATGAAGGCTTCAAAGCCTGCCAGGTGACCGATACTGGCGGTATTGATGATCAGTCCTTCAATGCTACCGCATGGAAAGGCATTGAAGATGCCATGACTGAGCTCGATGTAGAAGGAAAATATCTAGAGTCTCAACAGCAGACCGATTACGAGAAGAATATCAATGCCTTTATCGAAGACGGTTGCGATATTATCGTCACAGTTGGTTTCTTGTTGGGTGATGCAACAGCTGCAATGGCTGAAGCAAATCCCGATCAGAAATTCTCCATCGTCGACTTTGCTTATGATCCTGGTTATGATAACGTCTTGGGGCAAGTATTTAATACTCAAGAGGCTGCGTTCTTGGCTGGTTATGTGGCTGCAGCGGTCAGTAAAACTGGAAAAGTCGGTACATTTGGTGGAATCCAAATCCCACCCGTAACCGTCTTTATGGATGGATATGCGTTGGGTGTCGAATATTACAACA
>CAZJMV010000161.1:0-29986 GCA_964547225.1 uncultured Anaerolineaceae bacterium | reverse complement strand
GGTGGGCTGAGCTTACTTGGCGTTGCAATCTCGGGGGCGTGGTACGCTCGATTACTTTCGCCAAATCGTAAAGAGTTCCAGATCTGGGTAGCTGTTTTTCTAATGCTTGAATGGCATTTGGTTTGGGCTGCTCTATCCGGCATGGAGACTCTCTTCTTCGCTTTTCTCGTCCTCTTGACTTTCGGATGGTTGTTGTCAGAGCATCGAAATTGGTTGGGGATTGGCTTGCTGATTGGGATAGGCGTATGGGTGCGTCCCGATGGGATTACTTTGATCGCGCCAGCCGTCTTGAGCGCTTTTTTTCTTAAAGATCAATGGCGAAGAAGGATGGCATCGATCATCTATCTATGTCTGGGTATCGTATTCTTTCTGTTATCCTATGCAGCTTTCAATAAATTGCTTTTTGGAACATATTTACCCAATACATTCTTTGCCAAGCAAGCTGAATATTCCATCTATCAGCAGCTTCCTATCATTCAACGTTTCATCGATCAAGCCAAGCTGCCGTTGGTGGGCGCTGGGGCATTATTGCTGCCTGGTTTTGTGCTTTATCTTATTCGCGCTTTTCGAAAACGGCATATTCCCGCGCTGGTTGGCGCGCTCTGGCTGCTTGGTTATATCAGCCTATATGCCTTACGACTTCCAGTCACATACCAACATGGTCGTTATATCATTCCTGCCATGCCGATTTATTTTTGCTATGCTTTGGTTGGGACGCTTGATTGCTTGGAGTTGTCATCGATAACCGCTTGGAAGCGAATGATTAGTAAAGTCTGGTTGTTTTCGATAGTCTTGGTTTGGCTTGCTTTTTGGGTGATGGGCGCCCGCGCCTATGCTGTCGATGTTGCCGTGATCGAAACAGAAATGGTTGCCACAGCGGAATGGATTTCTCAGCATTTAGAACCAAGTGCTACGGTAGCTGCTCATGATATTGGCGCCTTGGGATTTTTTACGAACAATGAGATTATTGATCTAGCTGGATTGGTATCTCCAGAAGTGATTCCCTTTATACGGGAAGAAGGTGTTCTTAGCGCTTATCTTGACCAAATGAATGTCGACTATCTTATGACCTTTACGGATTGGTATCCAGATTTGATTGAAGGGAAAGAAATGATCTATATCACTGCTAGCAAATTCAGTCAAGAATTAGGCGCTGAGAACATAGCCATTTATCGTTGGTCTAGTCCATAATGTTAAAAAACAAATATTTTTTTGGAAATTAAAAAGGAGTGTGCTATACTTAAAGCAAACCGCAGGTTCTAAGGATTGGTATCGTTATTAAGTGAAATATGAAAGAGTTAGATAAGATTTCGATCATTGTGATTGACGATCATCCGATTTTCCGCCAGGGTGTCGTTGATTCATTCTCTTTGGAAGAGGAATTTATCGTTGTCGATCAAGCTAGCGATGGAGAATCAGGTTTATCCTTAATACAACAATTAAAACCTGATGTCGCTGTTATCGATGTAAATCTTCCTGGTATTAATGGACAACAAATTACTCGTGAAATTGTTGATCAAAAATTACCTACGCGCGTTATTCTTTTAACTGCATATGATGATGTAGACCAAAAAATTCAAGCGATCAGTGCAGGCGCAGCCGCTTATTGTACCAAGGACGTAATTCCTGAAGATTTGGTTGATGTGATTCGAAGCGTTGCACAAGGAAAATATGTATTAGATGGAAGAGAGGTCGATGGAAAGCAAATCAATCAATGGTTAGGGACTAAAATTGATGGCGCTAAACGTCTCTTTAGTGACCCAGGCGAACCATACCAACCCCTATCTTCACGTGAAATGCAAATTCTTAAATATTTAACTCAAGGGAATAGTAATAAAGAAATCGCGCTAATATTAGGAATAAGTCATCAGACGGTAAAAAATCATGTCACTTCGGTCTTACGTAAATTGGGTGTAGATGATCGTACACAGGCTGCTTTGTATGCCCTCAGACAAGGATGGGTTCGTTTGAATCAACCGGATACCGATTCTCAGGAGTAACCATGATATCCACTGAGATGAAATCAAGCCACAATGGATGGAATGAAATCGCACTTCAGATCCAAACTGAATTAGAGAGCTATCGCCGTGAATTAGAAGTAATTGATAACAAAATCGATCAGAGTCGTCTGGAAGTCAATAAATTAGCTCAAAAAAATGTTTCCATTTCCTCCAAGTTGCAAATCTTACAATCTAATCTTGAACAGACCTCACGCGCTGACTTGTGTCAAATTTATGATTCTTCTTTGGATACTCAACAACGACTTTTCCAAATGAGAGGACAAGTTGAAAAACTAACCAGCGATCATGATCATCTAGTCAAATATATTGATTTATTAGAGCGCGTATTGACCCATTTTGAGGCAAGCGTTCCTAACGGTAACTTAAACATGGGAAAAAGAAATGCTGGGCATACGGTTGAAATGATGATCCAATCACTCGAGGCTGAAAGATTACGACTTTCAAGGCAGATGCATGATGGTCCTGCACAAGCGTTATCGAATTTTATCCTGCAAACCGAAATTGCGATGCGTTTGTTTTCTAAAGATATTGAAAAATCTCATCAAGAATTAGAGAACCTAAAAGTTTCTGCTATGAATACTTTTAACAAGGTGCGCGATTTCATTTTTGAATTAAGACCTATGATGTTGGATGATCTTGGTTTAGTTCCAACCATCAAACGTTATCTGGAAATCCTCAAAGAAAGATCTGAAGTGGATATTCAGGTTAAGATAACCGGAAAAGAACGTCGATTGGAATCTTACAAAGAAGTCATGCTCTTTCGAGCGATTCAAGAATTAGCCAATAATACGATCTATCATAGCCGAGCCTCAATCCTTAAGGTTCAAGTGGATATAGGGGAGACTGTCGTTAAAGTAACACTTGATGATGATGGGATCGGCTTTGACCAAGAATCTTTAGAAGATAATCCTGGGATGGGGTTGAAGGTTCTTCGAGATCGAGTGGAAATGTTAGCGGGAAATATAGTGATCGATAGCCGAATAGGTCAAGGCACAGTGATCGTTTTTGAGATACCAGCCAGTGAAAATCTGGTCGTAGGATAATCCATCTAAGAAGTACATTTGTCAATATTTGTCTATGGGTAATATTTTCCCGGGATGACACTTTACAAAATTGTAAGGCATAAAAAACAAAAGTACTATTGATTTTCTATGATCATTTTCTTATAATAATACTAGCTCAAGTAAAAGAGCATATTATTTGAAAAGGAGGTGAAAGCCATGTTGTTCGCTCCGAAGGAAAAAGGTCAAGGTTTGGTAGAGTATGCTTTAATTCTTGTTTTGGTTGCGATTGTTGTGATTGTTATTTTAGCCATACTTGGACCCGCTATCGGTGAAGTCTTCAGCGATATTATAAATGCAATATAGCTGGAAAGTTCGATTGTCAACTTGGTGAGCCCCAAGCAATCGAAGGTAGATGTAATTCATAAAGCCTTGCCAATCTGGCAAGGCTTTTATGCGTTCAATTTCAGTAAAAAATATGGTTTAGAAAAGTCATCTAACTTGACTTTTGTCCTTAAAAAGGTATGATTAGATCAAAATAGTCAACATTGATTCGGGAGGCTGCTATGCGGCGTGGAAGAATATTCTTCTTATTAGCGTTTTTATTGATCCTTGGGCTTGTCGGAGTAGGGGCGGTATGGTTTTTGCTTGGTCGCGGCTTGGGCGGTGAAGAGGTTGCTCAGGATGTCACTCCGACTCCGCCACCGGTTGAGGTGGTGATCATCACCCAAAACATACCCCAAGGTTATATCCTAGATGAGGATGTGCTTACTTCTATCCCAACGCAAGTCGAATTAGTAGCCCCTGGGATGTTCACATCAAGTAATATTACTGAATTAATAGGTCGTCAGGTAAAGTATGAAGTATCAGCTGGTACGCCATTATTGGATACAATGTTGCTAAAAGCAGGAGAACAAATCCCACAATCAGGCTCGCCTTGGGCGATTAATATTCCCACCGGCATGGTTGCTGTTTCAATCCCGATAAACAAATTATCCAGTATCTCTTATGCGCCGCGACCAGGAGATCATGTTAACGTTATCTCCTCTTTCCTTTTTGTGGATATTGATACTGATTTTCAGACAAACACTCCTTCTCAAACAGGAGTAGTCATAGCTAGCGGTCCTGCGGATCCAGTAACAGGCACACGCGACCCACTTACTGTTGAAATAGCCTCTGGTTTGTATGGAAAGACATTAATTGACCCAGTTTTAGGGCAAGCTGTTTTCATATATCCGAGTGAAGCACAACGACCTCGCATGGTTAGCCAAATGCTATTACAAGATGTGATTGTTTTGCAGGTAGGTGAATTTCCCCAGGATTCCAATACGGATACAGATGTTATTACTTCTGAAGGGGAAGAGGGTCAAGAAGAACAAAGTCAAGAACAAGAAGTTTCAACTACTGTACCTAAACCAAGTGAGATTACATTAATCGTAAGACCCCAGGATGCGGTTACCTTAAACTATATTATGTATGCCCAAACACATCTTGCCGCACAACTCTCTCTAGTTTTGCGTAGTCCCACAGATAATTCTCGGGAGGATATATTGCCCGTTACGCTACAATTTTTATTGGAACAATATGAGATACCTGTACCCTCGCGTCTACCTTATAGCTTAAACCCCAGGATTGATTATCTTGTTCCTCCTTCCGTACCTGTCAACATGGTTTCTTCCGAGCCAGAACAATGAGAAGGAAATTAAATGGAAGGCAGTAGCACAATCCGGGTGCTTATTGTGGATGATGTTGATGAAACCCGAGAAATAATTACAAAATTATTACAATATGAAAAAGATATTAAGGTTGTAGGTTCAGCTAATTCTGGACGGCAAGGTCTAGAATTAACCAAGCAACTTGACCCTGATGTGGTCATTATGGATATCAATATGCCGGATATGGATGGTATAACCGTGTCAGAATTGCTTCGCGGCATTAATGATTACACACAAATTGTGATCCTTACTGTGCAAGGCGACTCGAATTATATGCGGCGTGCCATGCTGGCGGGTGTGCGTGATTTTCTTACCAAGCCGCCTCAAATTGATGAACTGATAGATACTGTCCGTCGAGCGGGTCAGGTCTCGTTTGAGAAGCGTTCGAAAATCTCATCTGCGCTAGCAGCCATGGGAACCGAGAAAGTAACTAAAGCGCTCGTTTCAAGGGGGAAAGTTATCGTTGTATATAGCCCGAAAGGTGGTACCGGAAATACAACCATTGCCGTTAACCTAGCGGTAACATTACATAATGATCAATCAAAAGTTGTTATTGTAGATGGTAATCTCCAATTTGGAGATGTCTCAATCTTTCTGAATTTACGCCCTCGAAACAATTTACTTGATTTAACACCACGCGCGAATGAATTAGATGCTGAAATTATCGATGATGTCATAATGACAGAGGATCGTTCAGGTATTCAATTATTGGCGTCCCCAGATGAACCTTTATATTTTGATCGTGTTAATAGTACGGAGTTTACAGATGTCATAAATTTTTTAAGGAAAATGTTTACCTATATCATAATTGATGTTTCAGCGACTCTGACAGATGTTGCCTTAGGCGCTATTGATATTGCGGATATCCTGATTGTACTTACGAATCAAGATATTCCCTCTATAAAGAGTTCACGTCTTTTTTTACAATTAACTGATGAAATGAAGATCGATCGTTCAAAGATATTCTTTGTCATGAATCGATATGATAAACGGATTGGAATCACACCTGAAAAAGTGAGTAATAATTTGAATCAACCAATTGTTTCTGTAATTCCTTTAGATGAGCAAATTGTAATTCCTTCTGTGAATCGGGGGGTCCCATTTGTATTAAATGATCGTTCTCAACCAACTTCAAAGTGTATAATAGAATTATCAGAATTAATTCGAAATAAAATCGACGAAATACGTGAACTTGAAATACAGACAACATAATAGTAATAAAAATGAATTCAGATAAGATTTGAGTAAGAGTAATCATGTCTCTATTAAAAAGAATTGAACAAGGACAGGATCAACCAAATCAGGAAAATATGGAAAAACCTGCTGGTACTGCAAGCCGGTTGGGAACTGTACAGACTAGACGTGTAGCCCCTCCTGGCATAAAAGGGCAACGTGATACCTATCTTGATTTAAAATCACGTGTCCAAAATAGGTTGCTTGCAGAACTTGATCCTTCGATGGATATCAGCCGTATCAATGATGTTCGAACTACAATTCAAGAGCTATTTGAACAGATCTTAGCTGAAGAAAATATCGTTTTATCCCGACCAGAACGCCATCGTTTGTATGAGCAGATTTCTGCTGAAATTTTAGGATTTGGTCCTTTACAACCGTTATTAGAAGATGAGACTGTTACGGAAGTCATGGTGAATGGTGCTAAAAATATCTTTATTGAGCGTGCTGGTAAAATCCTGCGCGTTCCGGTTGTTTTTGAGAGCGATGAGCATGTCATGCGTATTATCGATCGTATCGTAGCGCCTATGGGTCGTCGTATTGACGAAGCCAGTCCTTATGTGGATGCTCGTTTGCCGGATGGTTCGCGTGTCAATGCTGTTATTCCTCCTATATCGTTGGTAGGACCAGTATTAACGATTCGAAAATTCTTCAAATCACCCATCACTATTGAGCAATTGGTGCAGTATGATACCATCACCAAAGAGGCTTTACAATTCCTAAAAGCGTGTGTGGAATCCCGTCTCAATATTGTGATTTCGGGTGGTACAGGATCAGGGAAAACGACCCTGCTGAATATTCTTTCACAGTTTATTCCTGGTGATGAGCGTATTGTGACGATTGAGAACGCCGCAGAACTGCAGTTACGACAGGAGCATGTCGTTACGTTGGAATCTCGCCCACCCAATATCGAAGGTCGCGGTGAGGTTACCATCCGCAATCTAGTTGTAAATTCTTTGCGTATGCGCCCCGATCGCATCATCGTTGGCGAGATACGCGATGAAGCCGCTCTTGATATGTTACAAGCGATGAATACTGGTCATGACGGTTCCATGACTACTGCGCACTCAAATAGCCCTCGTGATACGCTATCGCGCCTAGAAACGATGACAATGATGGCAGGCATGGACTTACCTTCACGCGCGATTCGTGAACAAATCTCCTCAGCGATTGATCTCATCGTACACCAGGAACGCCTTCGTGATGGCACTCGAAAAATTGTATATATTTCCGAGGTATCTGGTATGGAAGGTGATGTCATTACGATGACGGATATTTTTACTTTTGAGCAGACTGGTTATGAAGATGGAAAGGTGATTGGACGACTGCGCCCAACAAGCTTAAGACCAAAGTTTATGGATAAAATTGAGACATCGGGTATCCATCTCCCCGCTTCGATTTTTGGAATTGGTGAACGTCGCCGTTATTAGAGAGAAGAAAGAGTGATTGCATGGATCCATTCTTAATAATTATTATCGTTGGTGGCGCATTGGCTGTTTTACTTCTAATAATTGGAGGTATTGTATCTGTTCGCAGCGAGCGGAATATTGTTGAAGAGCGTCTTGGACAATATGTGGAAGATGAAACTAATCTAGATGGATCAAAAATTGTAAAAGAAAAGTCTTCTCCCGTAGGTGATTGGCTGAATAAATTCTTAGAGGGGTCAAATTGGGGAGCGCGTCAATCGCGCGAACTTGCTAGAGCGGATCTAAAATTAAAACCAGCTGAATACTTAGCCTTGATGGTTATTGTGGGACTAGGAACAGCGGCAGTCACTTGGTTTATTACCGATCAAGGTAACCGAATTCCAATTTTCTCGATGGTTGGGTTTATCATAGGTTTGTTTTTACCTCGCTTATATGTGCGTCGATTACAGGGTCAGCGTTTACAGCGCTTTAATGACCAACTTGCTGATATGTTGAATCTGATGGTAAATGGATTGCGAGCTGGATATTCAACTATGCAGGCAATGGAAGCGGTAAGTAATGAAATGCCTGAACCAATCAATATGGAGTTCCGGCGTGTGATCCAAGAGATGCAATTAGGCATTCCAATGTACAACGCTTTGGATAACTTATTACGACGAATTCCTAGCGATGATCTGGATTTGGTCATCACTGCGATGAATGTTCAACGAGAGGTAGGTGGCAACTTAGCGGAAATCTTAGATACGATTTCCTTTACTATCCGCGAGCGCGTTCGCATTAAGGGAGAAATACGGGTGCTTACTTCTCAAGTGATGTATTCTGGACGTTTTCTGGCAATGATGCCATTACTCATTTTTGCTGCTCTTTGGTTGATGAACAGAGATTATATGATGCAATTTTTCATCCCTGAAACGCGTCTTTTTGGTATTATTGCATTAGTCATTGGTGGTTCTATGATTGTTGCGGGCTATTTTGTGATGACGCGTATCGCTAAGATTGAGGTATAACGGAGGTTGATTTGGAAATCATACCCCTTATGATTATTGTTTTTATTGTTTTGGGGGCAATTCTTTTGATTGTCGCTGGTTTGCGTGATACCCGAAAAGGGGATCCGTTACAAGATCGCCTGAAGGAATTTGCAGCGCGCGGTGATTTGACTTCATTAGAAGAGATCGAGATGTCTCAACCACTTTCGGAACGTGTTATTTTACCCATGACGCGTAAGTTTGGGGATATTATCTCTCATTTCACTCCTCAAAATGCCCTTCAAGCTACTGCCAGAAAAATTGAATTAGCTGGAAATCCGCGTGGTTTGGAACCGACCACCTTCTGGGCTGCGCGCATCATCTTTGCTGTTGGTATTGCTGGTTTTTTATTATTTATTTTCACCATTGGTACGATCTCCTGGGGTTGGGGATTAAAATTTTTAATCATTGCAGCTTTTGTTGGATTGGGTTTTTATGTACCCGAGTTATTGCTAAACAGCCGTATACAACGTCGTCAAATAGCTATTCGAAAAGCATTACCTGATGCGTTAGATCTGCTGACCATCTGCGTGGAAGCTGGTTTGGGATTTGATGGCGCAATGGCGAAAGTACACGAGAAGTGGGATAATGAACTCTCTCTGGCTTTTGGGCGAGTAATTCGTGAAATACAGTTGGGAAAGTTAAGAAGGGAAGCCTTACGTGACATGGCTGACCGTGTTGGCATTTCTGAAATGACTAGTTTCGTAGCTGCTGTGATTCAAAGCGAGCAATTGGGCGTCAGCATGGCAAAAGTCTTGCGTATTCAATCCGACCAAATGAGAATAAAACGCCGTCAGCTAGCAGAAGAATTAGCCCACAAAGCTCCAATCAAAATGCTCATCCCTATGGCATTACTAATTTTCCCTTCCATTTGTATTGTATTAATGACTCCCGCTTTATTGATGATGATGCGCTCTGTATTAAAGGGTATCTTCTTTGGCTAGGAATTGATATAATTATCAAAAGATATATTGGCTGAAGTTGGTTTTATTTAAAAAATACCTTGCGAGGAAATTTGGTGGCGCCACGAACGGTGGGAAACCTGGTGTTTAAAATTTATCAAATGGCTTGGGTTGGTCTTGATTGGCTATATCCCCCACTTTGCGGAGGTTGTCAAGAACCCGGATCGCGTTGGTGTGAAACATGTCAAGCATTAACAGAGAGGATACCAGATACAATTTGCCAAATTTGTGGTGTTGTTTTGCTCAATAATGGAATTTGTCCGTACTGTGATCAATTACGCCCTCCCTACCAATCCTTACGAGCCTGGGCAAAATATAGCGATCGCATTCGAAACGCTATTCATCGTCTAAAATATGCAGGCGACATTGCTTTGGCGGAGATATTGGCTCGACAACTTATTCAGCTTGTTCAAAAACAAGCATGGCAAATAGATATCGTCACTGCCGTACCTCTTGGAGTTTCGAGAATGAAACAACGCGGTTTTAATCAATCCGCATTATTAGCCTTTCCCTTAGCTTTAGGGATCGGAAAGCCTTTTCGTTCAAAAGCGATTTCAAGAGTTCGAGAGACTAAATCTCAGGTTGGATTAACCGCTTCTGAGAGGATAGATAATGTAAAAGACGCTTTTCAAGCAAAAAAAGAGATTGTCGCTCAAAAGAGAGTCCTTCTTGTGGATGACGTCATTACAACCGGATCAACAATGATTGCTTGCACAAATGCTCTTTTGCAAGCCGATGCACTTGAGGTATACTGTATTGCTCTGGCAAGACCGATGAATACTAATGCACTAAATTGATCTTGTAAGATCAACTATTATAATAATTACAGGAGGCTTATATGACATTAGAAGTAGATATATACGGTAGAAATATGGATGTGACAGATCGTATTGAAAGTTATATCATTAACAAAGTTGAAAAGTTAGATCGCTATCTTCCTGGGATAGAAGAAGCGCGAGTTGATGTTTCTTACATAAAATCCGCTCGTAGCGCGGCTGATCGACAAGTAGCTCAAATTACTATTCGAGGAAAGGGATTTATACTTAGATCCGAGGAACGAGCAGATGATATTTTTGCTGCCTTTGATGTGGCATTGGATAAGATGCAACGTCGCATTGAACGCTACAAAGGTAAACGCAATCGTGGTCGTGGCGATGGGGCATCAATTTCCGAATTTTTTACTCCAGCATCTGATGAGGAAGAAGAAAGTGGAGAGTTGGGTCCAGCGATTGTTCGTAGGAAACGATTTTTATTAGCGCCAATGGATGAAATTGAAGCCATGGAGCAAATGCAATTGCTCGGACATGAAAACTTTTTCCTATTTTTCAATCCGAATACCAATTCTGTTAATGTCCTCTATCGTAGACGTGATGGTAACTATGGTCTCATAGAACCAGAGCTTGGATAATATTTCGTGCATAAATCAGGCTGAGACGCGATCAGTTTCAGCCTGATTCTTTTGTAAATGGGTTATTAAAAATCGATCTTAAGATAAATCCTTTATGGTAAAATCCTTTAGCAAACCGGAAATCAAATAAGATCAGTGTAGCATTTGGAGCAGCGATTTGATGGATGAAAAATTGTTAGAAAAAGCTGTGCTTGAGAGATTGCGCAAAGTCATTGATCCGGAAACTCATGTAGATGTCGTTCGGATGCGATTGATTGAAAATCTCTCAGTGGATAATGAAGGGAATGTTATTTATACTTTTCGCCCTTCTTCTTTCGTTTGTCCAATTGCAGTTTCTCTCGCGATGGAGATAAAAAAGGCTATTGCTGAAGTAGCGGGTGTAAATTCACAACATATTTCTGTTGAAGGTTATTTAGCTGCAGAAGATCTGGAAAAATTAGTAAATCAGGAGACGTAATATGAAAATTGTAATTACTGCTGAATCAAATAATGGCTTGGAGAGTATGGTAGCACAACATTTTGGTCATGCTCCATTCTTCATATTGGTAGATATAAAAGACCACACTGCTGAAACCGTTCAAGCAGTCGCTAATCCTTTTAATCAAGGACATGCACCTGGTCAGGTACCGGAGTTTATCAAGTCATATGGTGCAAATGTGATGTTGAGTGGTGGAATGGGGGGACGTGCGATTCAATTCTTTAATCAAGTAGGCATTGAGGTCGCAACGGGCGCTCAAGGTACTGTCCAACAGGCTTTAGAGAATTACTTAGGTGGTTCCTTACAAGGTGCTGCTCCATGTGACGAGAGTGTTGCACATGGGCATGGATAATGATACATATAAAAATTTTTGCTGTTTATGAGACTGGTAAAATTCCTCTTGACGAATGAGCATCTCTGAGATAGACTCGTTATGTAATTTCAAAAGGTAATTGACATAATATGCATTCGCTTAATTTAAACCGCTTTTATTATTTTGTTTATTATTATTTCGGTTTCCATATTATAGAAACCGTTGGCGGTGCTTAAGCAATATAGATAAAAGGTTTACTGATAAAGCGCAAGACCAACGGTCTTGCGCTTTTTTTATTATTTGGAGGTCATATGACTCAAGTTCATGGTGTGCGTGGTGCTACCGTTGCAATAAATGATCAACCAGATGAGATCCTTTCTGCGACGCGTGAACTATTGCAGGCGTTATTGGATGCAAATCCAGAAATAGAAACTACAGACATCGCTAGTGTTTGGTTCACGGTCACACATGATTTATTTTCAGTACATCCTGCGCGTGCAGCCCGTCAAATGGGTTGGACGCAAGTGCCATTGATGTGTTCACAGGAGATACCAGTTCCAGGTGCGCTTCAACGATGTATCCGTATCTTGTTACACTGGAACACGAATTTACCCCAGTCAGCTATCCGTCATGTTTATCTCAGAGAAGCAATTAGTCTCCGCCCCGATTTGAACATGACGGATTTTTCTACTCAGGAGGAGTAATTATGGATTGTTTTTTTACCGCTACAAAACTACAAGTCTCAGGAGAGTGATGCTATGATGATTATTATGCGTACTGACGCATCCAAGAAAGAAATTGAACATGTGGTTGACCGTGTCAAGCAACATGGTCTACGAGCTCATATTTCTACAGGTGAAGAAAGAACAGTAATTGGCGCAATTGGTGATGGACGCCCTGTTTACCGTGACCAATTTATGCATTTACCTGGTGTTGATAGAATTTTACCCATCTCTCGTCCATATAAATTAGCTTCGCGAGAGTTTCGCCAGACAAACACAATATTTCCATTAAACGGATCCTCTGTAGGTGGTGATGGAATCGTGATCATTGCAGGTCCATGTGCTGTAGAAAGTCGACAGCAGTTATTAGAGACAGCTCACGCAGTCAAGGAAGCGGGTGCACATGCTTTGCGCGGAGGAGCATTTAAACCACGTACATCCCCCTATTCTTTCCAAGGACTAGAAGAAAAAGGATTGGAATTATTAGCAGAAGCACGCCAGCAGACTGGATTACCTGTAGTTTCTGAAGTCATGCGCGAGGAACAAATTGAGCTTATGACAGATTATGTAGATGTTTTACAGGTCGGTGCACGAAATATGCAGAATTTTGCTCTTTTGCATGCTGTCGGAGAGAGCCATCATCCAGTTCTTCTCAAAAGAGGCATGATGGCGAAAGTGGATGAATTACTAATGGCTGCTGAGTATATCCTCTCCCATGGTAATCAGAATATCATGTTATGTGAGCGTGGTATCCGTACTTATGAAACTTCCACTCGAAATACTACTGATATCAATTCAATACCTGTTTTAAAAGAAAAAACCCATTTACCTGTTATCCTAGATCCCAGCCATGCTACCGGAAATTGGGCGTATGTTACGGCGATAGCTAGGGCTGGTATTGCTGCTGGCGCAGATGGATTAATGGTTGAAGTTCATCATCATCCAGAAGAAGCATTATCCGATGGCGGACAGTCGTTGAAACCGGAGCGTTTTGTTGAACTAGTAAATCAAGTGAAAGCGATCTCTGAGGCAATTGGACGTGGATTGGCGCCCTTAGGTGAAGTTAAGCAGAATTCAGATGTGCAATCACAAACGATAGTCCGTGTATGAGATGAGCGATATTGATGTCTGAGCCTGGCTTTTTTAGTCAAACAAAAGTTTGTATTTTTGGTTTAGGGTTAATGGGAGCTTCATTGGCGTTGGCATTGCGTGGAAAATGTGCCTATATTTGTGCAGTCGATCCAGATACAAAAACACGAGAATTGGCAACCGCTTGGAATATAATTGATCGTGTTTCTGAGTATCCTCCTGAATATATATCGGAAGTAGATTTAGTCATATTCGCTGCGCCTGTCAATGCTATCATTGGTTTGATTACAGATCTCCCAAAATTCCATCAAGGACAAGCGCTTGTGATTGATCTTGGATCAACCAAAGAAAAGATTCTTGAAGCAATGGAGAGATTACCATCTCGTTTCGATCCCTTAGGAGGACATCCAATGTGTGGGAAAGAGCGAGGTTCTATCCAGTATGCTGAAGCTAGCATATTTAAAGAAGCACCATTTGCCTTAACTGCTTTACCACGTACATCGCAGTATGCACGTTCGGTGGGAGAAAAACTAGCCTTGACTATTGGGGCACATCCAGTTTGGTTGGATCCAGAAACTCATGATCGATGGGTAGCTGCTAGTAGTCATTTGCCCTACCTAATTTCGAATAGCTTAGCTGCTATCACACCTTTAGAGGTAGCTGCGATGATTAGTACTGGTTTTCGAAGTAGCGCTAGATTATCGGTCAGTAATCAAGAAATGATGATTGATATTATAGAAACGAATCAAGAGAATATTTTGAGCAGCCTAGGTTTGTTTCTCCAACAAATAAAAAATATTTACGCCAAGATTGATGCAGGTGATATGGATGCACTTAGAGTTTTGCTAGAACAAGGCGCACAACGTTATGAGGCGATATTATCTAAACATGCAGGAGAAGATTTATGACTAGTGGTATTCTAATCACAAGGACTAGTAATGCTTTGCGAGGTGAATTACTAACCCAAGGTAAATTTTCTTTACCTGGAGACAAGTCACTCTCCCATCGAGCTGCTTTATTGGGCGCTATGGCAGAAGGAGAGAGCCATTTCGAGAATTTTCAGGTGTCTGGTGTGACGCAGGCTCTTTTGGAATCATTAGAAAAGATTGGCGTAAAATGGGAACTACACGGTCATTTTCTGATAGTTGCTGGGATTGGATTAAACCCCGAACAATATCGAGAGAAATTTTTATCCCCGGTTCATTTGAATTGTGGAAATTCAGCAACCACTTTGAGGCTCTTAGCAGGAGCATTGTCAGCATGGCGAATTTCAGCAGTTCTGGATGGATCACCAGGTTTACGTCGTCGACCAATGGATAGAATTGTAAAACCGTTACGGGAAATGGGAATGGAAATTGAATCGAGTGATGGTTGTGCTCCTTTAATATTGAGGGCAAGTGAACGACCATTGATGGGGATTCGCTATCATTTGCCTGTTGCAAGCGCTCAAGTTAAATCATGCCTATTATTAGCAGGTTTAACGGCGGTTGGAGAGACTGTTTTGATTGAACCAGGTCCTTCGCGTGATCATACGGAACGAATGTTAAAAGGAATGGGTGTGGAAATTGAGCGAATGCTAAACACATCCAAGAGCAATTCTCATCAATCCTTTTTGACAAGATTAGCGCCTCCTCCCTCAGGCGCTTTAAAACCGCTTAAGATGAAATTACCAGGGGATATTTCTGCGTCAGCCTTTTTGATTGTTGCTGCCCTAATTGTGCCCGATTCTCATATCCTCTTACCTTCTATTGGTCTAAATCCAACTCGTATGGGATTAATTGATGTTCTGCAAAAAATGGGAGCTGATATTCAGATTTCAAATCAATCCATGCAGGGAGGCGAACCCATCGGTGATTTAGATATACGCTATAGTGATTTGCATGCTGTACAAGTCAATGGTGAACAAGTCGTTCGTATGATTGACGAGTTTCCGATTTTTGCAGTAGCAGCTGCTTTTGCAAACGGAAAAACAATAGTCAGTGATGCACTAGAATTGCGCCATAAAGAATCCGATCGAATTAGTGCTTTATCCCGAGAATTATCGTCGATTGGAGTGCAAATAACTGAACAACCAGATGGTTTTGAGGTAATTGGCGGGAGCATTTTGCGTGGAGGAGAAGTGAATCCTCATCGTGATCATCGCTTGGCAATGTCGCTTGCTATTGCTGGTTTGGCATCCCAGAAACCCGTTATTGTTCAGGATGCTAATATTATTGCTGAGTCATTCCCAAATTTTTTGGATATACTTAATTATTTAGGTGCATCCGTCTCTTATGAATAATGAACTTGGCATGCGTAGATTTGGTTTGATCGGTTATCCTCTCGAACATAGTCTCTCTGTACCACTCCATCGAGCTGCTTTTCAGTCATTGGGTATAGCTGCTGATTACTCCCTGTTCACCATTCAGCCCTTACCGGAAGGTAAAAAAGATCTATTGGAACTATTAGATCAAATGCGAAAGGGAGAGTTGCAAGGTTTAAATATTACCATCCCATATAAAGAAAAAGTGATCCCCTTCTTAGACAAACTTACACCAACAGCCCAAGCAATTTCAGCTGTCAACACGCTTTTTATGAAAGACGGTTATTTGTTTGGAGATAATACGGACGCCCCCGGTTTTTTATGTGACCTTTATCATCATTGTCCAGAGTTTAACACGAGCGTCCAACCCCGGAATAAAACTAGAAGGGCATTAATTTTAGGGGCTGGAGGTGCTGCGAGAGCAGTGTTATTTGCTCTCGCCAATGCTGGTTGGTTGGTTTGGGTAGCTGCACGACGAGTTGAGCAAGCAAGAAACCTAATTGCTTCAATGGATTTTTACAATTCTTCCAAAAAAAATGTTTCTATCAGGTATGATCTACCACTAACTCCACAGTCAATTGATCCTTTATTAGATGATCTGGATTTGATTATTAATGCTACTCCTGTTGGGATGTTCCCGAAAATTGATGACAACCCTTGGTTTTTGGATTTAGATTTACCGAAAAAGGCATTTATTTATGATTTGGTGTACAATCCTCTTGAAACATGTTTTGTAAGGCAGGCAAATTCAGCAGGTTTGATGGCTGTAACTGGTCTTGGTATGTTGGTTGAACAAGCCGCCCTGGCTGACGAACGCTGGATTGGGAAGTCACCCCCACGGGTGTATATGCTCGCAGCAGTAGCGAACCATTTGAGAGGAACGTATTTGTATGAAGCGTAATCCAGAAAGAATGAAACAACTATCTCCGTATTTTTTCGCTCGTCTAAGTCAGCGTCTAGCAGAAATGAAAGCTCAAGGACGCGATGTGATTCGCCTCGATGAAGGTTCACCAGATATGCCTCCCGCTGCGCATATCATTAAAGCATTAAATGAATCAGCAATACATAGTGATCATCATGGTTATCAATCTCACCGAGGTACACCGGATTTACGACAAGCTTGGGTTGGTTTATATCAGCGTTTATATGGGATTAATTTAGACCCTGATCAACATATCATTCCATTGCTTGGATCGAAAGAAGGGATTTTTCATCTCAGTCTAGCAATGCTTAATCCTAGTGATATCGTCTTGGTTCCTGATCCAGGCTATATTACCTATACTCGGGGTGCCCTCTTTGTCGGCGCTGATGTTTATCGTATGCCTTTATTGAAAGAGAATGGTTTCCTGCCGGATTTACAGGCGATTCCATCAGAAGTGATCAATAAAACCTCTTTGATGTGGCTAAATTACCCTAATAATCCCACAGCTAGTTTAGCAGATCAATCCTTTTTTGATCGAGTGATTGTATTTGCTAAGCAGAATGATATCCTCGTCTGTCACGACGCGGCTTATACACAAGTCACCTATAATGGTCAACCAGCGCCGAGTTTGCTTAGTTCTCCAGGCGCTTTGGATGTGGCGCTTGAGTTTAATTCATTATCTAAGTCGCATAACATGGCAGGATGGCGAACCGCTGCGGCGCTTGGAAATCCAGATGCTTTACAGGCTCTATTTTCCTTAAAAACGAATGCGGATAGTAGTCTTTTTCGTCCGATTATCGATGCATCCATAGCTGCATTGGAGGGTGATCAAAACTGGATTCAAGAGAGAAACGCAATCTATCGTCAACGCAGTGATCTTGTTGTGGCGTCATTGCTTCAGATGGGGATAAAAGCGGATTTGCCTTCCGCTTCAATGTATGTTTGGGCTTCTGTCCCCCAAGGCTGGAAAAGTATGGATTTTGCTGCTCAACTTTTGGAAAAAACTGGTGTGAGCCTGACCCCAGGAGTGGTTTTTGGTGAATATGGAGAAGGTTATATGCGCATTGCATTAACTGCATCGATAGAACGGGCGCAAGTGGCAATGGATCGCATGGGCGAGTGGATGGGATCATGGCATTGAAATTCTTGACATCTGGCGAATCTCATGGACCGGGGTTGGTGGCGATCTTAGAAGGCGTTCCAGCAGGCTTATCACTCCCAAAGGAATTAATCAATCAAGAATTAACTCGCCGACAACGTGGATATGGCGCTGGGGCACGCATGAAAATCGAACATGACCAGGTGGAGATATGGGGTGGAGTGCTGGAAGGAGTAACTACTGGCGCGCCTCTTTCCTTTTTGATAAAAAATCGCGATCATGTCAAATGGCGCGGGAAGGATATTTCACCATTTACAGCGCCTCGTCCGGGACATGCTGATCTAACAGCGACATTGAAATACGGTTATTCGGATTTGCGACCAGCGCTTGAGCGTGCATCTGCACGCGAGACTGCTGCTAGAGTTGTGGTTGGCTCGGTATGTAAACATTTTCTTGCTCAGTTCAATATCAGCATTTTTGGTTATGTAACTCAAATTGGAAATGTTAAGGCTAATCTAGATGACATTTCCATTGAAGATCGATATGAATTAGCAGAAGAATCTCCTGTCCGTTGCCCAGATGGACTAGCTTCTCAATTAATGGTTGAGCGCATACAAAAGGTTATCGAAGAACGAGATACACTCGGAGGAATTATTGAGGTCTTGGGGTTTGGTTTACCGATTGGTTTGGGGTCGCATGTTCAGTGGGATCGTCGTTTGGAAGCGCGGATTGGGGCAATTTTTCTAAGCGTACAAGCTATTAAGGGTGTGGAGATTGGTACAGCCTTTGAGAATAGTAAAATACCAGGAAGCAAAGTACATGATGCGATCCATCTAACTGGGGAGGAATTAACTCGTTCTACAAATCGTGCAGGTGGTTTGGAGGGTGGTATTACGAATGGGCAACCTTTAATCGTACGAGCTGCGATGAAACCAATTGCCACTACCTTAACACCTCAACCAACAGTTGATCTAGTTACTGGGGAGAAAACCACTACCCAATATGAACGATCAGATTTTTGTCCTGTGCCGCGCGCAGTTCCAGTTCTGGAAAGCATGCTCGCATTTGTGCTTGCAGACGCCTTGATAGAAAAGATCGGTGGTGATTCAATCAATGAAATGCTCCCCCGATTTCGAGCTTTACCGAAAGCTAATTTAAGCGATTTTTCTCTTGATGGAGATACGCATATATTTTGGACGGGTGAATGAACAAAAGTTTGATCAGTTGGCTCTTTCGTTTTTTAATATTCTTTGGGATACTTGGAACGATTCTATTTGGATCAGCAGGGCGGATCGATTGGCTGCCAGCATGGATTTTGATCGTTCTTTATGCTATCTATTTAATCTTGGTTTACCTGTGGAGCTTAAGAAACGCTCCCGAACTGATGCGAGAACGCAGTCGCATTGCTTCGAATGTAAAAACTTGGGACAAGGTTATCAATATCGTTTATTCAATATTATTAGTGCTCTTGCTGACTATTAGTGGTTTAGATGCTGGTCGTTACCATTGGTCTAGTATGTCTGTTTGCTTACAGATTCTTGGAATAATCGGGATGGCTGCTTCTGGTTTGGTTATTTGGTGGGTGATCGCTACGAATGCATTTGCCTCGCGTTGGGCACGCATTCAAGATGATCGTGGACAAGTGGTCATTTTTAATGGACCTTATCGATTTGTGCGTCATCCGATGTACAGTGCAATCATAGTCTTATGTCTCTGCATTCCAATAACATTAGGCTCTTGGTGGGCTTTGATTCCAGGTGGATGTATCGGTGTGTTGTTTGTTGTACGCGCAAAGTTAGAAGATGAAATGTTGCACAAAGAATTAAACGCTTATCAGGAATATGCGCAGCAGGTAAAATATCGTCTGATGCCAGGGGTTTGGTAGAAAACCTATAACCGTCAAATTATAATTAGCTCCAATTGAAAAATATTGGTCTAGTTTGAAAATGGATATTTGGTTGAGATCAGCGGTTTGTATCAAGTCGTCGTTCTTAAGAATCTGGCTTACCTCTTCAGGGAGATAATCATAGTCGATCCAGCATTCTAGGTGTTCATGTTTTCATAAATGAAAAGATTAAAACTTAAACATCGACCCCACCAATCCCAGTACGAACGCATCCGGCATTCGGTTGGCGAACTGTCGGATGGCATTGAAGCCGGTGCAGTGCGAAGGGGATATCAAATGTGGGCTGAGCTTTTCGAAAAATTGGATCGTACGCTCGATATCCTCTTGATCTGCTGGCGCTAAGTGAAAGCCGCCCAAAACAGCATAGACACGCTCAATACCACTGATCTCCTGTGCATATTGCACGGTATTCACGATCCCAGAATGTGCACATCCCGAAAGCACCACCAAACCTTTATCTCTTACATTAAACACGATCGCTTGATCATCTTCGAGCAGGTCTTGATGGAATTGATTGCCTTCTCGATAAAACCGCTCAGGACCCACCCCCGCGTTTTCAAAGCTGTTTCTAGGCACTTCCCCAGTCGTCCAGCAACCTGGAGCAAGTTGATAGGGCGCTTCGGATAGGATGATATCTGCACCCGATGCTTCCCATTCCTTGCGCGAGGGCGGTAAGGTTGGACCATTGCGTATACCATCTTTTGAAATTTTCCAGCGTTCACGGAAAATCCCTGGATGGGCTACCAAAGGGACAAGCTGTGGTTGAGAATAAGTATCGATTTCGCTGATCGCAGAATTACTTTTCCATCTTTTCGGTGCGGGTAGCTTTACGGCTGCTTTGAGCACATCATTTATCGCGGCGGTATGATCGCTGTGTCCGTGGCTGAGGGCGATCATATCGACCGTGCTTAAGTCAATCGCCATATGCTTGGTATTTTCGAGAAATGCAACACGAGTCATGCCAGCATCCCATAGAATGCGCTTATTCTCCTTCAACAGGTCAATCAGAACCGAAAAGCCATGTTCTGCTAATAATGGGTAATTGGTGAAGCGATAAACCTCGTCGGTGGAATGAGTTAATAAATCGGCGCGATTATCGACCAAAACAGTAATTTGAACATCTTGGGTAGTACTAAATTCATTTTTTATCATTGAACCTCTCCAAACATGTTGGGATGTTAGCATTGTTGAACACGTCGAATGATAAAAGCAGTCAGATCATCCGATTGCTCTTCTCCTGCAGTGAATGCCTCGACAGCAGTGATCAGGCTGTCTAAGGTTTCCTGCGCGTTACTTTTTAGGTTTTTCTGTAAGTGGGAAAGGATACGTTCCTTATTAAATGCTTGTCCATCTGAGTTCATGGCTTCACTAATCCCATCTGTGTAAAAAAGAATGCTATCGCCGATTTGTAGTCTGATCTGACATTCATCCAGATCGATCTCATCCAGCAAGCCTAATACTATACCGCGTGCGGTCAACTCTTCGATTTCAGCTTGCTGCGCTTTTATCAACAAAGGGCGATTATGACCAGCGTTGGCATAGGTGAGAAGACAATTCTCGATATCCAATTCTGCATAAATCGCACTCACAAAGATCTCTTCTTCCTGGCTTTCATCAAGTCCGTAGCGTCCACTATCTTTTCGGATAATGGTATTGGTATGGGATAGCAAATCAGCGGGTGAGCGATAGGGAGAAATACTTGACCGGAATATTGTACGACAGAGTGCCATCACCAAAGCAGCAGGTACACCTTTATCGACCACATCAGCGATGACCAAGCCTAGATTCTGCTTGAAATTTGGGATTTCGATGAAATCATAGAAATCGCCACCCACCTGCCGCGCTGGTTGATAGACGACAGCGAACTCCCAGCCTGTGATCTGAGGGATCTGACGTGGCAGCAAACTGCGTTGTATGCGCGATCCCATATCCATCTCAGCCTGCATATGCTGCCCATTTAACTCTGCCTGATAAAGGCGCGCATTATCGATTGCCAGGGCAGCTTGATTGGTAAGCAGTTTTAGGAGGTAGGTGTTGTTTTCATCCAATGTGAAGGGACTGCGGTTGCTCAATAACAATAAGCCAATCGGAGCATGTTCCCCAATTAGCGGTGCGGCTGCTGTCGTATAGAATCCCTGCGTTTTGAGCCACGCCGAGAGTGCATGCGGAATATTGTCTTCAGCTAAGTCGCCAATCATTTGTAGGTGCGCAGTGTGCATGGCATATGAAAGCCAGGCTTGCACTTCATCTGGGATTTCCACAATTGATTGCGTTGCGGCATACCAGCCGTACCTGGCATAAAAACGTAGCTGCTGGTCTGTTTCATCAAGTAGCAGTAAGGCACAAGCTTCAGCATGCAGTAAAAGTGGGATTTCTTCGACCAAATATTGGATTAATTCAGCTAAATTATTGCGCCGCAGCATCTTTTCCGAGAATTCGATCAAAGTGCGCTGCTCATTGATGCGACGTTCACGCAGCAGATCATACAGATGTGCGCGTTCGATAGTGACGCCCAGGTGATTGCCTACATTGGTTAGAAACTCTAATGAACGCGCGCTGAATGAACTCCGGTCAGGCGCAGCGACGTTAATGATCCCCAAGATTTCAGGACCTGAGCGTAAAGGAGCGGAAGCATGTACTGTCAGACCGCGCCGATCGCCTTGTGCAGACCGCAAGCGGCTGCAGTGCAGTTCATTATAGGCGCTTTTTAATTCTCCCAGATCGCAGCAGGTCTGGCAGTCACAACTGCTTCGCCATACCTCTAGTTTTTTTACTGCGATAGCAGGAGGTAGGTTGTAATGTGCTGCTAAATGATAGGTATTATGCCTCATGCTTGAAGGTGAATCGGATTCACGCAAAAAAATCCAACCGGTCTGTAATCCCATGATCTTTACAAGACTCTCGAGGGTGGAATCCAAAGCTTCACGCACATCCAAGGTACGATTGAGCGTATCGATGATCTGATTGAGTGCTGTTAGATCTTCAAGCAGTCTATCTTTTTGTGTTTGGGGTTCCATCTCCATTTCAGATCCTAGGCAAACGGATGACCAGCAAAATGCGGTTTTCTCACGTTATTTTATTCGATACCCGCCTTCTTCATTGTTGAATACCCAGCCAACGATCGTTCCGCTACGGATATCATCAAAGAGATAGGCTTGACGAGTGATAGCAGCGGAGCCCTTTCCGCTCAACATCTTTCGGGATTGTTCCATCAGTCGAATTCGTGTTTGCCAGGTTTCCATGTTAGCAGGACGCAGATCGACCCAACCTTTCTTTGCCCAATGATCTAAATCTCCCGCAGAGATGGGCGCCTCGTTCTCTCCGGGTATTTCCGGAATACGGATAAAGGGACCGCGCAGAAACCCCTGCTTTGTGAAAATCGGGACACCGATCGAAGTGATCGTACTACACAAATTCTTGTCTTCCTGAACGCGTTGAAAGAGCGCATCAGATATTTGTTCTGGAGTCTGTGTTAGTGCTTTGCGCAGTGTGGTGTATTCCATGCGCAGTAATTCCGCTTCCCAGAGCAATTTTGAAAGCTGTGGTGGTCCCAATTGACCTAATGCTACACTATGTTTTTGTGTTTCCTTTTCAAGCTGTTCGAGTTCCGCGAGTGCTTGATGCCGTAAATATCCAGCACGGTAGGTTGGATTCATCACCGCACCATCTACCGCCGCGATCACATCTCTACCGGTATTGCTCCCGATGATCTCCAGTACTGCTTCACGCGCGATTTCCTCTGGTGTGATGAACTCCATCTGTCGTAGTGAAGTGATTGCTTCGAATTCACCGCGTGTAAAGAGTCCGTTTTCACCAGTATCTACAACCGGTAAATCGAGTTGACCTCGATCATCAAATTGCGCTTTATCAAGTTTTAGAATTAGTTTATTGCCTGGATATTCCATGATGCTGTTAAAAAGGTGAACCGGATTGCCACGTTCGTATATAGGGCGACAAACTACATCTGCATATCCAATCATAGCACCAGGTTTTATCTCTTTGACAATTGGTCCTCCTGCAGTGCGTGCCATAAGAAACAGTAACCCTGTGTGGGCGAATGCGATCGCTGTTTTTGACATTAGCTTAGCGCTTGGTTTATCCTCGCCATGCGTATAGGGAATATTTAAGCCCATGCCGCCGGTACCTGTAGTGCCAATCTTGATATATAATCGTGTGCCAACCTCGCGCATAACTTGGTTTAGCAAAGAAACGTGGCGTACCAATTGCGGGATTGACTGAGCAAGCAGCAAGGTTTCGAATGCCTGCTCAGTTTCGGAAAGAGTAAGCTCGTTAGTGGATTTCCCCTCCTTTGAGATGTGTTCTAATAGATTTTCAATCCGTTGTTTAGCGACCCATGAAGCTGTGTAGACATCCTGGTAGCTGATCGCGGTTGCTGTGTTGATTGCATCAACAATCACATCTGGTCGAATGGATTGAATGATGCGTACCATATGAGATCGTTCATAAGCATACTGGATAGGACCGTGCATATCGTTGTATAGATCTTCTCGCCATTGTGGGTCGTCCAAGAGTAGATTTCGAGAGCCGGTTGAATAATCTTCACGCACAAAAATATTTCCCCATACACCTTCAAACTTAATCGATGAGTGACCATAGAGCGACTCTAGCAATTCAATTGCCTCATCAACCTCCTCTTTTAACAGGGAAGCAATCACAATTTTTGCTGGAGTAAGTTTATCGGCGATCCGACGGGCTATCTGTAGCCCAACCAGACCTCCACCACCAAAAATGAGAAAACACTGATCAGACATTTTTTCTCCCTTCTTATCGCAATTATTTAAAGAACTAAGTTACTGCCTTAACACGGACTACAAGGCTTTCGAAATTTTCCGTAATTGATTAGGTGAATAAGGTTGTTAATCTAATTTATTTTCTTTCTCCAGTGCAGCTATTTCATGTGCTTGTGTGAAACTAGAAGCAAAGAACATACTGAATAATAAGATAGCCACAAATAACGCGAACAGATCATAAGCGCTTAGGGTATATCCAAAAAGTAAAAATTCTGGGTTTCCAAGAAAGAAGACCAGTGAATTTGCTATAATTGCGAGAATACGCGCTTCTGTAGCGCCAAGTAAACCATAAGAGATTTTAAATTCACCTTTCACAGCAGTGCGGATATAAACCAGAATGGATAGCTGCATGTAACCTATTAAAGCCATCATAGCTAAACCAAAGCGTACGAATGGCGAGAAACCAATTCCCAAGAAGAGCAAGACGATGTTGAATGAATCCACTGTGTGATCAATAAAGAAACCAAATTTCGGACGTTGGATATTGCGTACACGTGCTATGGTGCCGTCGAGACTATCGCCAAACCAATTGACAAAAAAACCGAAACTAGATAACCATAAAAAAGCGGGGTGTATATTGCATAGGATGTAACCTAGAAAGATAATGACTGCTCCAAGAACACCTAAACCAGTCATCATATTAGGAGTTACCCAGGTTGGCAATCGTTCCGCCATCCAGACTAATAGCTTCTTCTCATGAGGTCCTGTAATACTATCGATAATTCGAGTATGTGATTTGATATCTTTCATTGATTCCCTTTCTCTTTAGCCTGGCGTATCATGGAATCAAGGCATTCGCTTGACAGCATCGGGCCAGACAGGCTGTACCACTACCCATTGCTCAGGAGTTGGTTGAATAAAACGTTCAGCGTACGCAAGGATCGTCTCTGCGTTTAGGATAATTTGTTCATGACGATCCTTATAATGGATAAAGGTGATCTCGTCAGACGAGAAGGTTTGATATTTACCAGCCAGGTCTTTAACTGAAGCTAACAAGATCACAGGGACGTCCGCTTTGAGGGCAATTTGAATATAATGTACAGGAATATTTGCTGGATACCCAAATAAATGCGGTTTATATTTTGCTTCAGCGAGTGGATGGTCGATTCCTGTAAGAACGGTTCCACCGTTTTTTAAACGCTCAATGGCGATACGTAGGCTTGATTGGGAAGTAGGCAAAATCTCCAAGCCAGCGCTTCGTCGGTATTGGTGCTGCCATTCGATTGCTTCGGTATTTTTTGGCAGCGATAACGCCAGTGCATTTAAACCACGTTGAGCAGCAACTTGCATCATTAGATCAAAATTACCCATATGCACACCAAGAACAAGCAAACCGCGTTTTCCCTCTTGACTTCGTTGGATGATATGCTCCATAATTGGGCTCTCGTCCATCAGCGATTCCAAACCTTTTAGATCATTTATATTATGGAATATCTCATAAAAAGATCGTCCTAAGAAACTTAATGTTTCGACTACTGCTTGATCTAATTGTTTCGAATCATTTGGTTCACCGCGAACAACCCATTGGTTTGAACGGATAGCTTGCACTAATGGCAGATCTTGCCTTTTTGCAATCATTTTCGCGATCTTGTCTGCTAGAAAAAAACCAAGGCGTGGTGGTACTGCGCGGCTTACTCGAAGCGCTAGCACACCCGCCTGGCGGCTGTTCAAAATTTTTTGTAAATCCATTGGAAATGATTTTACCACTTTTAAGGAAATTGGCAAATAAGTTATATTATCAAACAATGAAAAGGTTTCTAATATAAATAGTATACATTTGTTAATAAAAATCACGGTTTTTAACAGATACGATGATATTTACTTCGAATCTAGGTTTGCGGATTTTCTGACAAATAAATTATTCCTTTTTGAATATTTCTATTTTTATAAAGAAAAAAAACGCAAGTCCAAGGTATAATCTTTACCATGGAAACCATAGTAGCACTAGATATTGAGACCACTGGTCTTTCACCGCGTGAGGATTCAATTATCGAGATTGGTGCGGTCCGTTTTAATGGGAACCGGATTGAGGCTGAATGGAGCTCGCTGATTAATCCTGGTTGTCGCATTCCACCTGCAATCACACAATTAACTGGGATTACAGATCAAATGGTCTTGCGAGCGCCATTTATTCAGGAAATGGTTCAGGAGTTACAGGAATTTGTTGGTGATGCGCCTATTCTAGGACAGAATATCCAATTTGACATGGCTTTCATTCATCGCTTGAATATCTTACAAGATAATCGATTGATGGATACCTACGAAATAGCTTCTGTGTTATTGCCAACCTCTAGCCGTTACGGGTTAGGATCCTTGGCTTATTCATTGGGGATACCAGTGCCGATTAGCCATCGTGCTCTAGATGATGCGCAGACAACTCGAGCGGTCTATTTAAAACTTTTCGAAGAAGCGCTTAAACTCCCGTTACATCTACTAGCGGAGATTGTGCGCTTAGGAGAGGGGATTGATTGGCATGGCTATTATCCCTTTCGTTTAGCATTGCGCGAACGTACGTCGGAAGTGATTTCACCAGATGTAGTAAAACATCGCTATGATGGTCCGATATTTTCTGATCATGAGATTAAGTCCGCTCCACCCTTAAAGCCGATTCATGAACCAAAACCATTGGATATTGAGGAAGTTTCTGCATTACTTGAGCCAGGCGGCGTTTTCGCAAAACATTTTCCGCAATTTGAGTATCGCAGTCAGCAGGTGGAGATGCTGCGTGTGGTTGGAAAAGCGCTCTCTGAGGAGCATCATTTGCTCGTTGAAGCAGGTACTGGTACTGGGAAAAGCATGGCATATTTGATTCCAGCAGCTATCTTTGCCACTCAAAATAACCAGCGTGTGGTCATCTCAACCAATACAATCAATCTTCAAGACCAATTGATCAATAAGGATATCCCTGACTTGTGTGAGGCATTGGGGATTGAGTTACGAGCGACGATTGTCAAAGGACGTGGTAATTATCTTTGCCCAAGAAGGTTGGAGAGCATGCGTCACCATGGGCCTGAGACACCTGAAGAAATGCGTGTCCTGGGCAAAGTATTGGTTTGGTTGCAGTCGACAATCACAGGTGATCGTTCAGAGATCAATCTCAATGGTGTAGTGGAGACATCCGTTTGGTCGCGCCTTTCAGCGGAAGACGAGGGCTGTACAACAGCAAATTGTCTCAAACGCACTGGCGGGATCTGTCCTTTTTACCGTGTCCGCCAAGCTGCCCATAGCGCCCATATCTTGATCGTTAACCATGCCCTGCTATTGGCAGATGTCGCCACAGGAAACCGGGTTTTACCAGATTATGAATATCTGATTATTGATGAGGCACATCATATTGAAGATGCCACCACGGATGCGCTCAGTTTTGAGATCAATTATCGTTTTCTAGAACGCACCTTGCGCACATTAGGTAGTAAAAACTCCGGTGTATTTGGTTGGATGGTGAATGCTACTGAGAACGTGCTTACACCCTCCGACCACGCTGCCTTGAATCAGCTTATCGATCAAGCTACAACTTTGGCGTTTAGGCTTGAGAATATTAGTCGTGATTTTTTTGCTACGATCAACGACTTTCTTGCCGACCAACGTGATGGAAGAGGGTTGGGTAGATATTCACAACAAGTACGTATCCTGGAAGCGACGCGTGTTCAACCTGCTTGGATGCAGGTTGAGAGCGCATGGGAAGAAACTCAGCAAACTCTACAACCTCTGGTAGAAACGCTTGCTAATATCTCTAAGACTTTAGCAGATGTCCTCGATCGTCTGGCTGAAGAAGATGAAGAGTTGTATGGCAGTTTGACAAATATTTATCGCATCTTGCAGGAATTTAATGAACATGTTGAGAGGTTGGTCTTTAAACCAGTTGAAGAGCAGATCTATTGGGCTGAGATCCAACCAAATAGTTATCATCCATCTCTACATGCTGCCCCACTCTATATAGGCAACCTGATGGAACGCTATCTGTGGTATGAGAAGAAAGCGGTCATCTTAACCTCTGCTACACTGACCACCGCAGGTGAATTTGATTACCTGCGCAGCCGGTTAAAGGCAGATGAAGCTGATGAACTAGCCGTCGGTTCTCCTTTCGATTATGAAAACGCTACACTTCTTTATCTTGTCAACGATATTCCAGAACCAAGCGACCGCAATGGGCATCAACGCGCGATCAATGCCGGTTTGACACGCCTATGTATTGCCACCGGTGGGCGCACATTGGTTCTATTCACCTCGTACGATCAACTTAAACGAACCTCACAGGCGATCACTTCTCCATTAGCTAGAGAGGGCATCATGGTTTTTGAGCAAGGTGATGGCGCTTCACGGCATGCGTTGCTCGAATCATTCCGTAATAATGAACGCGCTGTGCTCTTGGGCACCAGCTCTTTCTGGGAAGGTGTCGATGTGCCCGGGGAAGCGCTGTCCGTATTAGTGATCGCCAAGCTGCCTTTTGGCGTGCCTTCTGACCCGATCATCGCCGCTCGCTCCGAGACCTTCGAAGATCCATTTTCACAATATTCGATCCCCGAGGCGATCTTACGATTCAGGCAGGGCTTTGGACGCTTGATCCGCACGCAACAAGACAGAGGGGTGGTGGTAATTTTTGACCGGCGTCTAATCACCAAACGCTATGGACGCACTTTTTTAGAATCGCTGCCTGTTTGCACACAACGCAGCAGTCCACTGGCTGACTTACCTAAAGCCGCCACAAGCTGGTTGAATATCTAGTGTATCGCTGTGCTCTTTTTTTTTCACAGAGCGTCTCGGAGAGAATCCACAGAGATTAACAGAGTTTTCTTTATACCTGCATTCGTATTTCACATCTGTTTTTATAGCTAATTTAATCCTTAGTTCTGCACCGGAAAGGCACAGAATTTCACAGAAAATTGGGCATGTTGGGAGTTGTGAACTGAAATAATTCGGTAAATCCTTTGAATTCGTTGTACTCGGTCGCCACCTACCACTGGCTGTTGAAATTTTAATCTAGCTAGGCAATAACTGGATGAGCATTATCTTAAACATCCATTAATTACATTGCTTCCCATTCAATGGTATCATTCATACTAATTCAATTTGAATCTTAGGAGCTTTATGCGACGAAGAAGCACTTTCTCAGCCTTACGTTTTATCTCGATCATCTTGATCTTAGCCTCAATTGTCCTGGCAGTATTTCAGATGATCACCTTCAGCCGCGTACGAGCCAATATGCCGCCTGGTTTAGTGGTCGCAGGTGTACCGGTTGGTGGATTGGATCGCGCCCAAGCAGCTCAGCGCATTCAGGAAGCTTATTCCTATCCAGTTGATTTACTTTACCGAGATGCTAGGATCCAACTGCAACCTTCCGTAGTTGATTTCACGCTTGCGATCGAAGATATGATAGCTCTAGCCAACTTGGAACGTACGCAGCGTCAGTTCTGGCAGGATTATTGGGATTATATTTGGGGACGTGCTTCATATGGTGCGCAAGTTCCCCTCAGCGCGACCATCTCAGATTCTCGTCTACGTGCCTTTTTACAGGATATCGCCGATCGTTATGATACCGCTCCTGAGCCCGC